>JAWOIA010000084.1:0-20756 GCA_046484885.1 Desulfosarcina sp. | reverse complement strand
GCTCGAACCGGCTCCGACCGAAGCGATCCTGGAGATCGACGGCCGATCGGTGGGGCGGCCCTTGTTAGCCGATCTGCAGCCGGTGCGCGAGGCGTACAGCAGTACCGGGGCTCGAAGTGGATCTACATCCGCCGCGATATCCAGGCATGTGTGCGCCTCCTGTACCATCGCCGGGTCGGACTAGCGGATATTCTCCGGTCGTGGCGGGGGAACGTCGCCCCTTGCCGATCAAGGCGGTGCTATCAACAACAGGCCGCCGCCGTCATTGAGTTTGGATTGCTTGGCCGTGGGCTTGGCATTCTTTACGCCGGTGTCAGTAAGCATGGGCTTTTCCCTCTTTTTGCGGGTAACTGGTTCAGTGCTCAGGGGCGCTACCCGTATTTTTACCCATATTTACCCAGGTTATCAACGGCTTTCATCGGACGTTGCTGGACCCCATAAACAGAAAAAGCCCTTAAATTTAAGGGCTTTTTCTAACTTACTGGACTACGTTGGATGGCTAAATGGTGGAGCTGAGGGGGCTCGAACCCCTGGCCTCATGACTGCCAGTCATGCGCTCTCCCAGCTGAGCTACAGCCCCGAAAACAGATGCGCAGGGTAACAAAATCAGTTTGGCCTGTCAACGCATATTTCAGTGCCCATCCATAAACGGCTGTTGCATTCGATATCCGCCTTCGGCTCAAAATGACCTCCATGGATGAACACTGTTGACAGCCGAGCGGTTCCGATCGACCGTCGTTGGATCAGACAAAAATGACAGGCGGCCGCATTCAGCGATCCGATTGTTGTCTGGCGACGTCGCCCAACGGTAAACTGTTGACAAAATGTGCGGCGGCACGTATGTCAATGGTTTGAAAAAACGAGATATTTTGGTTGCTGCGGATCGAAGGCCAACCAGCAGGAGACGCTGTGTGTCATCCACGGTACCTTTTCATGCATCCCGGCAGCAGGCAAAAAAACCCAATAGCCCCAATAACCAGCAGGATTTGCCAAGGATCCTGCTGCCGTGACGGAACCCAAGAGGTCTTGAATGCTCAGCGTGATGCGCAAACATGCCGGCAGTTGGATGATCAAAGTGATCCTGTTCGCCATCGTAATCGTGTTCGTATTCTGGGGAGTGGGCAGTTTCCGTTCTCAGGAGGCAACCAAAGTCGCCTCCGTCAACGATGAGATCATTACCATCACCGAGTACCGCCGCGCCTACAGCAACCTGATCGAGCAGTACCGCCAACAATTCGGCTCGAGCCTGAACGAGGGTCTAATTGAGCTGCTCCAGATCCGAAGACAGGCCCTGGACCAACTGATCGACCGCAGGCTGATCCTGCAGGAGGCGGCCAAACTGAACCTGCGGGTCACCGACGTCGAAGTCGCTGATTCGATCATGAACACTCCCGTATTCCAAAACAACGGTCATTTTGACAATCGCCGCTATCGCGCTATGCTGGCCCAGATCCACTTGACCCCGGAAGAATTTGAAGCCGAACAGAAACAGGTGTTGCTGGGCGAAAAACTCAGCCGGGTAATCATAAGCGCCGCAAAAGTTTCCGAGGATGAAGCACGCCTCTGGTACGACTGGCAGAACAGTGCGGTCAATGTCGATTATGTGCGATTTGATCCTGACCGCTACGACGATCTCAAACCCACACCGGAAGCGATCCGGACCTATTTCGAAACCCATCAGGAGACCTACAAAACCGACCCCATGACCCGGGCCAGGTATGTGGTTTTCGACCCGGCTGACTTTGCGGCTCAGGTTACGGTCAGTGATACCGACATCCAGCAGTACTATGATGCCAACATCGCCGACTTTAGAACCGAAAAAACCGTTGAAGCCCGGCACGTTCTGATACGGCTCGATCCCGGTGCAGATGAGGCGACCGTTCTAAAGACCAAAGAGAGGGCCGAAGCGGTCACCCGGATGGCCAGGGACGGTGAGGACTTTGCCGAACTGGCCCGCACCTACTCCGAGGATCCCGCCAAAGATCAGGGCGGTTACCTGGGCAAGTTCGAGCAAGACCAGATGGTCCAGCCGTTCGCTGATCAGGCCTTCGCCATGGCAGCCGGGGAGATCAGCGACCCGGTGAGAACCGAATTTGGATGGCATGTCATCAAGGTGGAATCGGTTGAAGAGGCCTCCCTCAGAACCCTGGATCAAAGCCGCGAAGAGATCCTTCGCGCTCTGGCCGAGAGGGAAGCGCAACTCCTGGCCTACGATCAGGCCGAGTTGTTTTACGAGGGGTGTTACGACAAGGATGACCTAGTCGACAATGCCAAAATATTTGAACGGCCCGTACTGGAAGCCGGCCCCTTCAACCGCCAGGGACCGGAAGAACTGGCCGGGGACGGCATGGCCTTCGCCGATGCCGCATTTGCCACCGAGGTGGATGGAATCAGTGAGATCCAGAGCATCGGCGGCCGGTATTTTATCATTCAGCCGACGGAATTCATCGATGCCAAGATTCCACAACTCGAAGCGGTTCAATTCCGGGTGGAGGCGGATCTGATCAATAAAATGCGCAATAACCGGGCCAGGGAGGAAGCCGAAGCCATGACCGCGGACCTGCGTGCGGGGGAGAGCTTTGAAGCCAGCGCCGAAAAGTTTGAGGTGCCCATTGAGCAAACCGGTCTTTTCAAACGCAATACCGCGATACCCGACATCGGATCCGACCCCAATTTCTCCCAAGCAGCCTTTCAGCTTTCCCCGGCCAACGCGATCAGCGAATCGCCGGTGCAAGGAAGCGCGGGTTTTTACCTGCTTCGGCTGGCCGAAAGGGAAACCCCGCCCGCCGATGGTTTTGAAAGCGAGAAGGACGACATCGAAAGCATGCTCCTGAGGCAAAAACAGAGGGCTGTGATCCAGGACTGGATGGAAGCACGCCGCAACGAAAGCCAGATCGTCATTGAAACAGCATTCATGGAGTAGCGGTCACCCCGAGAAACTGGGGCTTTTCGAGCCGCGACACAGACAGAATGGGGTTGACATGAACGCACCGCAAACCGCTGATCACCCCGGCGAGGCAAACCGGTATATTTCGAAAAAATGCCCGGAATGCATGGAGTACATGCCCCTGAACGTGGAGCTGTGCCCGTCGTGCAAGCTCCCCGTTGGGAAAGTCAATAAGAGCGGTATGGCGTCACGCAAGACCGATTGGAAGGCCTACGCCGTCGCCATCGCGGCCTGGCTTTTTTTCTTCTTCTACATCTGGTGGGCCTTTATCAGAGAGCCGTGACCCCTGCGGCGGTCCGCTTGACCGTGCCGTCGCCCGTTTGGGGCAGTTCCCCGAATAATCAGATTCGGCTCATCACTTCTACAGCCACCACTCACCTCATCTGCAGCGCAGGCTCGCCCATGGCGGCCGTCTCTTCTATCGCAGTCGACGCAAGACCCGAAACAGCGCTTGACTTTAAGGGAGAAATATATTAGGGCTCAAATTAACTAATTAATTTTAAAGCTAAAAATTTAAATAAAAGGAGGTTTGAGCTGATGAAGGATGTTCAAAAAGAACTGATGGCCATCTCCGTTTCACTGGCTTCGCTTGGGAAGCAGATAGAGAAAATGGCCGAAGCGATCGCGGCTCAAAGCGGGAGCACGACCCGGGCCAAAAGGACCCCGGCTGCCCGAAAGGTCGGTGCAGGGATCAAACCGGCCAAGGCGCTGACCCAGGCACCCCCGAAACAAAGGAAGAAAGCGGCGCCGAAAAAAGCCGCCCCGATCGAAGTTGAAACCACCCCCCCCGCTGCTGAGGGAAATCAAACCCTGTTAGACAGCATCTTGGGCTTAATCAGCCGCAGTCGCAACGGTGTTACGATAGAAAAACTCAAAAAAAAGACCGGCTTTAGTTCCCGTCAAGTGAGCAATGCTCTGTATAAACTGCGCAAAAAAGGTAAAGTCGAGGCCCGTTCAAGGGGTCTTTACGTCAAGAAGGAGTAGTTCTTCCGCGTCCTAAAACACCTATTTTTACCGATCTTGGTTTGAAACAAGCCTTTCGGCGCCCCCCTTTTAACCATGGGACGAAGGGCTTTTCTCATCTATGGGTTCGCCGTCACGTATTGTTTTTCCGCGCCACGGTATTACTTTCTCCTTGTAAATTTCGCAGCCATCAACCAAAGGGGTCCCCATGAAGCGTACCTCACCCTTGAAAACCGAACCCAAACCCGCCGGGCGACTGATTGTGGTCCTGACGTTGGCGGGAATGCTGTGGGGCGGCATCGGCGGATTCTTGCCGCCAAGCCCCGCTCTCTCCCAGTCCGCGCTGCCCGCTGCCCATGCCGAGCAACCACCAAGCCCCGAACTGCCCAACCCGCCGTGGCCGCACGAAATCAGTGACCTGGATCCCGACCCGGCCCTGGTGTTCGGCCGTTTAGGCAACCGTTTTCGATATGTTCTCATGCCGAACAACCGCCCCCAAGACCGGGTCAGTCTTCACCTTTTCGTCCGGGCCGGCAGTTTGAACGAGACGGATGCTCAGCAGGGCATCGCCCATTTCCTTGAGCACCTGTTGTTCAACGGATCGACTCATTTTCCTCCCGGAGAGCTGGTGCGCTATTTCCAGAGCATCGGCATGCAGTTTGGAAATGACGTTAACGCCCGCACCGGGTTCGACCAAACCGTATACGACATCATTCTGCCCAACGGCGACGAGGAGAACCTGAGAAAGGCACTGCTGGTGATGCGTGATTATGCCATGGGAGCGCTGTTGCTGGAAGAAGAGGTCGAACGCGAAAGGGGGGTCATTCTGGCGGAAAAACGATCCCGGGACTCGGCCGATTACCGAACGTTCAAAGCCACCCTGGGATTTGAATTGCCGGGCCATCTGGTATCCGAGCGGCTGCCCATCGGCAGGGCGAGCGTAATCGAGCAGGCTGACCGGGAGTTGATCAAGGCATTTTACGATACCTGGTACCGGCCCGACAACACCGTGCTGGTCATGGTGGGTGAGTTTTCCATACCCCTGGCGGAACGGTTGATCGAAGCCCAATTCAGCAGCTTTGTGCCCCGTTCAGAACCCCCGGCCCCGCCGGAGTTCAGCAAATTCCGACATGAGGGGGTCAAACCCTTCTACCACTATGAACCGGAGGCGGGCGCAACGGCGGTCAGCATCAAGGTGATCCGGCCCCACGATCCGGCTCCGGACTCACTGGCCTTGCGCCACCGACAGCTGATCGAGGATATGGGCAACCGGGTCGTTCAACATCGTCTGGACACCCTCCTCAGAGCCCCGGGGGCCCCGTTCACCGCGGCTACCATCGGCAGCGGCATCTACCTCAATCGCATCCGATATGCCGAAATCTCTGCCGACAGCAGCGCTGAGAACTGGGAGGAGACCCTGGCCGTACTGGAACAGGAACTGCGACGGGCTCGGTTGCATGGGTTTACTGAAGCCGAAGTGGACCGGGTCAAGCAGGAGGTTGTCAGAAGGCTGGAAAATGCGGTACGGGAAGCCCCCACCCGCAACAGCACGACCATAGCCAGTTCCATCATCCGGAACCTGGCCGGCGACCGGGTGATTCAATCGCCCGAACAGGAGATGAGCAACCTGCTCTCCGTGGTCGAATCGGCCACAGTGGCCCAGCTCCTTCAGGTTTTCGAGGAGAACTGGTTTGATGACCACCGGCTGATCCTCGTCACCGGCAACGCCGATCTGAAATCCGGGTCACCCCTTGCGCCGCAGGAGCTGATTCGCCGCAGCGTCCTGGCATCGGCTGACAGGGCGGTCCACCCCATCGCAGATCCAGTCATTGTCTCGTTCCCCTATTTGCCGGATCCGCCCGCAAACGGTGCGATCACCTCGCACGAGGTCCTGGAGGATCTGGGCATCACCCGTGTCCAGTTCGAAAACGGTTTCACGCTCAACTTGAAACCAACCGACTTTCAGACCAACGAAGTGCTGGCCAATCTGATTTTCGGCCATGGCCAATCAGCGGAACCCAAACCCCTTCCGGGCATCTCCCTGCTGGCTGAAACAACGGTCAACGAGAGCGGTCTGGGAGCGATGGACAGCGACAGTTTGCGGCGGGCCCTGAGCGGCAAAAGCACCCGCGTCCATTTCGGAATCACCGAAACCCATTTCAACTTCTTTGGAAAAACCGTTTCGGATGAAGTAGCCCTGCTTTTCCAGCTGCTCTACGCCCATGTGACGGATCCGGGTTTTCGCCCCGAGTCCCTGACCTTGGCCCGCGAGCGACTGCGTCAGGACTATGAGTCTTCCACCCGATCGATCGAAGGGATGATGAAAATCCAGGGCTCACGCCTGCTGGCGGGCGGGGACAACCGCTTCGGTATGCCCCCCTTGGAAAAAACGGCGGCCATTGGCCTGGACGACATCCGGGACTGGATCATCCCCCAATTGCACGCCGGCCCTTTGGAACTCTCCATCGTCGGCGACTTTGACCTCGATGAAGCCATCGAACTGGCCAGCCGCACCTTGGGCGCACTCCCCCAACGCAGCGGCGATGCCTCCCCGGCCCGGGCTGATCTGCCCCATCTTCCGGTGGGGACCATCCACACCATCGATGTGGCCACCCAGATTCCCAAGGCTATGGTGGTTGCCGCCTGGCTAACGGAAGACTTCTGGGACATCAGCCGGACCCGCCGGTTGTCCGTCCTTAGCGATCTTTTCTCCAACCGCCTCCGGGAGCAAATTCGGGAGAAGTTGGGAGTCGCCTATTCGCCTTTCGCATTCAACCGGTCCAGTCGAGCCTACCCCGGCTACGGCGTACTTCAGGCCCGCATCACGGTGGACCCGGAGCAAAGCAGCGCCCTGTTGGCTGAAATCAAGGCCATCGCCGCTGACCTGGCTGACAACGGGGTCAGCGCCGATGAGCTGATGCGGGCGGTCGACCCGACCCTGACCGCCATCACCACCTTGCGACGAACCAACGGGTATTGGCTCAATAGTGTGATGACCGGATCCCAGCGCCACCCCCAACAGTTCGAGTGGGCCAGAAGTTTTGTCGATGACTACAGCGCGGTGACCGTAGCGGAGGTCGCCGCGCTTGCCGCCGCCTACCTCAACGACGAGCGGGCGGCGGCGGTTATCATTCAGCCCCGATCGGAGACTCCCTGACATCGATGCCGGCCGCGACCCTCACGAGGCCGGCTCCTCCTCGGGTTCCTGCAGCAGCTTTTCCGGATCGGTGACAAAGCTGTCATGCAACCACTTCTTCACCGAAAAGACCCATGGCCCCAGTTCATCGTTGATCTGTTGGGCGGTTTTCACGGCCCCGGCGGCCGCGTCGGGCGTAACGCCCGGCTCATGCGGCGGTTCAGCGTCCTGCGAGGCCGGTCGGGGCGCACCGGAACCGGTGGAGGCCAGGGCCGATTCATCGGCGGCCACCCGCAGCGTGTAGCGGTCCTGGCCGTCATGTTCAGGAAAGATGGAAATGCGCCGCCCATCGTAAAGGTGGTACTCCAGTCGGGCGGAAGCGGTTTGTTCGACTGACCCAGTGGCCTCAACGGCATGGACGTCATCCACGGCCAGGGGGGCCAAAGCGTCGATAACCTGTTGGATTTTTAATGGGTCGGCCAATCTTCCCGCTGGAACGGGTGTCATCCGGGCCGCTTCTCCCCGCCCGGGTCGTGAAAGGGTGACCAGCGGGTCGGTCGAGTCGGCCGCATATACGGCCACCGTTGCGACCTCATCCGCCTGGATATTCAGAATCTCTCTTTTTAGCCATTGGGCCGGTGCCGTTCTCAGGAACCGAAAGTTGCCGTCCACCAAATAGACGGTATCCGCATCGCTTCTTTTCAGGTACTGACCGGCGGTTGCCCCAGCATCGGTCTCCCGGATCTGACCAACGAGCAGATCGGCCAGGGTAGTGCCCGCCTGATCCGTCAAGGTGATTTGCCTCCCCCTGGCCGCAGCCGCTGAGTCGGAAGGGGGTAGCAAGTTCAACCGTGCCAGACTCTCGGGTGTTCCCGGGAAGCTGCGGCCGATTTTCAAGCGCGCGATCTTGACCACCAAATCACTGAGTTCATCAAAATCGGCCGGATAGCCGTCGCGCTCCTGAACCTGCCACACCGTCTCCCCTTTGACCAGGGTCACCCGATTCTCGGAGTCGGCAAGGGTCACGGTGGCCACCTCGTTCACCGGGAAGTCGGCAAAGAGCCGTTCTCCCATTTTGACCTCGCCGCTGCCCGTTCTGTCGCCGAAGCGAATCAGCAGAAGTATCCCTAAAACCCCGGCTGCCGCCAGCAGTATCAGAAACGTCTTACCCTTCATCGATTATACCTTCCTCCTTCGGACGATCGCGAAAAGGACCCCACCGATCCCGATCAGCAGGGGAATAAAAAAGATGTTCAAAAATTTGACCACCGCACCCAACTGCTCAATCTCGGCCCTCAGGTTGCGGCGCACGGTCTTGAGTTCGCGATTGATCCGGAGCTTCTCTTCCTGGAAGCGCGCGATCTCCTGCTCTTGCTCCTCACTCAAAATCGCCCGTTGGGAAGCATCCTTCTGCTGCTCGAGCAGGCGCAGGGTCGCGTTGGTCTCCTCCACCTGGCGCACAAGCGCCTGTTCCTGACTCAACCAGCGATCCTGGGCCTTGAGCTCCAACGCCTGCACCCGCGTGAACGGCCTTTCAACGGTACCTCGGGATCGGATGCCGATCAGGGCCGGGTTGCCGGTCAACATCTCGCAGGCATTGAGCAGAAAGTTCAGGTTGTCGTTGAATATATTGGAGATGGTATAACCCAGCAGGTTCTGCTGGCTCAGATAGTAGCCGTCGTAGAGCAGATCGCTGTCCGCCACCACCACAATCACGGAAGCGGCCGTCCCCTCCTTCAACGGTCGATCCGGTTCAGCGGCGTCGGTTTCGGATTCGGTTGGACCGGCCGCGGAATCCACCACCGGCCGGCCTTGCGGAAAAGCCGTCGGAAAACGGCCCGAGAGGTGCACCGCCAGATTGCGGACCACCCCGCTTGGGCTGAAATCCCGCCACAAGATTTCCACATCCATCATGTGCGAAGCGGCGTCAACCATCTGGTTGTTCGGGCTGGACAGGATCAGGGGCTCCATCGCAACAGGGCTGTCCGGCAACACTTCGATGGCACCGGCCACGGGCAGCAGCATGGACTCCAGGTTGGCCGTGATCAGATTGTCGGTGTTGAATGCTCCCGCCTGGGTCGAAAGCCACATCGGGTTGGTCTCCACCTGGTTGTCCTGATCTCTCAGACGTGTGGCGTAGTTGTAATCGGCAATGGCCTGTCCCGCGTCCATGGTGATGCCCCAGGCCTCAAACAAGGTTTTGGGAACGGAGCCGCCGGGCCCCAGGCGAGGGTCATCCATCAGGGAGAGCGGGTCGGCAAAGACAATGGCGTTGCCCCCGCCCAGAATAAACTGATCCACCGCGAACGCCAGCGTATCGGACATGTTTCTGGGGTGGAACAGCACCAGCAGATCCACCGTCGGATCGATTCGGTCGGCATCGCCCGCAATGTCAATCAGGTCATAGCTCTTGCCCAGTTCCTGAATGAAAAACCAAGGCTCCATGTCGGGACGTCCCCCCCCCATGACCATGTTCGTGGCGCCGGCACCGAAAACCGGCAAACTGCTGAAAATACCGATCTTCATGCGATCCGGCGTCATCACCCGGGTGATCATTCGAGTCAAATCGTACTCCAGCCGCATCTCCCGGGTGGGGTCGAGAAAAGGGATGGTCTCCTCCTGATCGGCCGCCACGGCCACCAACCCCAGATACAGCGGCTCCCCGGTCGGCAGACTCAGGCCTTTCATACCATACTTGATCGCCCACTCCTCCTCTTCGGAATCGGGCTTGGGGTCGATGATTTCAACCGAAATGCGACCATTGGCGTGCTGCTCATACTCGGAGAGAAAATCGATCATCCGCTGGGCAAAGGTTTTGATCTGGGCCGGCACGTTGACCACGTGCCGGCTGTAAAACACTTTGAACGCCACATCCTGATCCAGTTCAGCCAGAATGGTCCGGGTTCCCTGGGACAAGGAATAAAGGCCGTCGGCGGTGGCATCCCAGCGTAGGGTGGTGCGGGAAACAAGGATGTTTATCGCGACCACGATGACGAGAACCAATACGGCGCCGCCGACCGAAAAAACTGTTTTTCCAATGGGTTTTTTCCCCGTACGCATGGGTTCGGGCCTCCTTCAGGCTGATTGCCGGTTTTGCAGAATAACGCCGTTGACAAAGATCATGAAGGTCATCACCGACAGGTAATAGAGCAAATCCCTGAAGTCCAACACGCCCCTGGAGATGGAAGCAAAACGAGAAAGGACGCTGGTGGCGGAGACCAGATCCACCAGCCACACCGGCGCCCATCCTGAAAGTACCGCTGTGACCGGTGCGAATCCGGCCAGAATCAAAAACAGGCAGGCCACCACCGCCAGAATGAAGCTGACCACCTGACTGCGGGTGAGCGCCGAAGTCATGCTGCCGACACTCAAAAAGGTTCCGGCCATGAGGAAAGAGCCCAGGTAGGCGCACAGGATCACCCCCAAATCGGGGTTGCCAAGGTACATGACCGTAAGCACCAGGGGAAAGGTGAGGGCCAGGGCGATGCCGATAAAGAACCAGGCGGCCACAAATTTGCCAAGAATCACCTCGGTGATCGTCACCGGCAGAGTTAACAGCAGCTCGATGGTCCCCAAGCGCCGCTCCTCGGCCCACAGACGCATGGCAACCGCCGGTACCAGAAACATGAACAGCCAGGGGTGCCACTGAAAGAATCCATTCAGGTCGGCCTGCCCCACTTCAAAAAAGTTGCTCACGTAGAAAGTGAAAAAACCGGCCAGCAGGAGAAAAATCACGATGAAGACATAGGCCACCGGCGAGCCGAAATACCCGGCCAACTCACGCTGCATGATAATTCGTATGTTCCTGAAAAAATTTACGTTCTGCATGGGCCACTCCGTTGGCTGAACACGTTGCGAAAAGAGAGGGTCAATTGACGGTGGTGATATCGCGGAACACATCGTCCAGTCGGCCCTGTTCAACGAAGACCGAGGCGATGGTCACCCCATCCGCGGTGATCGAAGCGATCACCCGGTCAGCCACCGTCATGGACGGATCGATGGGAAAAACGCGCAGGGTCCGTCGATCGCCATCGGTTTCAACAATCGAGACTGAAGAGACCCCGTCCAGTTCCGCGATACGCTTTTCGAGGCCGTCGGTTGCGGCGCCCGTGACAGTGAGGACAACGGAGCCATGAAGTGCCGAGCGCCGGTGCAGCCCCTCCGGCGTGTCGTCAGCCACCACTTTGCCGGCAGCGATGATGATGGCCCGGCTACAGACGGCGTCTACCTCATCCAGAATATGCGTCGAGAAGATGATGGCCTTGGTGGCGCTCATCTCCCGGATCATCAGCCGCACCTCGTGCTTCTGGTTGGGATCCAGCCCGTCAGTGGGTTCGTCGAGAATCAGGTATTCGGGATCGTGAAGGATGCTCTGGGCAAAGCAGACCCGCTGCTTGAACCCCTTAGAAAGGGTGTTGACCACCTGATGACGCACTTCGGCCAGAAAACACCGTTCCAGGGTTTCACCCAATCGCTGCCGCTTGGACGCTCCTGAAAAACCGCGAATCTCGGCACAAAAATTGAGATATCGGCTCACCGTCATGTCGGGGTACACCGGCGCATTTTCGGGCAGGTAGCCAATCTTTCGGCGGGCGGCAATGGCGTGGGTCGAAATATCGCTTCCACCGACGATGACCGTGCCGCTGGTGGGCGGGTAAAATCCGGTGATCATGCGCATGGTGGTCGACTTGCCTGCACCATTGGGGCCTAAAAAACCCATTATTTCGCCCTTTTCAGCGCTAAAGGAGATGTTGTCCACCGCCAGATGATCGCCGAACCGTTTGGTCAGATGCTTGACTTCAATCATGGATGCACGGTCTCCTCGGCCTTTGCATGGAAAGCTCGGAAAAGAAACAGCCGGCCGCTTCCGCCCTGTTTTGGATCCAGGCAATGGAATCGACACCACCTTAGGCTCGTGCCCATCCATAAACGGTTATTTCGCCCGATATCTTCGTTATGCTCAAAATTTTATCCTCGGAATATCAACGATATGCCTGTGGTAAAATTTTTCGCATGCCTTGATCGCGACCAAAATTCCTCGTTTCTGGATGGGCACTAGGCTCGGTCGGAGCCCACACCGGACTACGACGACGACCCGGGGACAAAACGGGGGACACGATCCCGGATGTGGGAACCACCGTCCAAAAACCAGCACCAAAATAACATTCGGGCCTCACATGTCAAGTCCGTTAGGACCGTTTGCCGCCGGCCGCCATGTTGATAGCGTCGGGCCCACCCGACCGTGGATCCCGCCCCAAAACCGGGCCACCTGCGATTAAAGCGCCGGCAGGCAACGGCCGGCAGGCGCCGCCCAGAGCCGGTCAACGGCCTGTTTTCAAGGATTTTTTCTTGACAAAACAGGCGACGGCCGATAGTAAGTCGCATGTTCCACCTTCCGTGTTGGTCACCCATGCACGGGATCACATCCCGACTGAAACAAGATGAAGGCATCGGCAGCCATACCAACGGGTCCGTAAAGTGAACTTTCGGTGCGGGCAAAGGGTGCCGCGGCTGGTGCGGGAGTTTGGGTTAAATCGGTGACGGTTTCACAGCAGAGACCCTCACACAGCGGTTGACGGAGATTCCATGAGTACCGTAAACGACAAGTCCAAAGAGGTGATGGATGACAACGCGGCCCATGCCGACCACACCGACGATGGCAATGCCAGCGGTTTGATCATCCTGTTCTTCATCATCGGTTTTGCTGCCAGCATGGTGTTGGGATGGGTGATCTTTCCCAAACTCCTCTACTCCCAGAAAGAGCAGCCCTTCAGCTTCAATCACGCCTTGCATGTGCACGAGGTGGATAACGGCTGTGTCAGCTGCCACTTCTTCAGGGAAGACGGCAGTTTCTCCGGCACCCCCCGCTTGGCCCAGTGCACAGAGTGCCACTCTAGCCGCATCGGCGTCACTCCCAACGAAGCCGTCTTTGTTGAGCAGTATGTCTTCAAGGAACGTGAGGTGCCCTGGCTCTCCTATGCCCGTCAACCCAACTGTGTCTTCTTTTCCCATGCCGCCCATGTGGTCGGGGCCGGAACGGACTGCGTTACCTGTCACGGCCACATCGGCGAGTCGGAGCAATCCCGCCCCTACGAAACCAATCGGATCACCGGCTACAGCCGGGATATCTGGGGCAAGAACATCGCCGGCATCAAGAAAAACAGCTGGGACCGCATGAAAATGAGTGACTGCGCCAAGTGCCACAAAGAGGCGGGAAATCACACCTCCAGCGTCCAAACCGAGCGTGACGCCTGTTTTGTCTGTCATAAATAGAACTTGGCGGGGGGGATCCGACCGATAACGACGGCAGCATCCGCTTCACATACCAGGTAAGGGGAAAATTCATGAAAGTTGACCGGAGAAGTTTCTTATCGTTTGTGGTGGGCGGCGCAGCGGGCACGGCCCTGACGCCGCTGCCATGGAAACTGATTGACGATGTCGCTATCTGGACGCAGATGTGGCCGTGGACGCCGGTGCCGCCCATCGGTGAAGTGGTTTACGAAGACTCCACCTGCTCCTTGTGTCCGGGAGGATGCGGCATCTCGGTGCGCAAGGTCGACAGCCGGGCCGTCAAAATCGAGGGGAAACCCGGCCACCCTGTCAACGACGGCAGCATCTGCCCGCTGGGACTATCGGGACTGCAGCTGCTTTACGGCCCCACGCGCATCAAGTCCCCCATGAAACGCATCGGACAGCGGGGCGAGGATCAATGGCAGCGGATCTCCTGGGACGAAGCCCTTTCGACACTGATCCAAAAACTAAGTGATATCCGCAACCGGGGCGAAGCCCACACCGTAGCGGCCGTTGCCGGGTCGGACAGCGGTACGGTCCCGTCCCTGCTCCAGCGGTTCATGGTCGCCTATGGATCACCCAATTTCATCCGCACCCCGTCCCAGAAGGATGCCGACGAGCTGGCCGTAGAAACACTTTTCGGCGCCCGCGGCCGAACCGGTTTCGATTTAGAAAATGCCGACTACATCCTCAGCTTCGGCTGCGGCCTGATGGACGGCTGGGGATCGCCGGTCCGAATGTTCCGGGCCGGCCGCCTCTGGAAAGAGAGACGTACCACCGTGGTTCAGGTCGAACCGCGCCTGTCCAACAGCGCAGCCAAAGCCACTCGATGGGTCCCAGTCAACCCCGGAACCGAAGCCGAACTGGCACTGGGAATCGCTGCGGCGATGGTCGCCCACAACCTGGTAGATACCGATGCCCTCGCGGGGTTCAGTGACTTGCAACACCAGCTGCTGACCCATTACACCCCAGAGCGGGTGTCCCAGGCCACCGGCGTGAGTGAGGCGGTGATCACCGACCTGGCCCGGGGCTTTGCCGGCGCAACCCATCCCTTGGCCCTGTGCGGCCGAGGCAAAGGGCTCACGGCACTGAGCCTGCGCGAAACGGTTGCGGTCCACACCCTCAACGCCTTGAGTGCCAACCTCAACCAAAGGGGTGGCATGTGGGCCATCCCCCGGGCAGACTATATCCAATGGCCGACTGTGACCCCCGACAACCTGGCAGCGGCGGGTCTGCGCCAACCCCGCATCGACGGCGCCGGTGCCGGCCGGTATACCCAGGCCCGGTATCTGCTCAACCGCCTGGCCGAGGCGGTTACAGGCGGCGGGCCTTATCCCTTGCAGGTCCTGATGGTGGCAGACGCCAACCCCTGCCACGAGCTGCCCGACAACCAGAAGCTCAAGGCCGCCCTGGCCCACATCCCGTTTATCGTGAGCTTCTCCTCTTTCAGGGATGAAACCTCAGCCATGGCCGATCTGCTCCTGCCGGACCACATTTACCTGGAGCGATACGCGGATGTACCCGTGGGCGCCGGCCTTGCCAAAACCGTCATCGGCTTGAGCAGACCGGTGGTCTCACCTCAGTTCAACACCCGCCATTTGGGGGAAACCCTGATTATGACGGCCAAAAGCATGGGCGGAGCCGTGGCGGCGGCGTTTCCCTGGACGAACTACGAAACCTGCCTCGAAAACACCCTGGGTGTGAAATGGGACACCCTCATGCAAGAGGGGGTGTGGGTGGAGGACGCCATAACCCCCGTCGCCCAGACGGCGCAAGCGGTTGAAATGGACACAGCCACCGTGCCGGCCGAAGGCGATGAGAGCGCCTTCCCCTTGCTGCTGATACCCTATGACAGCATTCTACTCGCCAGCGGAACCATCGGCAAGCCCCCCTTCATGATTAAAACCGTCGCCGACACCGTCATTAAAGGTGACGATGGTTTTGTGGAAGTCAACCCGCAGACCGCCCAAGCGATCGGGCTTCGTGAGGGCGCCCTGGCTACCCTGACCACACCCCGCGGCCAAGCCCGGGTCCGAGTTCATCACTTTGAGGGAATCAAGCCCGGTGTGATCGCCATGGCCAGAGGTCTGGGGCACACCGCCTATGACGGCTACCTGGCCGGCAAAGGCGTCAACATCAATGAACTCATCGGCCCTGTTGAGGATCCCTCATCCGGTCATGACGCAGCCTGGGGAATACGCGCCAAGCTGGCCAAAGCCTAACCCACCTGACATGAGGTTCTGATGAAACACGAGCAGAAGCAAAACCCTCCCATGAAATACGGAATGGCCATCGACCTGGACATCTGCACCGGTTGCGGCACCTGCATGGTGGCCTGCATGGCCGAAAACAACGTGCCCTTCAGGGAGGATGAGTCCAACAAGCTGGTCAGCATCACCTGGATGCGTGTGTACAAACTTAGCAACGACAAATCCTTTCCGGATACGGAAATCTGCTATCTGCCCAGACCGTGCCAGCATTGCGAGGGCCATGGCGGGCACAGCCCCTGCGTCTCGGTCTGTCCGGCGACGGCCACCGACTACAGCAGTGAAACCGGTGTGGTCAGCCAGATCTACACCCGCTGCTTCGGTTGCCGCTATTGTTTGGCGGCCTGTCCTTACCACGCGCGCTATTTCAACTGGTGGGATCCGGTCTGGCCCTTCGGCACGGAAAAATACCTCAGCCCCAACGTGTCGCCCCGCATGCGTGGTGTGGTGGAAAAGTGCAGCTTCTGCTACCACCGCTACCAGTCGGCCCGCAACAAAGTCTATCTGAACGGTGAGCGAACCGTGGCCGAAGCGGCCTACCAGACCGCCTGCACCCAGGCCTGCCCGGCTGGTGCGATTGTTTTCGGCGACCTCAACAATCCACGTCACCGGGTTCACCGCATTGTTCAGCCGGATTCGAACAACGGCAACAAATCTAGGAATCCCAGAGCGTTTCGGCTCCTGGAGCGGCTGGGCACCAACACCAAAATCTACTATCTATCCAGCCGGGAATGGGTGCGACGGGCTGGAGACAACTATCTTGCCCACGAAAAGACCGGGCAGGTTGCCATTGCGCAGCAGCATTAGCCAGGCGTCTACGGTAACGGCTATGGCATGAGAACGGCAAACCGTAACGATCAAGGAGTGATTACCCTATGGATTCTGCTTTAATACCCAACGGAGTCAAACGTTGCCCCTTGTGGCAGTTTCTCCTGGGACTGGCCATCGTGGGCGCTGTCCTGGCGTGGGGCGTTTATGCCATGCTGCTGGTCTGGATCAAGGGACTCAACCAGACCAACATGAACGACTACTATGGGTTCGCCCTCTGGATCTGGGCGGACCTGGCGGTCATCGCCCTGGGCGGCGGGGCTTTTTTCTGTGGGCTGCTCAGATACATCATCGGGAAGGATGAGCTGAAACACATCATCAACTACGCCGTGCTCATCGGCTTTATCTGTTACAGCTCAGCTCAGCTCATCCTGGCCATCGACATCGGTCAACCCCTGCGCGGCTGGTTCATCTTCTGGCACGCCAACATCCACTCGATGCTGACCGAAGTGGCCTTTTGCCTGTCGGTCTACTTCGCCGTACTGACCATCGAGTACATCCCGCTGGTCCTGGAAAACCGCCAATTGAACAAAGTTCCGTTCTTTCACCACCTGGCCCACAACATGCACGAAGTCATGGCCGTCTTTGCCGCCACGGGCGCCTTTCTCTCCTTTTTCCACCAGGGGTCTCTGGGAGGTGTGGCCGGTGTACTCTTCGGCCGGCCCTTCGCCTTCCGGGAAGGGCTGTTCATCTGGCCGTGGACCTTCTTTCTCTTTACCTGGTCCGCGGCCGCTTATGGTCCCTGCTTCACCCTGCTGATCACCTGGATCACTGAAAAAGTGACCCGCAAAAAGTTGGTCAAGGACAACGTGGTCGATTTGCTGGCCAAAATCTCCGGCTGGATGATCCTGACCTATATTATCGCCAAGGCCGCTGATTTCAGTCGTTGGGCCAACGTCACCGCGCCAGGCCTCGGTCAGACGCTGTCGGACTTTTACACCGGCAACGCCCTTTACGGCTATTGGATTGTTTTTGCGGAAATCATTTTGGGCGGGGTGGTGCCGGCGATCATTTTGATCAGCCCAGCCCTGCGCAAAAACCCCACCTGGCGGGTGGCTGCCCTCTTTCTGGCGGTAATGGGCATCCTTGTGAATCGCTGGGTGATGGTGCTCCAAGTCATGGCCGTACCGGTCATGCCCTTTGACCAATGGGTCCTGTACTATCCCAGTTGGCAGGAGGTCGCCACCACCATTTTACCCGTGGCCTATGGCATCATGCTGATCATGATCTCCTACCGCTACCTGCCGATCTTTCCCCAGGAGGTGGAACTGAACCCCATCGCGGACGAGACCTCGGCAGCCTTGGAAACGCAGTCGCAATCCAGGCCGGAACTGGAACCGGCCAGCGTTTAGTCGCCTAAGGAGAAAAATATGCTTCCTTTCATTTTTGAATGGGTCTGGGATCTCGGCCATATCGTCTTTCACGGCGGTCTCTGGTACGCTTTAAACATCATTGGTATCGGCATGACCTTCTGCATCGTCAAAGCCATCATTGATACGTCCAAGGCCAAGGGCAGTCACCACTGACCCCCCCCCAGGACCCCAACCGACCGCCAAAAGCGCCTCTCCCGCCATGCCTGCCGCGGGAAGGCGCTTTTGGCGCCTTTAATGGGTGCCAACGGCGGATCGTTAATCGACAGCACGTCAACCAGCTTCATTCCCCCCCCCCGGTGGAGGGGGCCTGCCACGGACGGCGGGGATCTGAACGGCCCCTGATCCGGCCGGATCGACCGGAATCATGCCGGAAGATCCCCTTTACCCCCCTGACGCAGCCGTCGCAAAATGATGCAAAACCAGTTGCCGTAGGCCCGCTTTTATGTCTATTTACAGGGCGGTTGGTCCACAGGCAGCGCTGGCGGTCTCAATCGAAACGCCACCGCCTTCACAATGAACCATAAGGGCAGAATCCATGACCGATCAGGAAAGCATCGAAATCGAAGGCGGACGGCCCCTTTGCGGCAGTGTTTGTGTCCAAGGATCTAAAAATGCAATTCTGCCCATGCTGGCTGCCTCCCTGCTCCCGGATAACGGCTGCAGCGTCATCCGCAATGTTCCGCCGCTCAACGACATCCTCGTGGCTTTTGATATCATGCGCCACATCGGCGCCAGGGTGGATTACTTCCCCAACGAAAAGGTGGTCTGTGTGGATGCCACCCAGTTGAGCCGCTCTGACCTGCCCGAGTTGCTCACCCGCCGCCTGCGGGCATCGGTGCTCTTCATCCCACCCCTGCTCAAACGGCTGGGGGAAGTCAAGCTGCCCAGCGTCGGCGGCTGCCCTTTGGGAAGCCGCAACCTCAACTACCACTACCGGGGATTTACCCGTTTAGGGGCCGCCATCACCAGCAATGACGCGTTTGTCATCAGTGGGGAGGATTTCACGGGGGCCACCATGTACCTGGATTTTCCCAGCCACACCGGCACGGAGAACCTGATGATGGCCGCCTGTTTTTCAAAAGGCGTCTCCGTCATCGAAAATGCCGCCTCCGACCCGGAAATCACCGATTTTGCCAACTTTCTGATCAAAATGGGCGCCAAGATCCACGGACTTGGCACCCGGACGTTGACGGTGGAGGGCGTGACGGCCTTGAACCCCATCGACCACTACGCCATGAACGATCGGCTCGATGCCGGCTTGTTCATGATGGCCGCCGGAATTGCCGGGGGCAAGATTGCCATCATCGGCGTTGCTCCCGGTGACCTTCGCATCCTGATCGAAAAGATGATCCAGATGGGTGTCGCTATTCAGATCAAGGGGCATGTGCTGGAAGTTTCCTCACCCGGCAGGAACCTGAAACCGGTTAATATACTCACCTGTCCCTATCCCGGATTCGCCACCGATTTCCAGCCGGCCATCATGGCCCTATCCTGCATTGCCGACGGCCAGAGCTATATCCGTGAACGAATTTTCGACAAGCGCTTCAGCCAGGTGGCCGAACTGAGAAAACTGGGGGCCTCAATCGAACTGGATGAAGAAGATGGCCTGGCCATCGTCAACGGCCCCACCACCTTCAGGGGGGCGCAGACCCACCCGGACAACATCCGGGCGGCGTCGTGCATTCTGCTGGCGGGCCTGGCCTGTCCGGGAAAAACCGTTATTCAGGGCACCTACCAGATCGGTCGGGGACATTTCGACATCCAGGGCCGTTTTCAACAGATCGGCGCCACAGTAACCGTCACCTCGCCCCAACCAGCCTCCGAGGTATAACCGCGGTTTTTTTTGGCTTGACTTGACCCCTTATGCCCAATAGACTGGGCACTCATCACCAGATGCTGGGGGTGCCCCCGTGACGGGGCTGAGATGGCGCGACGGCGCCGACCCTTCGAACCTGATGCAGATCGTACTGCCGTAGGGAAGCATGACAAAAAATGCAGTTGGAATCCTTTTGTCAGGCTGGCCCGCCCGGGCGGGCCTTTTTTTTTGGGCATCCCCAAAAAACCCGCCCGCCTGAATCTTTGAACCCGTTACCCGCAAAAGGTCATGCCATGAACTACACCACTCAGATGGACGCGGCCCGCAAAGGCATCATCACCCCCCACATGCAGCGCGTCGCGGCAAAAGAGATGCTGGATCCCATCGTCCTGCGGGACCTTATCGCCGTGGGCAGAGTGATCATCCCGGCCAACCGGAACCACCCCAATCTCGAGCCGGAGGGTGTGGGCCAAGGGTTGCGCACCAAGATCAACGTCAATCTGGGCATATCCAAGGACTGCCGCAACCTGGACTTGGAGATGGAGAAGGCCAGACTGGCCCTGGCACTTAAGACCGAAGCCATCATGGATCTGAGCTGCTATGGCAAAACCCAGGAGTTTCGGCGCGCTCTGGTGGCGATGTCGCCGGCCATGATCGGAACCGTCCCCATCTATGATGCCGTCGGGTTTTACGAAAAAAACCTCAAAGACCTCACGGTGGATGAGATTTTCGAAGTGGTGGCACGCCACTGCGAAGACGGGGTGGACTTTCTCACCATCCATGCCGGTCTCAATCGCAGCGCCGCCGCAAAAATAAAACGCCGCGAGCGCCTCACCCATGTCGTTTCCCGTGGCGGAAGCCTCATGTTTGCCTGGATGCAGTTAAACGATCGAGAGAACCCCTTCTACGAATATTTTGACCGGCTGCTGGAAATCTGCCGGTCTTACGATGTAAGCTTGAGCCTGGGGGACGGCTGCCGGCCGGGCTGCCTGCACGACGCCACCGATGCCTGCCAGGTGGAGGAGTTGATCACCTTGGGAGAACTGACCAAACAGGCCTGGGAGCAGGATGTGCAGGTTATGATCGAGGGGCCGGGTCACATGGCAATAAACGAAATCAGCGCCAACATAACCCT
>JAWOIA010000185.1:0-11936 GCA_046484885.1 Desulfosarcina sp. | reverse complement strand
GCTTTGACCAAGCATGTTGTCCCGCAGCCGCTCCGGCCAGGGTGCCCATCTTTTATCATCGACCCGCTACCGGCGCAATCCGGAAATGGTTAGGTTAGTGTCCATCCAGAAACGAGGAATTTTGGTCGAGATCAAGGCATGCGAAAAATTTTACCACAGGCATATAGTTGATATTCCGAGGATAAAATTTTGAGCATAACGCCGATATCGGGCGAAATAAGGGTCGCGGCAATAAATAATTCCACAATATGGCGCCGGATTTTGGTTCGACACCAAGGCACATCCGTCGGCGCATATCGGGATATGTGGCGGCGGATGTAACACCAGTGGCGAGCCAAAAGACAAGCAAGATCTGGAATTATTTATTGCCGAGGCCCTAAGATCCCCCCAACGGCAGGGAGTCTGTGGGATGCAGGCACCTGGCGGGCTGTCGGAGGCCCTTTGTTCGAAACCCAAGGAGACCACCCATGGAGATGAAGCGCACCACCACCGAGATCCTCGAGACCGTCCGAACCCGCGCCCCGCTGGTACACAACATTACCAACCTGGTGGTAATGAATGCGTCGGCCAACATCCTGTTGGCCCTGGGGGCCTCCCCGGTGATGGCCCATAGCCGCCAAGAGGCGGCCGAAATGGCCGCCATGGCCGGCGCCCTGGTGCTCAACATCGGTACCTTGTCCGAGAAATGGGTCGAGGCGATGGTACTGGCCGCCAAGGCGGCCAATCAACGGGGTATCCCGGTGATCCTGGACCCGGTCGGTGCCGGTGCCACCGTCTACCGAACCGGCAGCGTCAGACACATTCTTGATCAAACCCGGATTGCGGTGATTCGGGGCAATGCTTCGGAGGTGCTTTCCCTGGCCGATTCCGACATCAAGACCCGGGGGGTGGAATCGTCGCTTCTGCTGTCCGACGACATGATCGACGCTGCCGGCGCGATCGCCCGCCAACATGACACCATTGTGGCCATTTCGGGGGCCCAGGACCTGATTACCGACGGTGACCGGGCTTTACGGGTGGCCAACGGTGTGCCCCTGATGACCCGGGTGACCGGCCTGGGTTGCGGGTTGTCGGCGGTGGTGGGCGCATTTTGTGCCGTGGCCCGCGATGACCTTCTGGTTGCAGCGGCCGCCGCTTTCGGCGTCTACGGTCTGTGCGGGGAATTGGCCCTTGATGTCAGCGATCGGCCCGGGAGCTTTTTTGTAGCCTTTGTGGATGCGCTTTATTCCGTCGGCAGCCAACAGATTGAGCGGCATCTGAAGGTTGTTTAGGTTTGCCGGCTGCCGCGTCACCGGCAGCCGGCCGTCTGCATGGCCATCCCTAACTCGAAGGCCAGCTGTTCGTAGCGGTCGCTGAACCGGTGCCAACCCGGCGGCACCTGACCCCGGGCGATTTCCATCACCAACAGAACCTCGGTCGCGGTGCGTTTGAGCCGCTGGCAGACCACCACCCGGGTAGCGGGGTTGATTTCCCGCAGCAACGGTCGCATTTGATCCAGACGGGCGCTGGAGAGATAGTAGACCGCGGCCGCACTGCCCGGTGCCAGCTGGTAGAGCCTCTGGGCCGCTTCAACCAACTGCTCCAGGGTCTGTTCGGCCGCAGCGCCGGTTTGCAGGTGCTGGAGATGGTCCAGGGATCGGCAAAGCTGCTCTTGATGATCGAGCCGGCGGTCGGCCTCCGACCAGGAGGGTTTCAGGCTGAGCCCTTGCTTGAGGTGGTCGGCGGCACAGGCGAGATGGGCGGCGGGTTGACTGCTCGACTCGGCTAGCTGCAGGCAGGCATTGCCCTTGATCAGGTGCAACTCCCCACACGTGTGGGATGCCTGGTGGCACGCGACCGCTTGTGTGGCAATCCACTGATGATCCCCGCGTACCGCGTGTCGGTTGAATTGATTCAACTGCAGACCGGCGCAGCCCGATAAAACCAGGATCAGCGTCAGGCCGAGAACGGCTGAGAGCGGGTCCCGGCACAGAACGGGTCGATGGGCCGGCAGATTGAACAGGTGGGTCATTGGAGAGGCGGGTGTGACAGCGTTAGAGCCTGGGTTTTCGGCGTCGCTCGCGGTGGATGGACGACAACTTCTCGCTGACCGCATCGAATATGAATTCGCTGGGAGCGATGCCAGCGGATTTGCAATAGTCGTCCACCCGGTTGTAGAGCGCTTTGGGGATGTCCATGCAAATGCACTCATCGCCTTTGGATTCGGATCGTTCGCTCATCGATAGTCCTTTTCATGGGCTTTGCGGTTGCGCCGAAGGGTCCCCGGCTGCCGGTGTCGGGTCGACGGTGCGGACGGCATCGATTCAGCCGGCCTGATCGAGCGACACGTCTCTGTTTGCAACGGTGCCACGGGTGTAAAGGCTGCTGCTGCATCCGGACCACTCCGGATTACATGTTTTCGGCGATGCTGACGGTTCGATCGCCCAGCATGTTTACATAGCTGCCCATTTCGTTGTCGTACCAACCATAGATGACCGCCTGGGTGACCGGTGCGCGAACCACCGTGTCCGTGAGATGGTCCAGAACCGACTGGGGAAACCCGGGGACATTGGCCAGGTCCAGCTTCAGATCGGCCGTGCGGGTATGGGTCTCGCTGCCTTCGATCACCGCGGCCGCCCGGGGGGTGCCGAGGATGTCGACCGAAACGTTCTGGTTCTCCGTATATTGCAGGTATTCGTGGGGGTCCAGCAGTGCGGCCTGCCGGTAAGCACTGTTGATCACCCCACGGCGGACCGGATCTTCGGATGGGTTTTCCTGAATGCTCAGAACCAGGATGATCAACGAGCCGGAGCTGATCGGAACCCGGACCGATTCGGCAATGAAACCGATGTGCTCCATTTCGGGGATCACCAGCCTCAGGGCTTTGGCCGCCCCGGTGGTGGTGAGGATGATGTTGTTCAAAATCGAGCGGTTTTTTCGCAGATCGGTTTTACCGGCGTTTGGCAGACGGTCCAACACCTGCTGGGAACCGGTGGCGGCATGGACCGTGGCCATCGAGGCCGACAGGATCCGCTTGGCCCCGAAAGCGTTGATCAGGGGCTTGATCATGTGAGCCAGGCAGGTGGTGGTGCATGAGGCGTTGGAAACGATGCGGTGGCGCCGGGGGTCGTAGTCGTTGGCGTTGATTCCCATCACCGTCGTGACCGTGTCCGCAGGCATGGACAGCCCCTCTTTGGCGAGCTTGAGGGGTGCCGAGACCACCAGCTTTTCGGCGCCGGCTTCCAGGTGCCCCCTGAGTGAACCGCTGGCATGGTCGGCAGGCAGGGTGGGATCAACAAATTGACCGGTGGTATCCACCACCAGTTTGACGCCCACCGATTTCCAATCGATGGCCTGGGGATTGCGGGCCTTTCTCAAAAACCGCACTGGAATGCCGTCCACAACCATGCAACCGGTGGTGTCGTCGACATCCGTGATGACCGGTTTGGCCCGGTGTCCGTGCAGAAAGGCATGCAGGGCGCCGTAGGTGGAATCCCGCTCCAGGTAGTGGGCAATGTCCGCCAGACCACTGCCGCAGGTGCGTCCGACGTTGACCACGATTTCGTTGAAATACCGTCGCCCCACATGATGCCACACCGTCAGTTTGCCGATGCGGCCCAGACCGTTGACTCCGATTTTCATCTGCCCTTCGTTCATGGCAGTTCCTCCACAGTCGGCCGGAACAGCGCCGTTAACGGCCAGTCGATGGCCGGTCGTCAGGCTTCGCTGAGCAGCATCGATCCTTGATAGACCGATCCTTCGCGACCGTCAATGCTAATGTGGTCGCCCGACACGATCCGCACCTGGTTGAAGAGAGCGATTTTTTCCTTTTCACGGCACATCAAGTTGCCGCAACCCACCACACAGGTTTTGCCCAGCCGGTGGGCCACCACCGACGCGTGGGAGGTCAGACCGCCCCGGGCGGTCAGCAGGCCGTCGGCGGCATGAATCTCCCGGATATCGTCGGGAACCGTGTCCGCGCGGATCAGGATCAAGTCCGTGGCCGGCTCGGTCTGGCGCCAATAATCGATCTCTTCCAGGGTGAATACGGCCCGGCCGCTCATGGCACCACCGGCGACACCGATGCCGTGGCCCAGGTAGCGCTCCTGGATCTGGTCATCGAGGTTGAAGGTCAGCACGGTTTTTCGTTCCCGGATGGCCATGTCCCGGGTCTGGAGCAGGTAGGTGTCGTCAGCCGACGGGCTTTCGAAGGTAAATTCCATCTCCTGGGGGCTCCAGCCCTTTTTGTAGACTAGCATGCCGGCCCATTTGCGGATGGCGGTGAAAATGGCCGGGTAATGGGTCTCGAGCGTGATGTCGGTGTCCCGCATCTCTATCTCTTGCTGCTTGACCGAGATGGGCAGGGTTCTCACCAGGCCCGCCACGACGTCTTCGCCCTGGTTTTCCAGAGAGAAGTCACCCCACGGGCTCAAGGTATCACCCAGCCAGCGGGGATTGTGGGTGAAAAAAACCCCGGAGCCCGCCTGGGGGGAGATGTTGCCGAACACCATCTCTTGAACGGTCACCGCTGTGCCCCAGTCTTCGGAAATGCCCATGATTTTGCGGTATGTCTGTGCCCGCACCGATTCCCAGGACGCAAACACCGCATTGATGGCCATAAAAAGCTGATCCAGGGGGTTTTCCAAAACCGCCACGCCGTCATCTTGAATCCTGGATTTGTAGGCCAGGGCCACCATGCGCATCTGCTCGCCCGTGAATCCTTTTTTCAAGGGGGTGTCCAGGCGCGCCTTGAAATCGTCAATGACGGCGTCAAAATCGTCGCGCGACAATCCCATGGCCATGCCGTAGCCCTGCAGAAATCGGCGGTAGTTGTCCCAGGCGAACCAGGGGTTGTTGGCTTTATGGGCCAGGCCCGCTGCAATTTCTTCGTTGATGCCCACGTTGAGAAAGGTTTCCATCATGCCGGGTTGGGAGATGGATGCGCCACTGCGGACTGAAAATAGCAGGGGGTTGGCCGGTTCGCCAAATCGTTTGCCGGTTATTTCCTGAAGGTGGGCAATCTGCCGCTGAACCCGCTGGCGGAAGTCCTTGTTCAGTGGACCAAATCCATCGATCAATTCCCGGCAGCGAAAGGCCTCGGTGGTGACGATGAACCCGGGGGGGACAGGCAGGCCCAGATATTTCAGCTTGAGCAGGTTCAGCCCCTTGTTGCCGGCATAAATGATACTGCTGGCGTGGGTGTGGGCCTGGTCCAGACCGATCATGACGCGCTGGGGGTCGTAATTGAGCAGCAGGTGAAGTTTCGTTTTGGGCAGCACGCTGGACTGCTGGAAGAGGGTGTTGAGAATGCGGGTTAAAAACAGATCCAATTGCTGAAGTCCCAGCGCGGTGGCGATACGGTCTCGGGAAAAGATCTCTGAGACGCGGTGCCTGAGCTTCTCCATGTCGACGGTCATTTCCCGGGGAAGGTATTTTTCCAGTATCCGGTCCATCGGCAGGCGTGGGAGAATTCGCGTCAGGTTCTGGCCGTGGATGTTGTTGAAATAGTCGTTGATGATGTTTTTGACGGCAACGGCGAACCCCTTGAAAATATCGAGGTACTGGGTGAAGGTAAATCCTCGCACCTCCAGAGCGTGAACCAGCAGATCCAATTGAAGTCCGAGTTCCACCGAGTAAATGCCGTCTAAACGCAGGGCCTTGTCAAACAGGGTCAGAAGCTCATAAATATCGTGGAAGGTGGCGCGGGTGATCAGGCCCAGATTGATTTGATCGACCAGCTCTTCGAACAGCACGATCACGAGCGACTCGATCCGGAAACTGAGACCCAGCGCGTCGAATTTGCGTTCGTGGTAACTGCCGTACATGGAGGGGATATCGATGGTGATGTGGCGTTTTTTATAAATGTCCGCCCGGATTTCGTAGGTCTGGTCGGAGAGAATAACTGTTTTTAGGCGCTCCAGGGCCTCCATCAACAGAAAGAGCCGCTTTTTGAGGTCCGGCTCCTCCAAGGCGCCATACAGCGCCTCCAGGTCAGGGAAGGACTCCCGGTCCAGTTGCGCCAGATGGTGGCGCAGCGATTTGTGATCCAGCTGGTACTTGTGGTGCAGGAGTTGGTAAAAGGCGCCGATGAGTGCCACGCGTTCGATGTCGACCGGATCGGCCCCCGGCATCTGAGCCAGCAACCCGCGGATCCGCACATCCTCCTCCACCAGCAGCCCATCGGGAATCGCCACGCCACCTCGGTCCAGATGGGTGAAGAGGGCGTGGACCCCGTCGATGTGCGGGCCGCGATCATCAATTTCTCGGTAGATGTTGGGGGGAACAAAGGGTTCGAGGGGCGTCTTGTCCCGTGTTTTCCAGAATTGCAGGACGGCTTCCATGAACCGCAGAATGCGGTTCGAGCTCTCCACATGGCTCTGTTTGCGCAAAAAATGAATCAGCCGGTCCCGTCGGTGGGTGATTTCATCCAGCCGGGTCGAGATGTCCCGCAGGACTCCCTCGGCACCGATGTCGTTGAAATAGGATGGAAAGAGGCGGCTCAGCTGTTTGGCCAAGTTGTATACCGGTTCGATATCACTGTTGAGAAAACGGGTGATATCTCTGGGAAACAGGTCCGTGTCTTTGATGAAGATTCCCGACAACGCCAGATGGATGATCAGACTCGAGAGCAGCCGTGAGGACCATTTTGGCTTGCATTCGATCAGTTCCAGCCAGGTACGGATGTTTTGCAGGTGAGCCGAATTGACCTGAATCTGCCAGTCGTTGCCGATACCGCCCAGCATGGGGGCCTGAAAGCCCAGATCAACCACCTGGTCGATAAAAAAGTTCACCAGGTCGATTTCGTCGGTTTGATAAACCGCCCGTCCCATGTTGAGAACGCAGGTGAGGGTGGCGGCCGGAAACTGTTCCGTCCGGGATTTGAGGATTATAAAGGTTTTCTCGATCAGGTTGCCGATTTGGCGGTAGTTTTCGTTCTCGATCAGCCAGCCCATGGTGCGGTTGATCTCCCGCAAAGCCTCTTCGTGGATCTGGTTCAGTCCCGAAATACCCATGATGTGAAAGAGAAAAATGACCTTCCAATGGTGCCCCTGGCCGACGTCGGCACCGGCCGTCAGCAATACCTGGGGTATTTTGCGGTAGCTTTCGACCAGGGTGCCGAAATCGGTTAGCGTGAGCAATTGATCGAACCCCGAGTGGCCCATAACATCTGAAAGTTGCTCGATGCGGCTCAGCCGGTGCTTCAAGGCATCAAGACGGTCATGCGAGATTTCGGAAAAACAATCCCGTGCCGGTTCGGGATGTCGAATCTGCCCGGCGGCGGCGTGAAAACTGGTCCACGGGTCCTCGATGCCCCCCCAATAGGCATAGGTGACCCGGAACATTCGGATCAGCAGCCGATTGAAGACCGTATAATCGGCGATGCAGTCCTGCCTGTCTGCCGCCAGCAACCGGATGATGCGTTTGATCGAATAAAAACTTTTAACAAACAGGAAAAACGGATCGTCCGGGCAGGCATGGATCCAACTGAAGGTCCGGTTGACCACGGGCAGGAAATCGGGAAGCCGGTCACGGGATTCGAGGATGATCAACTGCAGGTATAACAGCAGATTGTCCACCGCGTCGGTGCGAACCTCCTCGTCCAGATCCGCACCGATGGCTTCGACGAAGATGCCCAGCATGGCTTCCGCGGCTTGCGGGCCGCGGGGATGGGATCGGAAGAGGTGGAAGTAGTCCAGCGCGTATCCCCTGGCCTCTCCAACAATGAACTGCCAATTGCGGTAGGGGTGGCTCAGTTCGCCCAGAAAGGTGTTGAGCCCCTCCATCAGGCCGTAGTAGCGGGCCATCACCGCCTGGATGCAGGCATAGCGGTCATCGATGATTACATCCACATGGGTGCTGGCAAGGTTGGCTTCAAGGGCCTTGGACTTGATTTTTGTCATTGCTGCTGAACAACCCCGCATGGTACGGGTGGTCGGTTAGCTGAGTCGCGCCTGAAAATTGGAAAGGATAGTATTGCTTATCCTTATCAGAGGGATGCGGGTATTTCAAGCCGGGCCATGGTTTTGAATCCACGCCGCCATCGCCTTGCTCAGGCCGGCAAGCGTCCGGAACCCGGGCCGCTCTTTTCGATTTTCGTTTCAGCAAAACTATGGTAGTTAGAAAATACTCAGTGCATTAAAATAGACGCATCTTGCGCCCCGGACGAGAACTGCGACAAGCGCTGTCGCGGTCGCGCGGTATCGGAGCGTTATCCTGAATCTTCTCTACGCCAAACTGGTTGCGACCATGACTGAAAACGAAATCCAACTGGACACGGAGGCGCAAGCGCTCTTTGCTAAGCTGGAGGGACTCGAAGAATCCAACAAAGGACGGTCGGCTGCAGAAATGATGGTGCTGAGTCTGGCCGAAGAGCAGAAGCAGCAGGATGTCTGGAGGATTCTACTCTGCGAAATCGTGCATCTGCTGGCCGGCCATTTCCAGCGGCTGGACCTACGCGACGGAGAGGCGGAAGAGCGACAGGCTTTCGAGAAATTGGTTGATTCACTGGCAAAAATATCCCAGCTGCCCAAGCACACGGGCCGGATTCTGGTCCGCTATCGGGGCTTTTCCAGGGGCGGGGATGTGCCCCAAAAGGTCGACTATGAAATCCTTTTCGGCAACATCCTGGTGGACCTGGAAGTGATTCCCAAAATGATCCGACGTCATGGAAGCCTGCTGGCCCACCTCATGGGCCAACTGATGGATGCGTTTGGGATTTTTGCCGAGCGCGGCATCAACAATCTGCACCTGAATTTGCCCACCGCTGATCCCGGCGCCCTGGATCGGTTGCGACGCAGCCTCCACATCATAGGCCGGCTTTATCGGGCCCATGCCAATCAGCGCGACATTGTTCTGGGAAGCGGCAAAACGAACGTGGTACCCATGGTGACCGATGAGAACGGGGCGGTCAGCACCAATCTGACCCTCATGGCCGGCATCAACCGCTTGGGTGCCCCTGCTATGCGTGACCTGGTGACCAAGGTGGGCGCCTGGATGCAGAAAAAGGAGGTCTCCGAGGAAGGGTGCCGCTATACCAGTGTCTACAATGCGATTTTCGGATTGCCCAAGATCAGCGCCCAGCTCATTCCACCGCCGGTTGAGATCAACAACCTGGACTGGCTCCTGCGCGAGGCGAGCGAAAAACAGTTCACCCGCGAAAAAGCCAAGGTGGGGCGGATTATCGCCAGTGCGGAGAACTCACCCGAAAAAATTGCCAAGGTGATCAAAAGCGTTTACGGTGATGACTACCAGCATATCAATGCCACCCACCTGGAAGAGCGCCTGGGACTTTCGTCCCACCTGCTTCAGACCATCGACAGCAGACCCAGAAGTGAAGATGCCCGGCAGGAAGTGCTGAATAGCCTGCAAAAACGACTCGACACGGTGCGGGACGATGTCTTCGATGACCTCTATGTCTCGCGCGCCGAGCATGGTTCGGTGGGCGGCGCTGGCACCATCTTGGCCATGGTTCACCACCAGCTCTTCAGAATGGTCACCTTTTTCAAGGGGCGCTCCTCCACCCGCAAGAAAATGACCGCCATGGTTCATACCGTCATCCAGTTCGAGGAGGGGGATTACGAGATCCTTTGCCAGGATTTTGGTATTGGGATGGAAGATGCCCGCCAGTTGGTGGACGCACTGAAAAAGTGCTTCAATCAGCAGGGGCGTTTTCTAAAATCGGGCTTTGCCGGTGCATTGCCGCTGTTTTCCCGCTATGAGAAAAAAATTTTCGAGTTCCTGTGGCGCAATCTCAAAGATGTGGTGACGTCGGAAGACCGCATTGCTTTTCTCAACGCACTGCAGATGCTCACCGCTCACATGAAACAGCCCAAGCAGGCGTTCGCGGTGCTCTTAGAGGACTTTCTCAAGGATCCGGAGGATATCCAATTCTCCGATGCCAAAGCCCTGATGCTGGCCAACCTGATCCTTCATCGATACGATAAAAGCCTGGCCGATATTGAAATCACTCCCGAAGACATCCTCTTCAACTATCGCAGCCTGGACCAGGAGGTGGCGTCGTATGCCTCCTGGCGCCTGGACCGGGACCAGGAGGCCTTTTTCAGCAAGGCCCGGACCATCCATCAAGGGCTCTGCGAAGCCCTGGAATTCGGCATGACCCGTCGGCATCGATTGTCGGTGAAGGACCTGTTGAGTTTGGAAAGGGAGCTGTTGATCTTTTTTTCCATGATCGAAACCGTTGTGGGGTGTTCGGTGCTGCGCAGTGCCGTCAACGAATATGGTAGTCCTGAATCCGACCTCTATTTTCTGAAAAAGAGTGATTCATGCTTGTCCGGCTTGCTGCAGAATCTGCGGATCACCATTCGCGGCCTGGCCAATTTTGGCGGTATGGAGGCCATCCCGGCCCTGGAAGGGGTCAAAACCCGGCAAGCGGTCTTTGCACGCTTGAAGAAATCCAAGGCCCACCAGGATCAGATCCGGCTCATTTCGGAATGGGTCGATGAGGCGGTCAAGATCATCCGGTTTCGTTTTTAAGATCGTTTTCTACCCCCCCCCCCCCCCCCTCAGGCGCAACCACCTACTAGCTGCATGCGGCCGCTGGGTTGCACACTGCCGCTACGCCCCGCGCCCCTAAGCCCTGCGTTGCAGTCAACTGCGATCCGGTCCGAATACCAATGCTAGACCCTATTTTTTTTGAGCATTTGCCAAAAAAACCCTTGACCTTTTATGAGCGTATGCTTATAAATTAGTCAACGAATGCGATGACCGACGGCCTTGTCAGTGAACGCGAATAGGGTGACAACTGCAGGTCCAGGTGCTTGCCAGCGGAGGCAAAATCGATGATTATCAGCATCGCCAGTGGAAAAGGCGGCACCGGCAAGACCACCGTGGCCACCAGCCTTGCGGTATCTGTCGCGCAACCGGTTCAATTGCTGGATTGTGATGTGGAAGAGCCCAACGCCCATCTCTTTTTACGACCGGTTATCACCGAATCGGTATCCGTCACCACCGCGATTCCCGTTATTGATCTGGAAAAGTGCCGTCCATGCAAGCGGTGCATGCAAATCTGCCGTTTCAGGGCCATTGCCGTTATCGGGGACACCGTCCTCACCTTCCCCGAGCTGTGCCACAGCTGCGGCGGATGCATGGCCGTCTGCCCGGAGGGCGCCATTCGTGAAACGGGTCGGGAACTGGGTGTCGTGGATAGCGGTTCGGTCAACGGGATCGCCTTTGCCCACGGGCGGCTGCGGGTGGGCGAGGCCATGGCGCCGCCGCTGATCCGCGCTGTTCGCAACCGCGGCTGGAACGGCGGCCTGATTTTGGTCGATGCCCCGCCAGGAACCTCATGCCCGGTGATTGCCGCTATCAAGGGCACCGATTTTGTTTTGCTGGTCACCGAACCGACGCCTTTCGGTCTTCACGACCTGAAACTGGCTGTGGGGGCTGTAAGAGCGCTCCATCTTCCCATGGGCTTGGTGGTCAACCGTGCCGACATGGGTGACGACCAGGTCCGGGAATACGCCCGGACGCAAGGGATTCCGCTCCTCATGGAGATCCCTTTCGAGCGGCGGATCGCCGAAAGCTACTCCCGCGGCGAGATTATGGCGCTGGCCATTCCGGAGTGGAAGCCCCGTTTTCGCGAATTGATAGCCAAGATTGACAGCCTCGTAAAAAGTCAATTTTGAGCGCCATTGAGGGTTTCGGGGGAAGAAGCGATTTTGGGGAAGGCGTTAAAAATTGCAAGCTGTTTGAGGAGCGTGCGACGAGTTCTTGCAATTTAGCCGCCACCAAAATCGCGCCCCGAAACCCTCACGAAGCGAAGAATTCGACTTTTTACGACCTTATCAAGATTGAAAGGCTGGCCGGAAAGGGAGCCGGCGCCCTATGAAGGAACTGGTTATTCTAAGTGGAAAAGGGGGTACCGGCAAGACCAGCCTGACGGCCTGCTTCGCCGAGCTGGCCGGCGGTTGCATGCTGTGTGATGCCGACGTGGACGC
>JAWOIA010000092.1:0-3529 GCA_046484885.1 Desulfosarcina sp. | reverse complement strand
CTGGTCGACAACCGTTTTATCATCCGGATAAAATGCCTGTTCACCAGAATCTCCATCCAGATGCAGATCATATGCGGAATAAAGCTCTTCCCCCTTATCCCACCGAGGATCCCCGGTTAATTCAAAGACGGTTGGAAGACGTTTCCCACCTGATACCTTTAGATACGCCCTGCCTGACCTTTTCGCCTTCTCAAGATCAGCAACACCCATAAATCCATGACCCTTTTCATCGCACCAGTCCAAAACGCCTTTTTCGATCATCGGTTTCAACCATTGTGAAATCGTTGCAGTCGAAACACCATCTTTTTTGGACAATGCACGTGGCGTCATCTGACCCCTACTCTCAATCAACCGGATCCGTTTATCCGTATAACGCTGACCCTCCCCGAGTGACTCCCTGAAAGAATCCCCTAAGATTTGATACCCCAAGGCATAATCCGAATATTCAGCAATGACATTTCCCATATCGTCCCTGCGGCGTTGTCTCTGATGGATCAATGCAATGGTCTTAATCGTTGCGAGAACTCTCTTAAATGCGCGCCTTGTTGAGATTGGGAGCGACCCATTGCGGTTGATGAACTCCGCAATATCCTTTGCATAGGGGATGACCACAAAGACCGGTTCCAGCGATTCATAAAACAGTTTCCAGGCTTCTATTGTTTTTTTATCAACCGCGTTACCATTTCCGGATGCCATCTCCGCTGTTCTTGAAATGATGTCTCTTGTCTGCGCTGCTGTCGTATTGGTGTCAATGACCACCTTAATGGAGCCACCCATGATCGCCGTGATGGAGCCATTTTAAAACGGCCAGAAAGCGGTTCTCGGACCGGCTTCAAACTATGAGTTTTCACCCCCTTTCAAACTGCCGTTTTTGGCTGTTTTTGGACATGCATTTTTGGCGGGAGAGCCAGGGATCGGCCGAGGCGACCGGTAGCTCTTTCCCTCCAGCACGACGGAGTACGCCCCGTGGCGCAGCCGGTCGATGGTAGCCTCGCCCAGGATCCGGTTGGGGAAGGCGTCGCTCCATTCAGGGATGTCCAGGTTGGAAGTGACGATCGTGCTTTTGCGCTCGTAGCGCTCCGAGATGACATCGTGGAAGTCTTCGTCCTGGGCAGGCTTTAATGGTTTGAGACCAAAGTCGTCAATAATAAGAAGATCTACCCCGGCGATCTTGGCAAAGTGTCTCTCGTAGCCGTTTATCGCCCGGGCGGCGTTGAGCTGCGAGAGCATCTTGGAGGCCGAGGTGAACAGCACGCTGTGGCCGTTTCGGATGGCGCAGTGACCCAGGGCCTGAGCCAGATGGCTCTTTCCGGTGCCGCAGGGGCCGATTATAAACACGCACACCTTCTCGGCCATAAACCGGCACGAGGCAAGCTCCATGACCAGGGAGCGGTTGATGTTGGGGTTGTAGGAGAAGTCGAACTCCTCGAGCGTCTTCTGATTGCGGAAGTTGGCCCGGCGAAGGGCCGAGGCCAGTTTCTTCTGGTTGCGCCGGGCGATCTCGTCGGTGACGATGATGGCCAAAAAGTCCATGTAGGACATCTTGTTTTCAATCGCCTGGCGGTTGCGCGTCTCGATGGAGTCCATGATGCCGGACAGGCGAAGCTGCTTGAGCATGGGGGTAAGATCGGGCATCGGGTTCATGAGCGCCTCCCTTCCCGGCAGACCTGCCGGCGAAGGAACCGTCCTGTTCCGGCGTATGCCGATGCCAGAGGGATCACATTTTGCTGCTCATAAAGCGGTGCCTGGTCCAGCCCCTGCTTCAAGATGCTCTTCACCGTCCGGTATTGGACATTGTCAAAATGAAGCGCCCGGGCACAGGCGGCCTCGAGTCGCGCCGCCCCGTACTTTTTTGTCAGGCGGATCAATGCCTGGGCACCCCTCAAGTTGTCGAGCACTCTGTGGGCAAAAAGCCTGCGGACGAAGCGGTGACAGGCCGCTCCGGTCGCCTCGGCCTGCTTCAGGCACCACTGGGGATCCTGCATCCTGTAGGCCAGCGCTTCGGGCGGCAGGTGCTCCTCGATCGTCGAGCGCTGCCCCGGCTGCTTCAGCCGCGGGTGGGCGGCCACCAGCTTGATGTCGTGATAAAGCTTTACGGTCGTGTCGGTGGCCCGCAGCCAAAGCTGCTGATGCACGAGCCTGAAGGGCGCCGAGTAGAAGCACTTTTCAAACTGCACGTGGCAGTTGCCGTGCAGCTTGACCCGGGTCCAAACGGTAAGCTGGACCGGAACATCGGGCAGCGGTTTTAAAAAATGCTTTTCCGTGTCGGCAAACATCGACAGCGGCTTTTTGAAGGTGGTGCCGTGGGTGCGGTTGCCCGCGCTCTGCAGCACCCAGCCGGTGAGCTGCTCGTTGGCATCGACCAGGGTCCGGAAGCGGCGCAGCGGAACGAAGCTGTTTTTGACATACTTCACCCCGGACTCGACCCGACCCTTTTTCTGCGGGTCCCTTACCGGGCACGGTGAGATGAGAAAGCCGTAGCCCTCGGCCAGCTCGCCGTAGGAGCGCTGGACCTCCGGATCCGTGTAGCAGGCCTTGGTGATGGCGCACTTGGGGTTGTCTATGATCAGCTTTGCCGGCACACCGGCGAAAAACTCGAACGCCCGCCGGTGGCACGCCAGCCAGGTCTGCACCTTCTGGTCGGTGACGATCTCGGCGTACATGTGGCGGCTGAAGCAAAGCGTCATGACAAAAATCCAGGTCTTTATGACCGCTCCGGTGAAAACGTCGGAGATTTCTGGCCCCGCGCCAAAGTCGACCTGGGCCGCCTGCGCGGGCGCAAAGTCCAGAACACAGGTGGCCTTGGGGGTCTTTCCCCGAAGCTTTCTTACCCGGCGCCGGACCGATGAGTAGCTGCCGCCAAAACCGAACTGCTCGACCAGGGCCTGGTAGATCGTTGTGGCCTGAACGCCCTGCTCGACCCACTGCTTGATATGCTTCTCGTGCGGCCGGGTCAGCGACTCCTGGGCCGGGTTGGGCCGCTTTGCAGCCTCGAAGAGTCCCGACAGCTGCTCATCGTCGGGAAGGGGGCCGTCGTCGAGCCACCCTTTATCCTGGGCAACGGCTCGCACCATCGCGCACTTGAGCCTGCCCAAAAGCCTTGACTTGGCAATGGCCCGGTCGCTTTGTCCCAGGCGCATGCGGTGAATGACTTGTCGGTACTGGTGCATCTCGATTCTCCTGTTTGCCATGGCAGCTTCCTCCCGATAATGGATTTTCCCGGGAAGCTACCAGATTTTCTCACAGGGTCCGAGATGTTTCCGGCGTTTTAGTGGGACGCCCTCACATGATCGCTGGCTCCATTGCGGTGATCACGAAGTGGCTCCATTACGGTGACCATCAAGTGGCTCCATTGCGGCGATCACAGGGTGGCCTCATTACGGCGATCATGGAATGGCACTATAGCAGAGACCACTAACAAATCAAGATACCGCTGAGCCCAATCAGCTAAACAGGTCGTGTCGGCCCTCTCGAGCCATTCGCTGACGGGTTTTCGCCGCATTTCGGCTTCCCAGTCCACGGCTTCCTT
>JAWOIA010000074.1:0-10786 GCA_046484885.1 Desulfosarcina sp. | reverse complement strand
CAATGTTGAAGATTGCGAAATTTACAGGATTGCGGATGCATTTGGCGGGCTTTTGATTCAAGAAAGCGGATATAGCTATCCGGTTTTAATTGATGATGCTTCCCGGGCGGATATCGGGAATAATCAACAAAAAGCATTGGAGCTGTTGCGCCAAAAAATTTGACCCACAATAAGCTGAAAACCGGTATGGGTGGAGGCCATTCTCGCGCCGCTGGGCCACAAGGTTTATACCATCGTCAACTACGACAACTTCAGCATTCTGCCCGAGTTGGTGAACGCATACACCGATATGGTCAAAAACCTGATCGACCGCTATTACGCGGGCACTACCCGCTATACCACCAGCACTTTTCTACGGATGAAGCTCGGTGACGCGCTTCAGAAACGCGATGTGGCCCCTCACATATACGAAAGCAGTGAAGAGGCCCGGAAAGCGCTGAGGGCAGAATATGGGGAGTAGATTGGTAGGTTTGCCGTCCGCGGCGGTTGCAATCGTTTTTTACAAGGGCGAGGCAGTTCTCGACCTCCGGTTAAAAGTTTTTTGAGACGATGACTTATGAAGATGGACACCAATCTTATTGGGGATAGTCCACTGAAAAAAGTGGAGGCTTTCTATGAAGAACTGCTTGCCCACTATGGATCTGCAAAAGACCGTGAGCTTCGCGCCGCTGCGAAGCTGCTGCTGGTCGCATTGGACAATTTCCGTCGACATGGCGGTCAGAACTGACTATCGCTGGTTACCGAGTACATTTCCATGATTAAGGAACATCCGGAAAAATTCGATTTGTTGATGAAATGCGAACGCGGTCAGGGCGGACCCTGTTGCCCTCCAACAGAGGAATGAAAAACTCAGCGATATCGTTTCCTTTTCGCCTTGAGTTCCCGGGCTGCTTCATTGGAGGCGCCGACCAGTTTGCGATCCAGAAATCGCCATTTCCCGCCAAGTTCAAGGAAATCAATGGAACACCGATGACAGCATGACCCTCGCCGCTTTTCCCGGCGCGGGATGGCTGATCACCTTTCGGAGTACGGTGGCTATAGGATTTTCAGATAGCGATTGAGAAAGACCCCGGCGACAGCGCCGACGAGCACCGAGACAACGGAAAGCATAATTTTCGGCCACGATCGAGATGGCGCAGTAGCGCTGGGTTGTTGAACCGGCTGTCCGACCGCAACCGTCGGGTCGGCCGCGGCATCTTTTAGCTGACGTCTTTTGGCCATGTTTCCTCCTTACGGCAGTTTTTGGACGAAGTCACAAAGAGCGGTTATCTCCTCTGCCGCCGCACTCGAAGGCGCGAATTGCAGCACCGAGAGGCCGGCCGTCATCGCCTCGACATAGGCGATGCGTTGCGAAATTTCCACCGGCACAACACCCAGGCCGTAGACGTCGACCGCCTCCCTAGCCTCGCGCCCGATGCGCGTACCGGGGATTTTTCTGCAAATAAGAACTTTGGCCTTGCTGCGAAGGCCTTTGTTACGGCTTTTTTCGAGCAAGGCGAGGATTTGCTTGCTTGACCATAGGTCAAGCGCACTTGGACCCACCGGAATGAGAACGAGGTCGGTGGCGTCCAATACACTGACGGTAATGTCGCCCATGGCGGGAGGCGCGTCAACCACGACATAGTCGTATTTTGACGCGCGTTTGCGGAAGGTCTGGCCGTCAAACTGCTGAACCAGCCGCTCGACGCTGAGAAAGGTGTGGTTTTGAATAGAATGCCACTGCAGTACACTTCCTTGGGGGTCGCAGTCGACCAGTAGGACGGAAAAATCCCTCAGTGCCAGCCCGCAGGCCAAATTGACGGCAACCGTGGTTTTTCCGACGCCGCCCTTCTGATTGACCAGACCGATGACCATTAAAAGACCCTTACGGTTTTAACATGGGCGTAATAGACGGGGTTTTCCCGAATCCTGGGCCATCACGCCGCGACTCCCTTGGCCTTTATGATAAAAGCATGGTGGGCAAAAAACCAATCGGGCGCGCGCGACTCCGATGGTTGCTGTCTGGGAAGATCGACCGGGATCGACAGGGCTTCGGTGCTCTTTTACCCGATAGTAAAGACTCCCTTCTTTGTCAAGTTCGGATTTCCTGACTTCCGGAGTCTTTTTTACCCGGGATAGGATCGAGGAAAACGGGCGGGGTGGCACCGCTTGACGGTGTCACCCCGCCGGCCGGTTCGGATCGTTACTTCAGCCCCATGCAGTTGGCGTAATAGGTGACGGTGGCGGGCCAGTCGGAGAAGATGCCCAGGATGCCGACATCCCAGGCCAGCACGTCAAGAACGGTAAACATGTCACCGTCCCTCTCAATCACGTCTTTAACGGTTTGATAATACCACCCGCCGCCGGTCTCGAGGGGGCCGGATCGTTCGAGGGTCCAGGCGATGATGTCGAGTCCGGCTTTCCGGGCGTCGAGGGCGTAGGTGGATGGTGCGATACGACGACTGCCATCAACTGTGAGAAGGGCCCACATCGGCGGCCCCACGATCTTGATACCCTGATCCGCATAGAGTTGGAGCTCGGAAAACGACGGCAGTTCGGCCGGTGTGTTGGCGTCATCCAGATACACGGCCCGCTTGCCGTAGCGGGGTGTATTTTTTATCCAGTAGAGCACGTCTTCGATGTTGAAGGACTGCGGGAAAACGTTGCGCGGGTGAACCCGGGCGGCCTTGTACTCGTCGATCATCTGTTGGGCATAGATTTCCTGGGTGTAGTCGCCATCATAAGGCATGTCCACACCGGGGCTTTTTAGCTCCGGCGTCATCTTCACGCCCAGTTCCTTGAAAAGCGCGATGCTCTCCGCGTGGGTCATCAGGGTGCCGCAGCTGGCATACAGGTCGGTGCGCCAATTGGGGGTGCCGCCCAGGTATTCTTTTACGGTTGTGGCATAGGGGTTGGAGGCATCCATCTTGCCGCACAGGGTTTTGAACTCTGCCAGCGTGATGTCGCTGGTGCAGCACTTGGCCGATGCCGGCGTGACAAGGTTACCCTCCGAATCGAATTCGGCCGGCGTGAAGGGCACAGAGCATTTTACTGCTAGTTCAGGGATAAGCAGAATGTTGGTCGTGGTGTGCAAATCGCACTGGGAGTGGCGGCAAACCAGCTCCCGGTCGCTGGTAAAGGTCACGTCGCACTCCAGGATGCCGGCCCCCATGCGCGCGGCCGCCTCGTAGGATTCCTTGGTGTGCTCGGGAAACTGGAGGGCGGCGCCGCGGTGGCCGATCGAAAAATCGGTTTTTTCAAACGGGCCCTCGGCGCACGCCTCCAGCTCGCGCTTGAGCCACCCCTCCTCCATGTTTTGGACGAGGAAATAGGGCCGCGGGCCGAGTTGAACGTTGGGGGCCTTTTCTCTCCAGCGCGGCCATCGATGGTCACCGCCCCATTTGTCTCCGGCCGCGGCCGTTGCCGCTGACAAAACGAGCCCCATCAGAAGAACAAGGAGCAGACCAAAAGACCTCGCCTCTTTTTTCCGTGGCATTTGCATACGCATTTGTCGTTTCTCCTTTTTTTGGATTTGGGTTGATTTCCGTTTTAGACCGTCTGAAACACCGGGGAAAACCCGTTCGTAGGGGTATCACCTCCCTTCGGTCCTCATCGCGCCCGCCCTGGCGGTAAAGCCGAGGCCATATCCGCTTTGGGGTTCGCCCAGCCGGCGCGAGGGGCTGAAGAAGCGTTTGCCGAATACGCCTCTTCCGGTTTCGTCGCCGGCACACCGCTAGCCGGACTATGGCGCATTGACAACTGTGATGCGACCCTCACCGCCTGGCTGGTAACGCGGATCCCCCGCCGGGATGGTGGGCAGCCCAAAATAAAGAACCGGAAAACTCAACAGATATTCCACCCAGGCTTGCTCGTAGGTTGCCGGGAACTGCAACTTGTTGGGGTTCTCCGCCAGCCACGGGTAGTTGTCGCCGCCGGCGGCGGTAAAGCTGTTGGTGACGATGGCGACGTTGGGTGCTCCGGATACGACGACGCCTTCGGCGATCATTTCGGTCCCGTCGAGCAGTTCTGCGCTCACCACGCGTTCGCCCGGTGTCGTCACCGTGCCGTCGGTTGCGATGACCTGCGCGGTTCGGGAGAGATCGTACACGACCCGGAATCCGCCGATCTGCAGGAACTGGCCACCACCGATGTTGCTGGCCGAGCGTTCCAGGATCTGCTTGAGATCTTCCGGGGTCACATCCTGCACCACGGTGACCGAATTGGTCAAAAAGGCCAGCACGTTGAGAGTGTCATTGCGGGTGATGGTGCCGGGTAAGTTTCCAGTCATCGGGAGCACGTCCCCGGCGTTCTGCCGGATACCGCCACCGTTCTGAACCGCGATAACCGTGTCGTCGCGCGCGGGCAGGCCGTTGATGGGGGCCAGTTGGTCGTAGGCGTACAGATAGGCGTCGGCGACCAGATTGCCGGCGTTCGTCTCTCTGCCCCTCGCGCCGGCTCGCGAGACATCGAGTTGCACTTCGGTGCCGATGATCGAGTTCTGCAATTCTTCCAAGCAAGCTTCAACCGGTTCGATGACATTTTCGACGATGGCAGGATCGGGTTCGACGGCGTCGGTTATTCCCAGCTGGGTTGCGGCTTCGCCGGTCGGAATGACGCGCCGCGGAAATGTCTGGTCGTTGACGATTTCGCTGATCTGGCCCTTCCCGTCGAACACGGCCACGATCCGGCCCAGGTACTTGTAGTTGCCGGCGGTGGTGACGATATAGACCGTGTTGCCCTCGGCATCCAGCGTCTGGATGGGATAGTCACCTCCGATGGGGGCTGACTCACCCGGAAGAAGCTGGTCTTCCAGTGGCACGTCCGGGTTGACCAGCAACTCGTCGCCCCCGCCTCCCACCAGCAGGTCCACGCCGCGCAGCAGGGCGGCGAGTTCAACATCGGTGTCGATATCCTGCAAGTGGCTGACGAAGATGATGCGCCGGATATGATAGGGCGCCGCCATCAGCCGATCGACTTCGGCCTGCACCACGGCCGCGGTGCTCTCGAGATCATCACTGGTCACCAAGACGTCCCGCGGCGATGAAATGGTCGGCAGGGCCGGCGTGGTGGCGCCGACGATACCGAACCGCTGTCCGGTGACCTTGTCGGTGATGATGGCCGAGCGCGCCACCACCTGCCCGTCGGTGCTGTGACTCGCCAGCAAACCGTCGTCCCTAATCAAATCGCTGAAGCCGGGTTCGGCGCTGAAGTCCAGATTGGCGCTCAGGAAGGGTTGATTGAACACCCCGTTAACTTCAAAGCTGCGGATGAACCTCTCCAGGAAGTCGGGCCCAAAATCGAACTCGTGGTTGCCGAAGATGTGGGCATCATAAGGGATTTTGCTCTGCGCGACGGCATCGTAGACCGGGGTGTCCGGCGGATTGGGCGGCAGGCTGCAGGCCAGCGTCGCACTGGCCAGGAAGGCGTCGCCGGCGTAAACGTTGACCACCGAATGACCGGCTGCGCGGGCCTCCCGGATCTGCCGGTCGGTGAGGGTTTTGAAAGCCGCGATCCCGCCGATCGGCAATTGGGTGTCGTTCGCGTCGTTTACAAGCGGCAGCAGCGAGGACTCGCCGTCGTTGTTGTGCAGCAGGGACAGGGTGACCGCATCATTCTGGCTGCCGGCCTGATAGATTGTCACGGTGCCGCTGACCTCATTGGCCACCAGCAGCAATGCCCTGCGGTTCGGGCTTTGGTAACGGGGGATGAACACCAGGACTTCCGGCCCCCTGTCAGGCGCCGGCGGATCGAGGGAGAATTCGCGGTTGTTGGTGTACTGGACAAACTGCGGATCGTAGGGATCGGTGATGTCGTAGATCATCACGCCGCCGACCCTTTCCAGGCCGATGAACGCATAGGTGCGCCCGTCGATACGGCCCACCGCAACGCCTTCGGGCTCGGGCCCCTTGTTGTCGCTGCGGCTGTCGAAGGAGTTTTCGTCGTTGTCGGAGTTGAAGAAGGTCGGGTTGACGGCGGCAACGATTTGCTCGAAGTCGTCGCCACTGTCGTAGACCAGCTCGCCGTCGGCGGTCCAGATGGAAAAAGATCTTGCGCCGAAAGCCCAGAGCTCCTCGAAGACCCTGTCGCCGTCTAGGTCCCCGTTCTTGTTCGTGACGGTCAGGCGCCCGAGGTTTTCATCTTTCTGCAAGTCATCGGCATCAGAGAAAAGGACCGGATCCAAAACAAGGTCCTTGATCCTCGCCTCCTCTCCGTCCCTGGCGTCACCCTCGTTGGCCGAAACGATATAGGTTCTGCCTTTGGATCGAAAGGCAGCCACGGCATCCGGCTGGTACATTCCGAACACCGGCCAGCTTTGGATGTTGATCAAACCGTCCTTGTCGCTGGCGTCCAGGCCGTTGGCGCTGATGCCATGGTCCTTGAGGCCCAACCCGCGGACCCACCGGAAGCGGGCGCGATTGACATCCAGCAGGGCGATGGCGTTGTTTTCCTGAAGCGACACCCAGGCAAAGCCCGAATCGTCGGAGACGGTAATGTATTCGGGCTCGAGATCCTGATAGGGCTTGACAGAAGAGTCGATAATGCGAACGCCCCGGGCCTTCAGGTAACCCTCACCGAAGGCTCTGAAACCGGCCGTGCGCACCCGTTTCTGCAGTTTGGCGGAACTCATGCGGGACAAAAGCCAGGGAAATCGCGGAACATGGAGGATGCTGACCGTCCCCTCGGGGTCGACACCGTTCTCGGGCTCACCCTCGTTGGCGACCAGGAGGTGTCGCCCGTCCGGCGTAAAAGTCAGCATGTCGGGCAAGGCACCGGCCGTGACCTGGTTTAGATAGATGCCGTTGAGATCGAAAAAAACGACTTTGCCAGGATCGGTTTTAGGGTCGGCTTCGACGGCCACGGCCAGGATTTTGCCGCTGACGGCGATGCTGTTGGGGCCGGCCCCGTAGTCTTTCAACGAGATCCGCTCAATTTGCTTCGGATGGGTTGGGTCGCCGATATCGACGATATCGAAAGAGTTGTCCGCGCTGTTGGTTACATAAAGCCTGTGGCGTTCGTAGGCGACGACTTCGGCCGAAGCGCCACCCAATCCCGTTGCATAAGTGCCGATGGGCGCAAAAACAGCCGGCTTTTGGACGGGCCGGTAGCCGTGGCCGAATTCCTCGGCGGCTACCTGGGAACTGAAAAAACTCCCCAAGATGAATATCCCCAGTATCAACAGGGACGAGGCGCCCAATGCTGGGAAGCTGATCGGGAACCTGCCATGGGGCAACGATTTTCCATGCTTGCCGAGATAAGCATTCATGCTGAAGCCCTCCTTTTATCCATAATCGATGTTTTTCTAAGGGTCGCGGTAAGAAATAATTCCACGAGATGGCGCCGGATTTTGGTTCGTCACCAAGGCACATCCGTCGGCGAATATCGGGATATGTGCCGGCGGGTGTAACGCCGGTGACGGACCAAAAGACAAGCAAGATGTGGCATTATTTTTTGCCGCGGCCCTGAGATCAATGCTTCTTCGTGAAATGCTTAAGCGGCGGTTGTGAGGTGTGTGTGAGTTTCAAGTTAAAAAATGGATGGGGATCAAGCGATCGTAAAAGGCCCGTCACCGGCCGGGGGTGGGGCGCACCTCGGCCATGTGGCACAGCCGCTTGAGCTCGGCAAGCGCCCACTTTCCGGAAGCTCGATATGCTGGTGGGTGTAATGGGGCTGGGTTTCCGGAAAATCGGTGTTTCCGCAAGGGCAGCTCGGGTTTGAGGGGCTCGCTTCGGCTGGGCTTCAGCATCTCCTGCCGATGCCCGTCGTGGCCTTTTTTGCCACGGGGCTTTTTGCCCCTGAACTTGCCTTTGGTTTTTTCTTGTGGGGGGAGTCGCTGGATGGCGGCTGATTTGATTTTGACGAGTTTTGCTTTCTGCGGCTTTTCAACTCATCGACGCGTTGGCTCGGGGGACCAACGCCGGTCTGTCCCTGCACGTCAAATCTCTGATGCTGTCATCCCGTTGCGATAAGCTGTTTTTTCTTCAAACTGGTTCTAATCCAAAAGCAGCGGATAGATGGGGGCGAGTGATACTGGGAAAAGCAGGCGCGGGGTATTTCCGGTGAAGTAGCCCACAATCCGAACGCTGCCGGGCCCGGCCAAATCCAGCGCCAGATCGTCTCCATCCCGGGTTTGAATTATCGCGGTCATCTCAAAACGGGTAAGATCGATGGCATCTCGAGCGTCGGCACCCTCAATGCGATCATGGCCGGTCGGTCGCCCCGGTGCTTAGCCACCAACGCGATTCGGCTGTTGGTTGAGATAGATGGTGTCATCACTTGAGGAGCTGAGCACGTTTTCCAAAGATGATTTTTCGCACAACGCGATCCCCCAGGAAAACGTTGCGAGTGAGGCTTACTTAAGGTGTGCCGCAGCCACAACCAGATGCAGCGCAACGTAGAAATTGGACTTAGGCCACCATCCAGATTGCGTTTTACCGAAGCCCATCCTGGCGGTTTTAATTGCATTCTAATAATACCTGAACATACCGGATTTATCGTTTACCATTAATTGTACCTTATGATCGCAAAACGGTCTGACCAGATTTGGGCCGGAACAAACCACGAGCTGCCAAGGTGATTTTGGATGAATAGATTCAAATTATTTGGCATCACCGCTTTCTTCAGGGATGTTGAGCGCATAATGCCACTGAAGGTTGTAGCAGAGCTGCTCGATGGCGGCCTGATCGCTGAGATCCAACGTCTGCTGAAACAGCAGCACGCCCAGCACGGTATGCAGCTCTTTGGTAGGTCTGCCCAGTCCGTTGGTAAAAATGGCGCCAACTGCCCAACGGGCAGTTCATCTTAAAGATGCTCTCGAAAAAGACCCGGCCATCCTTGATCGAGTATCTGTCGTCGTTTGGGGCTAAAAAGGCCCATGGATCGAAGCGCTGTTGCTGTTTATGGTCTTTGATGTGAATCATGCCTTCCCCCGGTTAAGCTGCCGTAACTACATGGATTTTCATACCACAAGGGGATGCGGAAGGCAAGTGGTAAATTCGGTTTTTTTCAATTTTTTCCGCAAGATAGGGTAGAGTGACTTTTAAATAACTTCAGCTCATGGTTGCCGCCGGAACTATCTGATATCCAAGATATTTAGCTTGTTTTCTGAGATTTTTTTCCATGCGTATTTTATGCATCTCTTGCTCTTTATTAAAGACCGATTGATCAAAGGCTTTTTGATACTTTATCAGATGGTAAACAATGCGTGCCAATTTGTGAGCAGTAGCCGTAATTGCTTTTGGCGCGCCGGATTTTGCCCGCATACGACGATAAAATTCACCGAGATAAGACCGGCTTCTGAGCAAAGATATGGATGCCATCCGAAGCACTTGTGCCACGCGATTTGACCCCGGCTTGGTTTTGGATGACAAAATCTTACCGCCACTGATTTTATTGTTTGGACAAAGGGCAAGCCAGGAACAAAAATGTGCTGGCGTAGCAAAGCAGGACAAATCCGGGCCGACTTCGGTAAAAATGGTATGAGCTGTGCCCACATCGATGCCATCTACCAAAGTCAGATCGGTACCCAAAAGCCGATGCATATGGTGTTTCAGGTCAAAATTAGGTGCGTTTCCTCTGGGTTTTATATCCCCAGGAGGCCTGGCAGGTTGATCCGGTTCAATGCGTGATTCCAGATCTTTGAGATGTTTTTCAATTTCAATGTCACACTCATAGATCATCTGCCGATAGTGCCGATACGATTGAAGGGCTTGTTTGAGGGTGAAAATGTGTTCTGGACGATAATCACCTTTAAGGGATTTTTTTATTGTGTCTTTGCTGGCTTTAATTCTTGGGTCCTTGAGATTGGCCAGCTTGTTAAGATTTCTTTGTCCGTCAACAATGGCATCCATGATGGTCAGACCGGTAACGCCGGTAATATCGGAAATCACATTGTGGATCTGGACATTCATTTGTGTCAGTGACTTTTGCATGTGCTGGACATGGGTAGAGGCGATTTTAATCAGGTTGCCCCTGTGACGAAGAAGCGAGCGCACGGAACAGATATCCTGGCCGGGACGAAAAGAGCCTCTGAGCAACCCCACAGAATGCAGATATTGAATCCACTGGCAGTCTTCGACATCGGTTTTGCGGCCGGGTACATTTTTCACATGATGGGCATTGACCAACATAACATCAAAGCCATGGGCATCGAGGATTTGGAAAACCGGTATCCAGTAAACACCGGTGGATTCCATTGCCACGGATTTGATTTCGCATTTTTTTAGCCACCTTGCAGCCTTGTGTAGATCGTCAGTAAATGTGGTAAAACATCTCACATGCTCAACATCGCGATCTTGCGGTACAGACACAAAGATTTCAGTGGCCCCGACATCAATGCCGGCAGCATTGGGTTGCAACGTATGTAGCGGTTGAATTTTTTTCATTTTCAATTTTCGGATTTTTCTGGCCATCATCTTTCCTTTCGCTTTTTTTTTATTGATGGTGGCCGAATGGTGATAATGAAAGGGTACTCTTTTAAACGGGATAGCAAAAGCTTCGCCAGTGCTTAATTCACGTCATTCGGGACCAGACTTCTAAACGGGTTTTCCCAATAGGAAGACACCAATGCAATGCCGGCCTACTTCGCACCATCACCGATGATTTTATATAAAAATTGCTCGGCTGGCCAGCATTTACGGATAAAAGTTACTTTCCCGCTTGGTCCGGACGTGCCCGGGGTGGGACTTTTAAATAACTTCAGCTCATGGTTGCCGCCGGAACTATCTGATATCCAAGATATTTAGCTTGTTTTCTGAGATTTTTTTCCATGCGTATTTTATGCATCTCTTGCTCTTTATTAAAGACCGAT
>JAWOIA010000034.1:0-6525 GCA_046484885.1 Desulfosarcina sp. | reverse complement strand
TCGCTGCTGAAGGTGCTCGAGACCCGCATCCCAAAGGGCTTTATCGACATGAACCGCCAGGCCCTGGAACTGGGGCTCGAACTGGCTGAAGCGACGGCCCGGCCGGCCTGAAACCGGCTTGGCGCGATCGCAACACGGTGGTCGTCGCTGCAATGAGCCGTGGCGCCTCAATCGGCCGGCTGTTCGAATAGGCTGCGGTAACTGCCGTACCCCGCCTCCTCAAGCGCATCGGCGGGGATAAATCTCAAGGATGCCGAATTGATGCAGTAACGCAGACCCGTGGGCAACGGCCCGTCGTTGAACACATGCCCCAAGTGGGAATCGGCATGTTTGCTGCGCACCTCGATGCGAACCATGAAAAAGCTGGTGTCCTTTTTTTCCACCACGTTCTCAGACTGCAGCGGACGTGTAAAACTGGGCCAGCCGGTTCCTGAATCGAACTTGTCGGTGGAGCTGAACAAGGGTTCCCCGGACACCACGTCCACATATATGCCCGGCTCGTGGTGGTCCCAATAGGCATTGTTGAAGGCTGGTTCGGTGCCGTCCCTCCGTACCACTTGGTACTGCAGCGGCGTGAGGGTCTTTTTAAGCACCTCGTCGCTGGCAATGGGGTATGGGCTCAGGCTGGTTTGGCCATCCGCGGCCCCCGCACGGGTTTTGCTGGCGGGCGGGGCTGCCGCATCGTTCCATTTCGCCTCCAAAAACCGGTCCCTACCGGAACCGGATCGATACCAGCTGTAGCGCAACGGGTTGTTTTTGTAAAAATTTTGATGGTAGGCCTCGGCCTCAAAGAAGCTGCCCAGCGGAAGGATCTCGGTCACGATCGGGCGGTCGAATCGTCCCGAAGCCGCCAAGGCCTGTTTCGAGGCTTCGGCCATGCTGCGCTCTGCATCGGTGGCATAGAAGATGGCGCTGCGGTAATGGTCACCCCGATCGACGAATTGACCGCCGGCATCGGTCGGGTCGATGGTACGCCAGAAAACCTCCAGCAACTGGCTGTATGAGACCCGGGATGGGTCATAGATCACCTTGATGGCCTCCACATGACCGGTGCCCCCCGCAGTGACCTGGCTGTAGGTGGGGTTTTCCACCTCGCCGCCGGTAAACCCCGACACCGCATCAATCACCCCGTCCACCTTTTCAAAATCCGACTCCGTGCACCAGAAACAGCCGCCGGCAAAGACGGCTGCGCTTGTTGGTTGCGACATTTTATCCATCGGTTTCTCCCCGGGTTTATCCCCGCTGGCGACCTGCTGGTGGCCGAAAATTAAGCCCGCCAAAAACAGCACCATGATGACCGTTATATGTTTCATTTCATACCTCCTGGTCCGCTGCCCGTTTCAACGCCCGCATGGGCAGATGCGCACGCCCCCGCTGAGACGGTGTACGTGGTAAATATAAAGACGGCCCGAAAGTTTTCAAGGGTGGCGCAGGGATTGGAAAATGGCGGGGGGCTGCCGCTTGACCGCAACGAAAGCGAACAGCTTCTGCTTTATGGGGTGGATTTTGGCTAAAACCGATTGTTAGCGTGAGCCGTGGCCGTGGTAGTCAAGGCGCTGGACCAAAAAAGAGGGCCCCGCCTCCTTGAGACGCATGGATATTTTCCCCGAGTTCTCCCGCCAGCGTTGATCGGGAGGCAACCATCGCAGAAAGAAATCGCCCTCGATGTCTACAACCCCGCCACGATCATCATATGAAAATTGTTGCAACTCAATCCGGTAGTCGATGGTTTGGATAACGGTGAAATTCCTTTCATACACCGGTAAAAGCGTTTCAAAAGGCTGCCCGTTTTCCTGAGCGTCGGAAGAGAAGAGATCAGTGAAGGCATCTAAATCCTTGGCCGCATAGGTGTTGGAATAATTATCTAAAAATAGCCGCAACCGATCTTCCAGGGCCAATTCAACCGTTTTCTGTTCAGCGGATATTTCGGCAGCCGCTGCTCCAAGGGCGGCCTGAAGCTCAGACGCCGGGGGCACCGCAACAGACGGCTCGGGCTGCGGATCCGGCCTTGCCCGGGTTGGAGCGGCTGCGGCCGCCGCTGAGAGGGGTTCCTCGCGCTTCGCAGGAGGCGGCGCGGTCGTTGCGGCGGCAGCCGGCGGTTGCGGCCGAACGGGTGGTTCTGACTTGACAGCAACCGGAGCAGCAGCCACGGTCCGCTCCGCTGGCGCCGGGTCGGTGGCGGTGGCCGCCGCTTGAACGGATGCAGGTTCAGCTGCCGGTGCAGCAGCGACCGCACCGGGTACCGAAATCTCACGCGAAGGGGGTTTTTGATCCCCACCAGGTGCGTCACCCCGGCTGACGAGGGGCTTGGGCACGACATTGCCCGGTTTGGCCTCGGAATGGACATCCGGGGCAGCCATGAGCAGGGCCAAATCTTTTTCAGCCTGTTCGTAAACCGTCAACTTTCCGGCAGCGTCAGGTTGCCCGCTCTCTGGCGCTTTTTCCGCTGGGGCGGGGGTCGACGCCGCTACCGCCACACGATCGGCTGCTACCGTGGCTGTTTCCGGTCCGGCTGTCAGCGGGATGCTGGGAGCGGCAGGGGCTATCTCGATCGCTGATTCCACCGGGGTCGGCTGGGCGGGTATGGGAGCCTTGACCTTCAAAGGGCCCGCAACGCCCGCTTCATCCTGGCGACCGGATGATGTCGACACACTGTTGCGATCCATACTTGGGATTGACCAACCGGGTTCAGACCACAGGTAAAAATAGCCCAACCCGCTGATCGAGATGATCAACACCCCGACGATGGCGGCATATCTCATCCAAGCAACCGATCGACGGGGCTCAGGCGCGGGCGTTTCGGGTCGGATCGCTTGGCTCGGGCGTTGAAAATCGGTCGGCGGAAGCGGTGACCCGGTTCGTATGGCCAGCTCCTGCCGGCATTCCCGGATCACATCGGCATCGATGGTTTTTATTCCGGCGGCATAGCCCGTCAAGAGGGCATGATCGCAAATCATGTTGATGGCGCGGGGATAACCGTTGGTGTAGCTGAATATCTCACGGATAGCCTCGCCGGTGAAGATTTTGCGGATGGCGCCGGCCACTCTCAGGCGATAGTGGATGTACTGCCCGGTTTCCGATTCGGTCAGGGGCTGAAGGTTGTAGTTGATGGCGATGCGTTGGCGAATGGCCCGGTTGACATCGCTGGTCAGCATCTTTTTGAATTCGGGCTGGCCGACAAAAAATATGTTGATCAGCTTGCGGTCGCTCAACTCGATGTTGGAAAGCACCCGGATTTCGTCCAGAAGCTTGTTATTGAGCCGCTGGGCCTCGTCAACGATCAGAAGGACTTTTTTGTGCTCGCGATGAGATTGGTGAAGGAATTTTTCCAGCTCGATCAGAAAGTCGGCTTTGCCTTTAAAATCTTGAGGCAGGTTGAATTCAGCCGCCAGAAGTTTGAAAAAATCAAAGGTTCCCAGGCCCGGGTCGGTGATGTGGGCCACCAGGGTCGATGAATCCAGAGTGCTGATCAATCGATGGACCAGAGCAGTCTTGCCAAGGCCCACATCACCGGTCAGCAGCAGAAACCCCAAACTCTCCGCGATACCGTAATGTAGGGTCGAAAGGGCCTCTTCGTGTTTCTCGCCAAGCCAGAGAAAGCCCGGCCCCGGGCTCAGGTCAAACGGCTTTACGGTCAGTTGGTAGTGGGCCAGATACATGTACGTGGGTTTTCCGGAACAATGAGGATCAAAGAGACCGGGTCCATCGGCCGCGTGACGACCCGATTGGGTTATCTGCTATAGAAACTGAAACCGGTTCCAAGGATGGAGACGCCAAAGCCGCTCATGCGCCCGGCTTTACCGCTGGAAGGGACGATCAGAATATCCCGGTCGCTCAGGACCAGTTCCTGAACCCCGGCCTGGCTCGGGTCCAGTTCGATCAGTTTACGCTCGCCGTTTTCCGCCATGCGAACCAGCTGAACCCGGTCCTTGACAGCCCAGGTCTCGAGCCCGCCCGCCTCCACCAATGCCTCCTGCAGCACCGTTCGGTTCTTGATCGCATATGCTCCAGGCCGCCTGACAGCCCCATCCACGAAGAAAACACCGGCCTCGGGGATGAAAATGACGTCCCCCCCGTTGATTTCAAGATTGTGAATCACATCGCCCCTGCTGATGAGCCGTTCCAGGTCGACCATGACAACGTCGAGCTGCCCGTGCACCTGGCGGGATCGTCGAATTTGAACGATCTGGCCGGCCTTCTCACTCAAACCGCCGCCCAAGGCAATGACGTCGATCAAGCGCTGTTTGGCCGGGTAATCATAGGTGCCGGGGATTTTAAATTGCCCCACCAGCGTAATGCGCTGGCTGACGCGCTCCTCCACGAAAATGCTGACGTGGGGATGTCTGATGTACCCGGCCTGATACAGCGTTTCGATTTTCTCTTCTGCCTCGATGGCGGTCAACCCCTTGACCGCAACGGTTCCGATCAGCGGAAGGGTGATCAAACCGCGTGCGCTGACCCGCACCGTCGCGTCCAGTTCCTGGGCCTCGAAAACGCTGATTCGCAGCAGGTCGCCTTCCCCGAGCAGGTAATCACTCGATTCGCTGTTCAGGTGAGCATGAGACAAAATCATCGAATTCATTCGATCGATCTCGTCAGCCCTGAGAATGCGGGGGTCTAAGACCGGCTCAGCTTGGGGTTGAACGCTTGTGACGGCGCATGCACCCAACACAAAAAATCCCAGCAGCAAAAGGCCCGCCGGTGCGATGCAGAACTGCCCAATACGAGCCCGCGACGTCTTCTTCGCCCGCCGGGTTTTGCCAGAGTGGATCACGGTTGTCACTCCTCTATGGTGATGACGGACTCACCACACCACCACCATCACCGCCGCCACCGCCACCGCCGCCGAGGCCGATCAAAACCCCTGCAATGGCGCCCACTCCCAGGGCACCCACAGCGATTTTCTGGCCGGACGACAGGCCCCGATCCGGTTCCGCAGGTGCGGGCGGCTGTGCGGCCGTCGGCTCACTCTCGGCCGGTCCGATATCCATAATGGCTTGAGCGAGAATGATTCTCTGCCCGGATTGAACGGTCACCAGGCCGTCATCGATAAGGACATCCATGGAACCGCCTTCGGCGACCCCCAATTCACTCTGCTGCCCGGAGACGGTCAGATACCCTTTTACCCCTGATGCACCAAAGGCGGCGTTGATGCGAATGTTTTGGACGCTGATGGGTCCGGCAGGCGTAAAGAAAGAGAGGGCACGGTTCATTTTGTCGGTCTTGAAATAAAGGGTTCCACTTTCGATAAAGAGATTTCTCTGCCGAGGCGATGAACGGACTGAAAACACGGTCTTATCTTCGGCCACCAGGTACCAATCGTCAAGTTTGACGCCACACCTGCCATCGCTGCGGATCGTCACGCCTTCCGGAAGCGGCGCCTCACGGGTGTAGGTGCCGACGATTTGATCACCGCGATGAAGGGTGACGCCGCCAGTGGGATAAATCCGATCCGAACCGGCTCCAGCCGGGCCGCTCTGGCTGACCACCAAACAGATCGTTAGGAAAAGCGCCCGCTTCAGGACAACGCTGGTCCCGCCCCAAAAGCCCCTCATAGGATCCTCCTGTACCCGTTTGGGCAACCTTTTTGGTGCCCATCCACAACCGGTTTCTTTGCCTGGAACCGGGGTCCCGCCAAAATGGTCGTCCCCGGAACACCACCCGTATGCCTGCGGTTCAATTTTGAGCGCCATCCAAAACGGCGATCATCATCGTGCGTGACGGGTGTGTCGGCACGGCCGCCGACTGTCCCGACTTACAGCCTGAGCCTATCAGTATTCGGTAGTGCTGACAAGGCCTGTTGGGTGTTATTTTCAATGCCCCCCTCGACCACCTTCGGCGATTGACCGCAGCTGCCCTTTGCAAGATGGTTGCCGCCCGGGATTCGACCTGCAGGCCCGCCGTGCCGATGACCGGACCGGCCATGGGGCGGCCCCGGATGGTTACGACGATCGCTGGACCTGAGCGTCCTTGCCCGCCGGCTCGACCCCATTGCCGGCATAGGCTTGATAGTACGGGTAGTACCCACCGTAGCCGTATTTGCGATTGAAGTCGACTTTGTTGACCACGCAGCCCAATATGGTTCCGTTGACGTTGGTGATGGACTTTTTGAATTGACCGATCGCTTCGCGACTGGACTCACCGATGCTGCTGACCAGGACGATGCCGCCGACATGTTTTGACAGAATCAGGGTGTCGGCAAGACCCATATGCGGCGGGCCGTCCAGAATGATGCGGTCATAGCGACTTCCGCGACCTCGGCCCCAACCTGTCGCCGATGAACGCCATCCTCTCGCTCAACGACCTGCGCACGCTGCGCTCCAAGGTCGACCTCTTCAGCCGCACCACCAAGCAGGTGGCCGAGTGGCTGTACCAGCAACCGGGCATCGAGGACGTCGACTACCTCGGCCTCGAGCATCACCCGCTGCATGAGCTGGCCGCGCGTTACCTCACGCTGGTGGACGCCGAGCATGATGCGCAGTACGGAGAGCCGGTGAACCGTTACGGCCACCTGATGTCGTTCCG
>JAWOIA010000051.1:0-14988 GCA_046484885.1 Desulfosarcina sp. | reverse complement strand
CCTCTTTCTCCTGCCCCGTGTACCGCCGGTACGTGACGGGCCCGGCATTGTTGGGGAAGCCGAACTTGAGGAACTTCTCGAGCTCGCCTGCCTGGCTGTTCGCCAGCGCGTTCATCGGGTAGACGACGATCGCCTGGATGCCTCGTCCTGAGCCCTCGCGAAGCACGTGATCGACGATCGGCACGATGTAGGCCAGGCTCTTGCCCGACCCGGTTCCGGTTGTGAGCACGTAGTTGTGCTCCGCTTTGGCCTGTTCGATCGCGTCCACCTGGTGCCGGTGGAGCCGCATGGGGGTTTAGGGAGTAGGTGTTCGCCGCCGACGGCAAGCCAGTTCACGTCGGAGTTGATTTCACGCAGCTTGCCGTCTTCCGGCGGCCGGGAATGGACCGTATAGGAGTAGGTCGCCTGAAAGATGCACACATGGTTGCGGCCTGCGTTGGCGATCACATAATTTTTTCTGAACGAGCGCGGAGCCATCTTCTGAGTTTCAGCAATCTGCCGGGCCTCGTCTTCAGTGAAACAGACCAGGGCCGCCTTGGAGACGCCGCGTTCGGAAATACGGAACAGCGCTCGGGATTCACTGCTGGCCACATAAACCGTGGAGATGCAGGGAATTCTTTTGAGGTACTGGGCCGCCACCATGGCGGCGGTGCGCCGACCCCCCACCATGACCGGCATGCCGTAATATTCAAAGAGCTTGCGCTGGGCCAGCTCGGCGTACTTATCTCCCTTCTCGTAGAGGTCTTTTGAGATATACCTCAGACTCTGGGCCAGATCTTCGGCCGCATCGGCGATGGGCCAGTCGATTCGGACATGATAGTGGGTCAGGCCGTAGCGATTAAAGGATCGCGTCGATGGGTCCCGCTGAATCAACAGTGCGTAATCCACCGGCAACAACACATTCATGAAATCGTAAAACCGGATCGAATCCAGATAGCGGTGTGTCCGATCGAACTTCTCGGGCAAGGGAAGGGCTTTGGATTCCATCAGGTTGGTTTGGGTGGGTTTGTTGACATCAAAAAACCGAATGTACTTTTTGTGAACCGCGGGGATGATGTCCTCTACAAAAATCACCAGGAAGGTCTTCTGGCACTTGTACTCGATGCCGGGAATCCGGGCCCGGGGTTTGAGCTCCCTTTTTTCAATAAACGGATAGGCGATATTACGATCGACAAACTGCTGATAAGACTGGGTCAGGGCGTAGTCCAGCATGAACTGGTCCAGCTCATCCCTGAGCAATTCGTAATAGGAACGGCGCAGGCGATTGAACTGACTGAGTTCTTCTCTGACACTCCAGAAAGCCACTGTGGATCCTCTCAGGCGGGCTGGGGTTGACGGCCGGGTCGGACCGAACAGCTAGGGTGCTGTTATTCTTCAGTTAACACAATTGGATACACGGGTCAACGCTCGACTTGGTCGTTTCCATTGAGCTTTTCCATCCAGGCATAGATCTTTTCACGGTAGCGCACACTCAAAACGGCTGCCAGGAGCATGACCCCGAACAGCACCGACAAGACGATATAGTTTCCACGAAAGAGAAATTCTCCCTGCAGGCTCAGCATCAGCGTTCCAGGCATGCGTCCGATGGCGGCGATCAACAGGAACGCCTTGAGGGGTATCGCAGTGACGCCCAAAAACAGGCACAGGTAGTCTTTGGGGAACCCGGGAAAGACAAAGAGGATAAACAGAATGATGACACCCTGCCGTTTCAACAGCCGGTCGAAGCGCTCCCATTTGTCGGCCGGAACCCAGCGCCGCACAAAACGCTTGCCTAGGTAGCGTCCGATGCCGAAGTTGATCCAGGAACCCACGGTCAGCGCCACACTGGAATAGATAAAGCCGTTGACCGTTCCGAAAAGATATCCGCCGATAAATCCGGTGGCCTCCCCCGGTACCGGCGCCAGAACCACCTGCAGCACCTGCAGAGCCATGAATGCCAATGGTCCCCAGCGTCCAAAGCCGGTAACCAGCTGCTCCAGTTGTTCACGGTTGGTAATCCAGCGGTAGGCGGTGGTCAGGCCGGCTAAGATCGGATCACGGAAAAGCAGCCCGATCAAAAGAAGGCCCGCGACAGTACCGGCTAGCCACCATCCACGCCTGGCATAGGCCGTTTTCAACCACCCACCCTGACTAGTGTCCATCCATAAACGGTTATTTCGCCCGACGTCTGCGTTAGGCTCAAAATTTTATCCTCGGCATATCAACACTATGCCTGGGGTAAAATTTTTCACATGCCTTGATCTCGACCAAAATTCCTCGTTTCTGGACGGACCCTAACCATCCGAAGAACGGAACGAACAGCGGGCATCACCGCTCGGTCAACGCCGCCACGCCGGGAAGCACTTTTCCTTCCAGGAATTCTAGAGACGCGCCGCCGCCGGTTGAAATATGGGTCATGCGGTCGGCCAGGCCGGCTTTTTCCACAGCTGCCGCCGAGTCTCCGCCGCCGATCACGCTGACCGCACCCTGATCGGTGGCAGCTGCCAGCGCCTGGGCCACGGCATAGGTTCCCCCGGCGGTGGCATCGATTTCAAAGACGCCCATGGGCCCGTTCCAAAAGATGGTTCGGGCATCCTTCACAACGCTACGGAACAAGGAGACCGACTCCGGCCCGATATCGAGGCCGACAGCGTCAGCCGGGATCGCGTTGACTGCCCTGACAGCCAGCTTGCCAACGGTTCGGGTATCCATGTCAAAATGATCGCTGCACAGGCAGTCCACCGGAAGCGTAATGGTTGGGCCGCCCTTTTCCAGCAGCGAGCGGGCGAGTTCGACGCGGTCCGCCTCTACCAGCGATTGACCGATTTCCAGGCCCTGGGCCGCCAAAAAGGTGTAAGCCATACCCCCGCCGACAATGAGTCGATCCACTTTTGGCAGCAGACTGTCGATCACATCGATTTTTCCCGAAATCTTGGCGCCGCCGAGAATTGCCACGAAGGGCCGCTCGGGTCTCTCCAGTGCCTCACCCAGATAAGCGATCTCCTTTTGCATGAGCATGCCCATTGCGCAGCGCTGCATGAAACGGGTTACCCCGACGGTTGATGCATGGGCCCGATGGGCCGTACCGAAGGCGTCATTGACGTACAGATCGGCCAGCCCGGCCAGAGCTCGGGCAAAGGTTCGGTCATTGTCAGTCTCCGCCTGGTGAAAGCGCAGGTTTTCCATAAGCAGCACCCCGCCGCAGTGAAGGCTTTCGACGGCGGCCTCGGCCGACGGGCCAATGCAGTCCTCGGCAAAGGCCACCGGTTGATTCAGCAGCGCCGCCAAGGCTGCGGCACAGGGTTTGAGGGAGAGTTCCGGCACCCGTTTTCCCTTGGGCCGACCCAGGTGAGACATGAGAATCAGCTTGCCGCCACGCTGAAGGATATGCTGGATGGTGGGCAAAGCAGCCCGCAGGCGCTGGTTATTGGCAACCGTCCCCCGTTCCAGTGGAACGTTGAAATCGACCCGCATGAGCAGGCGGCGTCCATCGACGTCTAAATCAAAAACGGTCAGTTTAGCCATAGCTATCTCCTTTACGGGATTGGATTCAGGATGGGTCCTTCTTCTGTTGTTGCATCCGCAGGGCTTTTTTTCGGGACCAGCGCTCGAAGAACCCTACCCTGCCCGAGGCGTAGGCGCGGTCCACCATCTCCTCACGCACGACAACGCCCCCCCGGTCGGCCATGGCTTTTCTCAGACAGGGCGTTTTGTGGCGACAGGCCATGCAAGCGTCGGGGGTCTGCCGCAACCCGGATTCTCCCTTGGGAAAAACCCGCTCGAGATCTCCAAAACAAGGGGGCTGTGCTTCCCGTTTCTCACTCATCGACATCTCGACTCAGTGCCCGGCCATCCGGACGGTCCGGGCGGCTGGCGGATTACCGGGATTCGGCGGCAGCGTTAATTCCGCTCATGTAACCCTGATCGGCAAAGCTGAAGTAGCCTTCGGCGGCGATGATCAGGTGGTCATGAACGGTGATGCCCATCACCCCGCAGGCCTGAATCAGCTTGCGGGTGATGGCCACATCATCCGCCGACGGAGCCGGATCCCCGGAAGGGTGGTTGTGGGCAAAAATCACGGCCACCGCCGAATGGGCCAGGGCCGCCTTGACCACCTCGCGCGGATAGACGGCGCTGGCGGTAACCGTTCCGGTAAAGAGGGTTTGGTCGGCGATGACCCGGTTTTTGGCATCCAGGTATATCACCACGAAACACTCCCTTTTTTTATCACGGATGGTGTGCTCGAGGTAGTCAAAAAGGTCGCGCGAGTTGGAGAGGGCTTTTTTGCCTTCGAGATGCCGTTTCAGGTATCGGCGCGAAACAGCCGGAACCAGCTTCAACCCAAACAGATTGGTCGGCCCGACCCCCGGCACCTGACACAGGTCCGCCGGCTCGGCATCCAGCACCGCCTGCAGGGATTTAAAACGGTCCAAGGCGGCTTTGGCGGCCTCCTTGCAGTCCTTGCGGGGTGTGGCCAGCGTGAGCAGCAGTTCAATGACCTCATAGTCTGCAAAGCCGTCAAGCCCGGATTTCAGAAAGCGGTCCCGCAGCCGTTTGCGGTGTCCCGCCCCTTTGTGCTGCCTCTTTTTTTCACCCTGCGCCACCGCTCAGCTCCTTTGGCCACCAAATGGGTCTCGGCGACTGTCGCGCCGGCCGTCAGTTCTCGTCCAATTCTCGCTTCAGATCCCGCGTCATCAGCTGAAAAAGAGCCTGTTTGGGGTCGAGATCGTCGTAGAGAACATGATACACAGCGTGAGAAATAGGCATATCGACGCCCATTTTGCGCGACAGGTTGTATACCGAGCGGGCGGTTTTCACCCCTTCGGCCACCATGCGCATTTCGCTCAGCAGGTCGTTCAGCTTTTTGCCCTCACCGATGTGTCTGCCGATGGTGTGGTTGCGGCTGAGGTGACCGGTGCAGGTCAGGATCAGATCCCCGACACCGGCCAGGCCGCTGAAGGTTCGCGGTTGGGCCCCCATGGCCAGCCCCAAGCGACGAATCTCGACCAGCCCGCGCGTAATCAGGGCGGCTCGCGTGTTCAGTCCCAGGCCCAGCCCGTCAATCACCCCGGCGGCAATGGCGATCACATTTTTTACGGCGGCGCCCAGTTCAGCACCGATCACGTCATCGATGGTGTAGACCCGAAAATAGGAGGTGGCAAACACCTGCTGGGCAAAGGTTGCCGTATGCGGGTCGCTGGAGGCGATGGTCACCACCGTTGCCACCTGCCGCGCCACCTCCTTGGCAAAACTGGGGCCGGTAAGCACGGCCAGCCGATCGGCCGACAACCCGGGAATGATCTGGGCGAGAACGCCGGACATGGTCAGGTGGGTCTGGTTTTCAATTCCTTTGGAAGCGCTGACCACGACCGTGTTCGAACCGATTGCATGGGCACAGCGCTGAAGGGTCTGGCGGGTAACATGGGAGGGGGTTGCCACAAGGACCAGATCCTTGCCGGCCACCACCGACGCCAGGTCACCGCTCGGATGAAGGTTGTCGGACAGGGTCACGCCGGGAAGGAAAAGCCGGTTCTCCCGCTGCTCGAGCATCTGCAGCTTTACGTCGGCTTCATAGACCCAATGCTCGACGCGGAAGCCCTTGGAGGCCAGCAGGTTGGCCAGGGCGGTCCCCCAGCTGCCCGCGCCCACCACGCCAATCTGAATGGTTGCACCATCGATCGTGGGTTTCATGGCACCTGTTCTTCGGACAAAGCGGACGAATCATCGGGTTCATCGGCCGAGTGCGCGCTCTCATCCTCTTTTTCGGCCAACCCCGCGGCGCTGACCACCCGCTCTCCGGGCTCCATGACAATCAACCGCACCCCCTGGGTGTTGCGACTGATTACCGAGGTGCCGGAAACCGGCATGCGAATCAGTTTGCCCGTGTTGGTCACCAGCATCAGGTCATCGTCGTCGTTGACCAAAATGATGTTCACCACCTGGCCGTTGCGCTGGCTGGTTTTGATGGTGATCACACCCTTGCCGCCGCGCCGGTGGACGGGATACTCGTCGACAGATGTCCGTTTGCCGTAGCCTTTTTCGGTCACGGTAAAAAGGGTCTGGCCGTGTTGCAGCACTTCCATACCCACAACCCGGTCGCCTGGGCTCAGCCCCATTCCCCTGACGCCGCGGGCCTTTCTGCCGGAAGGGCGAATATCCGCCTCATGAAACCGGATCGATTTGCCCACCGCTGTTCCCAAAAACACGTTTTGGGTGCCGTCGGAGAGTTTCACGGCGATCAGTTCGTCGGCTTGCGCCAGGTCCAAAGCAATGATGCCGCCGGTTCGCGGACGACTGAAGGCCAGAAGGTCCGTCTTTTTTACGGTTCCATTACGGGTGGCCATGAGCACGTTCAGCCCGGGCTCAAACTCGGGAACAGCCAGTACAGCGGTCATTCGCTCACCATCGGTGAAATCGAGCAGGTTGACGATGGCCTTGCCCCGACTCTGACGACCGGCCTGGGGAATGTCGTAGACTTTACACCAGTACACCTTGCCCAGATTGGTGAAAAATAAAAAGTGGTGGTGGGTGGAGGCCACGAACAGGTCGGAGACGAAATCCTCCTCCTTGGTGCCCATGGCGGTTTTGCCTTTACCGCCGCGGCGCTGGCTCTGATACAGGGTAATGGGATTGCGTTTGATGTAGCCGGTGTTGGTAATGGTCACGACCATGTCCTCTTCGGCGATCATGTCTTCCATGGTCAACTGCCGGGTGTCGGCGAGAATTTCCGTGCGGCGCGCATCACCGAATTCCCCCTTGAGAATGTCCAATTCGTTTTTAATGATACTCAGCACCATCGTTTCGCTGCCCAGGATCTCTTTGAAGCGGGCAATATCTTTGAGCACGGCATCGTACTCTTCCACGATTTTGTCCCGCTCCAACCCGGTCAGTCGCTGCAGCCGCATATCCAGGATGGCCTGAGCCTGGACGGCGCTGAGGCCGAACTCCGCCATGAGCCGCTCCTTGGCTTCGGCGGGGGTCTTGGAGCTTCGGATGAGACTGACGACCGCGTCGAGGTGATCCAGGGCCACCTTCAACCCTTGCAGGATGTGGGCCCGGGCTTCAGCCTTGTTCAGATCGAAACGGGTGCGCCGGATGACGATCTCCTTGCGGTGCAGGACAAAGTTATCCAGAATCTGTTTCAAGTTGAAAACCTGGGGCCGGTTGTTGACCACGGCCAGCAGGATCACCCCGAAGCTGTTCTCCATCTGGGTGTGTTTGTAGAGCTGATTGACAATCACGCCGGCCATGTGGTCTTTTTTGACGCCCATGGCGATGCGCATGCCGCGCCGGTCGGATTCATCGCGCACATAACGCAGGCCCTCGATCACCTTGTGCTTCATCAGTTCGGCAATCTTTTCGATCAGCCGCGCCTTGTTCACCTGGTAAGGAATTTCGGTGACGACGATGGTCTCCTGGCCGGTTTTCTTCTCCTCCTCGACGGTCACCCGCGCCCGGGTTCGCACAATGCCCCGCCCCGTTTCATAGGCGTCGCGGATCCCCTGAGTGCCGTGAATGATTCCACCGGTCGGAAAATCAGGGCCGGGCAGATGGGCCATGAGCTGCCCGCAGGCAATCCCCGGATTGTCGATCAGCGCCTTGATGGCTTCGATCACCTCGGAGAGGTTGTGGGGGGGGATATTAGTGGCCATGCCGACGGCAATCCCCGAGGATCCGTTGACCAGCAGCGCGGGAAACTTGGCCGGCAACACCGACGGCTCGGTCAGCGACTCGTCGTAGTTCGGGACCGTGTCAACCGTCTCTTTGTCCAGGTCGTCGAGCATCTCGTGGGCCAGCCGGGTCATGCGGATTTCGGTGTAGCGCATTGCCGCCGCCGGATCGCCGTCGATGGAGCCGAAATTTCCCTGACCGTCCACCAACGGGTAGCGCATGGAAAAATCCTGGGCCAGACGCACAATGGTGTCGTAGACGGCACTGTCACCGTGGGGATGGTATTTGCCGATGACATCACCGACGATGCGGGCCGATTTCTTGTAGGGCTTGTTGTAGTCGTTCTTGAGCTCGCGCATGGCGTAAAGCACACGGCGGTGGACGGGTTTGAGCCCGTCGCGAACGTCAGGAAGCGCCCGACCGATGATCACGCTCATGGCGTAATCGAGATAGGACTTCTTCATCTCGGCTTCGATGCTGATCTCTGCGTCCTGCTTGGCTTCCAAAATCGTTTCAGTCATGTTCGGACATCATCCTTGTCCGGTCGTCTGCAGGTGAACGCCCGGCTCACCCCTGCGACCGGTCCGGTTAAGGTTGGGCGCGCTCGATTAATTTCTGGTAACTGGCATGGTAGATATCGGTCAAGGTCAAAAAAGCGGTGGCTATCAGAGGGCCGTAAATGATCCCAAGAATACCGAACAATTGAAGGCCGCCGATAATCGACAAAAAAACCACCAGGGTATGGATCTGTACCCGTTTTCCGACCATTTTGGGTTTTAACAGGTACTCGACAAGGCCTGACAGCAGCAGGTAAAAAACCAGGAAAAAGATGCTGGCGCCGATACGCCCTTTCAAAAAGAGAAAAACCACCGTGGGCAAGAAGACCGCCCCGATGCCGATGATCGGTAAAAAGGCCAGCAGGGCCATGATCACACCCCATAAAATAGCCGAAGGCAGTCCGAAGAGCCAGAAGACCAGTCCTCCGGCGACTCCCTGAATCAGACCGCACAACCCGTTTCCCACCAGAATGGCACCGGCAATATCTTTGAATTTACCGACCAGCTGACTGTTCTGTTCTTCGGGAAGGGGCGACAGATCAACCAGAAACCGCACCAGCCTCGGGCCGTCGATGAGCAGAAAGTAGACCACCAGCAGCATGAGGAAGAAACTGGCCACAAAGGCGAGGGTGTTGGTCGCAATGGCCCGGGCCTGGTCATAAAGAAACAGGCCCACCACTCTCCCGATATCGGAGATGGTCCGGTTCAACTCCTCGCCGGTGATAACGATATCGAAGTTGGCCAGCAGCGGGTTGATGTGATCCAGCAGCGCGCTGTTGGTAAAATGGGCGTGGATGAAGCTGGACAGGGCTGGGCCTCTGGCCAGCTGGATCAGCTCGTTGGCCTCCTGGGCCAGAATTCCTACAAAGAAAACGATCGGAACAAACAAGGTCAACAGGATCAGCAGGCAAGTCACCAGGGAGGCTGCCCCGGGACTGATTCTGGCATGGCTGGCCAGCTTTCGGTACAGGGGGTAGGATACACCGGTGATCACCCCACCCAGCACAATGATCGAAAAAAAAGGCGAGAGCAGCCACCCCATCAATGAGATGGAGGCCAGAAAGCAGGCCAAAAAAAACCACAGGATCATATTTTGGGAGGTTGGGTCTTGCATGGTTCCTCCAGAAACCGGCCCGGACGCCACCAGGCCAAGGCGCCGATCGAACCGGCGGCCCGGCCCCGGCGGCCGGCGGTGGTCAATCCTCCCCGGTGCTCGCTTTAGCCCCCAGGGCATAACGCAATCTGCGCAAACGCCCGGCAGAGAGAAAAGGGGCGTTTGCGCAGAAATAATGCTGGGGTCGTCGGACTCGACGGGTCAATGGTCAGCCGGATCCGCTGGGAGGCGGCCAAGCGGCTTACTTGCTGACCAGGGCGCCGGCAAACAGGTAGAGCAGGATCTGGTATACCACCACTGAAACGAAGCTGCCGGAAAACCCGTAAACGATTCCGCCGCCGATGATGGCGGGGACCGCGAAAAAGACCAGAATACCCACCCGTCTGCTGATTTCCATAGTGTGTTCGTCTCCTGTCGCCGCCGCCAGCCACCTTCGGCGGAGGGCTCGTCCGCATGATCCGTAAGCGTGGAACCTACCACTAACAGTTGAAAAAGTAAAGGAAAAAATCACCTGGCAATGATCATGGCCATACCCATGCCGCCGCCGATGCACATGCTGATCAGCCCCGTCGCGTAGCCTTTGCGTTTCATCTGATTCATACCGCTGACCATTTGGCGCGCACCGGTGCATCCGATGGGGTGCCCGATGGAGATGCCGCTGCCCAATTCATTGGGTCGATCGGTTTCGATGCCTAGCTCTCGCATGCACCCGATGGCCTGGGAGGCGAACGCTTCGTTGAGTTCGATCATGTCAATGTCCTTTAAAGACATGCTCGTGGCTGCCAGCACTTTTCTGATCGCCGGGACCGGCCCCAGGCCCATGTAGGCCGGATCGAGCCCGCCGGAACGGAAGGCCTTGACGGAGACGATGGGTTCCAGGCCCAGCGCTTTGGCCCGTTCTGCGGTCATGAGCAGTACGGCCGCCGCACCGTCGTTGATGCCCGAGGCGTTGCCCGCGGTGACGGTGCCGTCTTTAGCAAAGGCCGGCCTCAATTTGGCCATTTTCTCCAGACTGGTCTCCATGGGCCGCTCGTCGGTGTCGACCACCATATCCCCCTTACGGGATTTGATGGTCACCGGTGCGATCTCCTCGGCAAACCACCCCTTGGTGATGGCTGCCCGCGCCCGGGTATGGCTCAGAACCCCCAGCGCATCCTGCTCCTGGCGGCTGATGTCGTAGAGGCGGGCAATATTCTCGGCGGTCATGCCCATGTGGTAGCCGTAAAAAATCTCATACAGGCCGTCAAACACCATGAGGTCATAAATCTCGCCGGTCCCGGTCAGTTCCATACGATGCCCCCAACGCGCCTTGGGCAAGGCCATGGGCGCCAGACTCATGCTCTCCATGCCGCCGGCCAGCACCACGTCGGCCTCCCCGGTCATGATCGCGGAGGCTCCTAGTGCGATGGCTTTCAGGCCGCTGCCGCAAACCTTGTTAATGCAATAGGCCGGGGTTTCTTTGGGAAGGCCGGCTCGAATCATGGCCTGCCGGGCCGGATTCTGACCCTGCGCCGCCTGCAGCACGTTTCCCATAATGACCTCATCAATGCAGACCGCCGGCAGATCGTCAGCCCAGTCCATGGCGCTCTTTTCCAGTTCGATGAGCCCCTGATCCTTCAACGCATCGGGCCCGGCAGACTTGACCGTGTCGCTGGGCTGGGGCCGTAGGCCGGCTTTTTTCAGGGTCTCCTTCATAACGGTCGCACCCAGTTCCACCACCGGAACCGACATCAGCGATCCGCCGAACGCGCCCACCGCAGTTCTGGCGCCGCTGACAATGACGACTTCTCTCATCGCGATCTCCTCCTGTTGTTGATTCTTGAAATACCAGCTGGTATGGATGATCGGAACAACCCGTGGCGGTTGTCAATCACAACCCGAAGCACCCATGTCAGACGGTTCTGGTCACTACCACATTTTGCCAGCAGGTGTCCAACACGAAATGAAACGCCGCTTATACGCCCCGGCCGTCATTCTTCTCGGTTTACTGAGCGCGCAACTCATTGCCACCATCCATGTCTATCTGTCCAATCGGAATCTGCTGCAAACCACCGAGGCCCTGCTGCAGGCCCAATACCTGTCGGTCCCCAACGCCCGGGTCGCGGCCCATCTCGACACATTGACCACCGCCATGGCCGGCGGTCTGCTGTTCACCCTGAGCATCGGGGCCGGTCTGGCGACGCTCGCGCTGGCCGGCGTCTGGGTGTGGGACCGGGTTTTCCAGCGCAACCGCAAAGCGGCGCTGGTCATGCTGCTGTTGTGGGCCGGCGGCATCTTCCTGGTCAATGAGAACGGTTGGAATCCGGCGGCATCAGCCTACCTGGCCGGGGTGCCACTGGTCAGCGCGATGGCTGCTTTGGCGCTGCTGCCGGCCCCCACCCCCATGATTTCCGCCTCCCGGGTCTGGTGGCCCGTATCGGCCGCCCTCATCCTGGCGTTGCTGTGGGGCCTGGTTCTGGACCGCCACCTCTTCACCCACATCCGGGACCACCTCTTGTTGGGAAGCCCGGTCGGCCAATCTATCACCAACGCCTACTACGCCTACACCCTCTTCCCCGCCGAAACCTTTAAATCCCTGGCGCAAAAGCAGATTCGCACCTGCACCCTCGACGCCAGCCTGGATCGGGACCACTGGGTTCGCTTGGAGCGGCTCATGCGCACCCATGACTGCCTGCCCCTGCCGGCCGGCCAGACAACCGACTTGCTCATCGGTTGGGACAACCCGGCAAAGCAATTTTATCTGCGCACCAACCGGGGAACGGTTCTGAGCGTGACAGAGAAGGAGCTGTTCAACGATCCCCAAACCGCCCTCAACACCGTGGCCGACCGCGACGACCCCAACCGAATCTTCAGGACCATGAGCCTGCTTGGCCTGATGCTGGGGCTGCCCCTGGTTCTGTTTGCCCTGCTCTTCAGCGTGCTGGCCTTTCTGGCCAACCGGTTTTTGGCCGCATCCACACCGGACGTGGTTGCGGCCATTCTGTGCGTTCTTGCAGGCGGCCTGTTGCTGATCCCGGTCTATCAGGGGCGCAGCGCTGCCGCCGCCCTCCAGAATCCGACCCGGGATCTGGCGGCAACTTGCGCAACCACCCGCATTGCCGCGCTCAGACAGGCAGCTTTCGATCAACGCGACATTGCTGCTGCTGCCAAGGCCCAGGCCATCCAAAATAACCCCCACATTGCCGAACGTTACTGGCTGGCCCGAAGTCTGGCCCACGCCAAGGACCCGGACACCGCGGCCATGCTGCGGGCTCTGGCCGATGACCCGGCACCCATCGTGGCCTGTCAGGCCCTGCGGGCCATGGGGGAGCGCGGCGACCGCCAATTCATTGAGGAGATCATCGACCGCATCAACCGCTCCTCGGACTGGTATATTCAACTGTATGGCTACCGCGCCTTGAGGAAACTGGGATGGGTCCAGCCCCAATCGCCACTGCTTTCCTACTGACATCGCTGCTGGCCGTGGTCCTGCTGGAAACGGCGGCGGCCCTGGCCAGCGGCTTTGGATGGCTGCCAGGGCTATGGCTGATCGCCGCAACCCGGACGGCACAGCTGCTGACACTCCTGGCCCTGGCGGCCATGCCGGGCGGCGGTCTGAACCGGCTCGGGCTGGACAGGAAAAGGATGCTGCCCGGCCTAAAAACCGGATTGGCCTGGTCCGCCGGTTTTGCAGCCGCCGCCGCACTCCTGTTTGCGGTCCTGTGGGTGGCCGGCTGGAACCCGCTGGTGCTGATCCGCTCACCCCTGCCGCCAACGGGTTCTCAACAGGTTCTGTTTTTTGTGGTGGGGGGCATGATCGCGCCGCTGACCGAAGAGGCGGTATTCAGGGGCCTGATTTTCGGCTACCTGCGCCGCTGGGGCCTGACGGCTGCCATCCTCATCTCCACCGCCCTGTTTGCCGTCTTTCACCTGGGCCCGGCCATCCCGGTTACCCAGATTGCAGGCGGCCTCGTTTTTGCCGTCGCTTACCATCAGAGCGGAAGCCTCATGACACCCATCGTCATTCATGGCCTGGGCAACCTGGCCATCTTCAGCCTCTCCCTGCCCTATTTCCACTAACCTGTTTCAGATGCGTCAAACAGGGCCTGAAGGGTCAGCGCACAACCCTTCGCTGACCCGTTCCGGGCCGACAGACCCGCCTCTGAATCAACCCGCTTAGAACGCCTCAGCCCTTTGGTTGGACATCCAGGATGGCCACTTCCTCAAAGGTTTTGATGTCCCACAGCACCCGCGTGGCGGCGTCCAGCAGTTCCATGGCCACCGCTGCACCGGTGCCCTCCCCCAGCCGGAACTGAAGATCCAGCAAGGGCTCGAGACCCAGGTGTTCGTGCATGAAGCGGTGACCCACCTCCACACTGCGGTGGCCGGCGAATAAATAGGCCTTGGCCGCCGACGCCAGTTCACAACCGATCAACGCACCGGCGGTGGCGATGAGTCCGTCACATACCACCGGGATACCGGCGGCCGCTGCGCCGATCACCAGCCCGGCCAGACCGCCGATCTCGAAGCCGCCCACCTTGGCCAGCACATCCAGGGGATCCCGGGCATCGGGCCTGTGCCGCCCCAGAGCCTGCTGGATAACCCGAATCTTGTTGGCCAGGGCCGCATCACCGATGCCGGTGCCCCGGCCGGTCAGCCGTTCAACGGCAACGCCGGAGAAAGCCGCGATCACCGCTGATGCGGCGGTGGTGTTGCCGATGCCCATGTCGCCGATGCCCAGCAGGTCCACGGGTCCCTGGGCCAGCAGTTCATCGATGATTTCGATGCCGGCCTCGACGCTGCGGACAGCCTGATCAGGGCGCATGGCCGGGGTGCAGGCGAAATTGGCCGTACCCTTGCCGACTTTTTTGTGAAAAATCGGCAGACCCGGGTCAAAATCGAAATTGACACCCAGGTCCGCCACGACGACGCGGGCGCCGGCGTGTCTGCCCAGTACGTTGATGGAAGCCCCGCCATTGACGAAATTAAAGACCATCTGGGCGGTGACCTCCTGGGGAAAAAGGCTCACCCCCTCTACGGTCACCCCATGATCGCCGGCACAGGTCACGATTATCTTATTGCCCAGCCGCACATCCAGTGTGCCGAAAATGGCCGCCAGACGAGCCGATGCCGTCTCTAGAAGTCCCAGACTGCCGGCAGGCCGGGCCTGATTGGCCAGGCGCTGGTTGGCCTGCCGGTAAACCACGTCGTCAAGTGGTTTGATCGACGCAACGCTTTTACGAAGTCGTTCCATGGGTGCCGCCCTTTTCCGAGGTGGTTGCCGCCGCACGGGGGGTTTAGATGGCTTGCCTTGCGTGTGCCGTGCGGCGGGGGGCCCAAAAAAACCCCAACCGAAAAAAAGTCTTTCGGTCTGGGGGGTTTTACCATCACCACCGAGACGCCTAACCTTGCGGCAGGCCTTCTGACTCGCGGATCGCTCTACCGACCGCCCCTTCCCGCGCCATTTCGCAGGGTCATCCTTACGGCACAGTGGTCATAGCGGCCTTCGTCCCCGCTCACAGCGACGGGTTCGTCCCGGGATCGCACCGGGTTCCCTATTAAGTGCCCATTCAGAAACGAGGAATTTTGGTCGAGATCAAGGCATGCGAAAAATTTTACCGCAGGCATATAGTTGATATTCCGAGGATAAAATTTTGAGCATAACGCCGATATCGGGCGAAATAACCG
>JAWOIA010000246.1:0-2887 GCA_046484885.1 Desulfosarcina sp. | reverse complement strand
GATTGCGGCAATCACCACCTTGTCCATGGATTGAAAACAAAGCGATGTGAATGATGGGATCAACATCGAGTTCATGAGAAGCAAATAAAATTATAATGAGAGAAAAAGGAGGGATTTTATGAAAAGGTGGAAAAGTGGCATGAAAAGTAAAGCGGTGGTTGGCGTTTTGGGCCTTGCGCTGGGTACGGCGTGCGCAACAGGGCCGGCGGTTATGGATCGCGCAGCCCCGGAGGTCTCAGGGATGCCCGACCGTACGATCCTTCCTGTTAAGGAGCCAAAACCGCCCATGTACACGGAAATCGATGTCCGCAACGTTACGCCGCCGGAGCGCTTCGATGTCACGGCGCCGGAAGGGGCTCCCAACGTCCTGGTTGTCCTCGTCGACGATCTCGGCTTTGCGGGGACCAGCACATACGGGGGTCCGGTTTCCACCCCCTCCTTTGACCGCCTGGCCGGTCAGGGATTGATCTACAACAATTTCCACACGACCGCCGTTTCCTCACCCACCCGGACAGCCCTCAAAAGCGGGCGCAACCACCATGTCAACAACATGGGCGGCATCATCGAGACGGGTACGGCGTTTCCCGGCAACACGGGTCAGATTCCCCAGAACGTCGCCCCGTTGGCCGAGATGCTTCGCCTCAACGGCTACAGCACCGCCGCCTTCGGCAAATGGCATGAAACCGCAGCCTGGGAAGCCAGCGTGGCAGGTCCGTTTGATCGCTGGCCGACCCATCAGGGATTTGACAAGTTTTACGGCTTCCTCGGCGGAGAAACCGACCACTGGGCACCCTCCATCTATGATGGCGTCGCCCCGGTGAAAATTCCCGAGGATCCAAACTATCATTTCCTCACCGATATGACCGACCAATCGGTTGCCTGGGTCAAGTACCAGAAGGCGCTCACCCCGGACCGCCCCTTCTTTGTCTACTACGCCCCGGGCGCAGTACATGCCCCCCACCATGTACCCCAGGAGTGGATCGACCGCTGGAAGGGCAAATTTGACCAAGGTTGGGACAAGATGCGCGAGGAAATTCTGGCGCGACAGATTGCATCCGGCATTGTGCCCGAAGGCACCCAACTGGCCCCGAAACCTGAAGGGATTCCGGATTGGGATTCCCTCTCCGCCGATGAGAAACGCCTCTTCACCCGTCAATTCGAAGTGTTCGCGGCCTTTCTCGAAATGACCGATCACGAAATCGGCCGGCTCATCCAAGCAGTGGAGGAAACGGGTCAGATGGACAACACGCTGGTTTTTTTGGTTTACGGCGACAACGGCACCAGTGCCGAGGGCGGACGTAACGGTATGTTCAGTGAGATGACCTACTTCAACGCCGTGCAGGAAAAAGTCGAAGACATGCTTAAGTTTGTTGACAAGTGGGGCGGCCATGAGACCTATCCGCACATGGCGGCCGGCTGGGCCGTGGCGCTGGATACCCCTTACCAGTGGGTTAAACAGGTGGCATCGGACCACGGCGGCACCAAGGTGGGCATGGCCATTCACTGGCCCAAAGGGATCAAGAGCAGGGGCGAACTGCGCACCCAGTTTCACCACGTGATTGATGTGGCCCCGACAATTCTCGAGGCCGCCGGTCTGCCGGAGCCCAAAGTGGTCAATGGCGTTGAACAGCGCCCCATGGACGGGGTGAGCATGGTTTACAGCTTCGATGATGCCAAAGCCAAGGAGCGGCACACCACCCAGTATTTCGAAATGTTCGGCAATCGCGCCATATATCATGACGGCTGGTTTGCGAGAATCATCCACAAGGCGCCATGGGAACCCAAGCCCCGTCGCCCGCTGGCCGACGATTCCGCCTGGGAACTCTACGACACCCGGACCGACTTCAGTTTGATCAATAACCTGGCCGACAATCACCCGGAGAAGCTTGCGGAGCTGAAGGCGCTGTTCCTTCAGGAAGCCGAGCGGAACCACGCCTTGCCCCTGGACGACCGGTTTCCCGAGCGCCTCAGCTCAGAGCTGGTCGGCCGTCCCGACCTGATGGCCGGTCGCACCTCGCTCACCCTGGGCGAAGGCATGACCGGCATGACCGAGAATGTCTTCATCAACATCAAGAACAAATCCAAGACGATCACTGCTGAAATCGAGGTGCCTGAGGGCACGGCGGCTAATGGTACCCTGATCGTCCAGGGCGGCCGCTTTGGCGGCTGGTCCCTCTATGTCAAAGACGGCGTGCCGGCTTACGACTACAACTTCCTCGGCCTGGAAAGCACCACCGTTGGCGGGAAAGAAAAGCTCAAACACGGCAAGTCGACCATCCGATTTGAGTTCACCTATGACGGCGGAGGCTTTGGCAAAGGGGGAATGGGTACGCTTTTCGTGAACGACAAGAAGGTGGGCGAAGGGCGCATTGAGCGCACCCAACCCATGATTTTTTCTGCCGACGAGACCGCGGATGTGGGTATTGATCTGGCCACCCCGGTGGTGGCATCCATCGGGTCTAAGAGCAAGTCAAAATTCACCGGCAAGATCGACAAGGTAACCGTGGAGGTTAAGTAACCAAGGTTAAGCGATGCAGGCCGTTCTGCATGGGGCGGCCATCGCATTAAGGGGATTGAAAACAATGACAATGAAAAAAATTGCTCGCAATACGCTTCTCGTAGCGATGATAGCCGCTATCTTTGCGTTGCCGTGCCGTGCAGAGTCGCCCGAAATGAAGATGACCACCGACATCCCGGCCGGAATCGCGATGCCGGACCAGGTGGAGACCCGCCTGGGAACCCTGAAATTTTTCGACGGCTTCCCTGATGATGCCACTGTCGAAAAGATCTATGACAATCTCGACTTCCAGCGTGCCGTGCAGGCTTACCTTCTCGGTCTGGCGCCGGTGAGTCAGCTGGCCAATCGCAAGGGAATATCGGAACTCGG
>JAWOIA010000240.1:0-18292 GCA_046484885.1 Desulfosarcina sp. | reverse complement strand
CTCAAACAGGGATAATCCTTTCGTTTGGGCGATTTTCTGTCCTCTTTTCGCCGATTGGCTGATGGTTGGCTGGGATAATCTCAATTTTTTGGACAGTTCGATGGTTGTCATTCCCAGCTCTCGTGTGGCCCAATAGCAAAGCAAGCTGCGCGCTTTTACCGTTTTGGGGTATTTACCCGCTGCCAAGATTTGCTGCGGTTCAAGCCCATACTGCTTTGCCACCCGTTTCACCAACCATGTGAAATCGCAGCCGTCGGCTTCGAGGCGGTATTTTCGTTCCAAATGCTCCTGAGCCGCTTTCAATACCGCTTCAACAAACTGGCCATCTCCTAAAATGCGTTCATCCCCTTTGATCCGCTCAAATTCCTTGCGCACGGCTTTCACGGCCGACCATCCGCCGGCGCTGCGCACAAGCCCCCCACCCACCAAATCCGGCTTACGGCCTTCACCGATGCCCTTTGCCACGTATTGGTGGTAACGCCGACGGGCAAATGCGTACTTATTGCCATAAAACTTGAGAATATAATCCGTATCCTGCCCCGGTTGCTTGCCGTTTCCCATTATCACCCGGTGCCCGCCATAGGCATAGGTGCCCAAGGCCTGCAAATTCTCCACGAGCCTGGCGCGCAATGGATTCAAGTGGATGTAACGCACCAGCTCCAACAAGTATAAATCCTCCTGACACAAAATGGATTTGTAGCGATTCTGAAAGAGTTGACCATGCCGGCGGTGGCGGTGATTGAAACTGACCGCATATCCGGTCAATACCCGCCGCATCACCGTAGCGAGTGGCATAGTGCCGGTTTTTAGCAACAGATGGGCGTGGTTCGGGATCAAGGCCCACGCAAAGCAGGGCGTACCGGTTTCAACCAAAACAGTGCCCAGCCGTTCCAGAAAGTTGTCCCGGTCTTGATCGTCATAGAATATCTTTCGACGTTCAATACCCCTGACAACAATATGATGCAACGCTCCAGGAGCGTCTATGCGGGCTTTTCGTGGCACGTTTACCGTGTAGCATAAAAACATCCATTGGTAAACAAATAATCCAATAGACGTCCCCAACTTTCCCAATGAAAAAGGCCCTGTTTTTACAGGGCCTTTTGTACTTTACCGGACGTTGCCGGACTATGTTCTGGTGGCGATGCAGGGATTTGAACCCCGGACTCTGCGGATATGAGCCGCATGCTCTGACCAACTGAGCTACATCGCCATTGGTGGGTGCTCGAAAAAGTCAGCGGTCTATTAACAGCTCGTCAGCGCTTAGTCAAGCCGAAAACCCAACCCTCTACTGAAGGGCGGTCGACCCGGTAACCTCGATGGTGAACTCTTCCAAATCATCGGGCAAATCGGAAAAAACCACCATGAAGGGAATTGATTCTCCCGGCTCGATTCTGACGTTGCTGCGATTGTCCCCGAGGCGGTTGGCCAGCCGCTCCCGGATGGTGTCCCATTCCAGGTTGGCCAGCTCGAGATCGGACATCACATTGCCGCAATAGACCAACTCCTGCTGAACCGGCCGGCGACCCGTAGCAAAGATTTCACCGGACACCGTGATCATGCCACGATTGACGGTGTAATCGTTTTTCACCATTCCGGAAATCACGAAAAGCCGGCCAACATTGGCATTCTCAATAAAGCGGCTGTTGATATCATGCGTGGTTAGCCTCAAGTACCCCGGATCCTGCACCGTTGGCTTCAGATAGGCACTGAGATAGGGGATCTCGATGCCCCGCTTCTCCAGCAGATAATAGGCCCCGAAACCACCGCCGCCGAGGATGGCAATGATCAATATGAATACCAGCGATTTGCTGATGCCTTTTTTCGCGGCTCTGGGCGTGGGGGCGGAAAGGGGTGTCCTGGCGATTCTGGTCTCAGCGGCCCCCACTTTTTCAGCCTGCGGCGGCGGAATGACGGCAGTGGCCTCAAGGCCCTCATCATCAATGGTCCGTTCCGCCTGAGTGTCTCCTTCCACCTCAAATTCCAGTTCCATGTCAGCGGACTCACCGATCGATTCATCGGTACCCCGTTTGGGAAGGGCCCCCTCTTCAAAATCAGATAGATCGAAATCGAGTTCGCTGTCGACCACCACGGTCTCGCCGGGCTCATCCAGCACCTCACCCACTTTACCCAATTCCAGCTCAAGCTCCGGTTCTTCCAGGGTCTCCTCGTTCGCATCCGTGTCAACATCTTCCAGGGCCTGTTCCAGCCCCGACAGATCCAACTCCTCATCCATCACCAGTTGGCCTTCACCACCGGCTTCAGACATCCATTTTTCAGCCTCAAGACCGCCTTCAATCTCCAGCTCAATGTCCTGATCGGGCAGCGCACTGAATTCGGCGCTTTTGGTTTCGGGCTCTTCGAGCATCTTTTCAATTTCGGAAAGATCGATCTCCATCTCGGCATCATCGACAGCCTCGACGTCAAGCTCGTCGGGTTTACCGTCCCGGTCCAAGTCAAACGCCAACTCTTCGAGCATGTCCCCCGCCTCATCGGCAGCCACGGCCTGCGGCGGCGAAGCGCTATCGCCCGAGTCCAGGGCCAGCTCGGGCTCATCGTCGCCAGCGACCACCCTGGTGTCAGCATCGGTTGATAGATCCTGGTCGTCGTGGATCAAGCTGTCCAGACTGGAGAGATCCAGATCGTCTTCAAGCTTGGGAGGGGGCTCGGCCAGTCGCCTCTCCCCGGCGTCTGCCTGCTCGACCTCCAGCACCAGATCCAGCTCATCCAGCTCATCCATTGTTTCGGTCCCTGCGTCGGCTGCAGAGAGGGGCGAATGGGCGGGCTGATCCGGCTGCAGAGCAAAATCATCATCCAGATCCAGTTCCTCATCATCCAGGTCAGCGATAACGGTCGCGTTGCCGTCGACGGCTTCCTCAGAAGTGAAGTCCAACCTCAGATCATCACTGTCCGGGTCGGCCACAACCGCTTCCGCCCCGCCCGGTGGCTCATCTAAAGTCAGATCCAGGTCATCGGCATCCAGGTCGGCGATTACTGTGGCAGAGGCATCATCGGTGTCTTCAAAAGAGAAATCGAGATTTAGATCCTCATCACTCAAGTCGGCGATAGCCGTTGCATCGCTATCAGTGACAGGGTCGGAATCCGGCCCCGGGTCAGATAGGAACTGCGATTCAAGGGAGATATCGCTCGGGGCATCTTCCAAGACCTCACTCACTGCCGATCCGATTTCAAAGTCGGGCGGCTCGGTCTGGCCGGCTTCATCCAAGGCAAACTCGTCTTCTCCGGGCTCATCAACGGAAAAAGCCATTTCCGGGTCCGCCTCATCGGTCTCGGCCTCGGGGCCAGGCGAGTCACGGTGATCCATAGCAGAGGCAATGGCGGGCGCAGACCCGGCCAATGCGGGCCCGGTGTCCGGTTCGGGCCCTGTTTCCAGCGCAATGGGCTCAGGGGGTGATGCCTGTTGCGGAAAGGCGTTGAAAACATGGGTGCAGACCGAGCACCTGACTTTGGAGCCAGTGGGTTTAAGTCGCTTTTCATCAAGATTGAAACTGGTGTTGCACACTTCACAGGTGATAATCATAGCACCCCCACTGACTAAAGTTTCATCTGGTAAATGTCTGGTAGATTCCGGTAAGTTTCGGCGTAATCCAAACCATACCCCACGAGAAATCCTTTTTCCATGACAGATCCCACATAGTCAATCCTGATATCGGTTTTGCGCCGCTCCCGTTTGTCAATCACGGCGCAAACCTTGACGCTGGCGGGTTTGAAACCCTGCAAATGGTCGATTAGATGAGACAGCGTCAGGCCGGTATCGACGATATCTTCAATCACCAGCACATCTTTACCCCGGACATCCACGTCAATGTCTTTCTTCAGTATGATCTTCCCCGATGATAAGGTATCGGCACCGTAACTGGAAGCTTGAAGGAAATCGATGGATATTTTTTCCAGCCGCACCTGGCGGGCCAGATCGGCCAGGAAGAAAAAGGCCCCTTTGAGAACGCCAATCATGACCAGTTCCCGGCCGCGATAGTCTCTTGAGATGGCTTGCGCTATCTTCGAAACCCGCCGCTGGATTTCAGCTCTATCAATTACAAGCGTCAATTCAGGCATAATCAATCGTCACTGCGCGCCCAACAACCAGCAGGCGTCAAGAAGATGGAAAACAACAGCATCAGGGGCCATGGAAAGCAACGGCATCGCGCGGGTGAAGTCAGTGATACGCAAGCAAACGGAAACTGCTATTTCCAAACGACCAAACGATGTGGATCCCACCCTGTCGGTTGACGGAAAAGTAACCTACTGTCGGCTAGTTGTCAATGAAATTAATTCGTTACCAGAACCAGCCCTCCAAACGGAACCGCAGGTTGGGTCAGCCCCCGTGCAAGCCGCAGCAACGGTTTTCAGCCGCCGAGCAACTCAGACGGACGGGTCCTTTTTTTGACTTTTTCCGGTGGACGCAACCAAGGCTTTGTGGGATGGGTCCCGGTGAGGCCGCCGACGGTTCCAGAATGGTCATACTTCGAACCATCGGGCCGGCAGGCACGGCCGAACCGAAGTCTTGCGGGGTTACATGCCGACAGCGGCCATTTTTTTCACCAGCCGTTTCTGCTCTGGATTCAATTTGCTGGGAATATCCAGCAAAACGGTAACGTAGAGGTCGCCCCTGGTGCTGCCCTTCATCTTGGGCAGCCCGTGACCGGCCAGGCGCATGCGGGTTTTATGGCGGGTCCCCGGTGGGATTTTAAGGCTCAACTCCCCCCCCTCGATAGTCGGAACAGCCACTTGGGTGCCGAGAAGGGATTCGCTCAACCGAATGGTGACGGTGGTGTTGAGGTCATGCTCTTCGGCTGTGAAAACCGAATCCGGGATCACACGGGATTGAATATAGAGGTCGCCGGCAGGACCTCCGTAACCGCTCTGTTCTCCTTTTCCCGCCAATCGCAATTTTTTTCCGGTAATCATGCCGGGAGGGATCGTGACAGAGATATTCTCGTTGCGGCCCTGATGCTGAAAAGTGACGGTCTTGTTGGCGCCGCTGGCAACTTCCCGCAACGTCAGGGGCAATTCATAGACAAGGTCGGAACCCTTGACCGGCGCCGGACGCCGCTGGTGCCCGCCTAAAGGACCCCCAAAAGAGAACCGCATCCCTTTGCCGCCAAAACCGAACTCCCTGAGAATGTCCCCCAGATCCACATTTCTGAAAATATCCTCTTGGGAATAGCGCTGGTGGAAGCCGTCTGACCCGAAGGTGTCATACTGCTGGCGTTTTTCCTTGTCGCTGAGCACCGCGTAAGCTTCGCTGATCGTCTTGAACATCTCCTCGGCGTTCTTGTCCCCCTTGGAGTGATCGGGGTGATACTTCATGGCCAGTTTGCGGTAGGCTGTTTTGATCTCGGCACCAGTCGCGCTCTTGGATACGCCCAATACCTTGTAATAGTCCTTTTGGGACATAGTCGATTAAGCTCCTTGCAATGGTTTCCGGCGGCGCGTCCCCTATAGGGGCCGGGCACTTGATTTACGGGAAAAATAAGATGTTTGCCTTTTAATGTCAAGCCGTTGTGTCGACCGGCCCAGCGGCCTGCAAGTCAGCTTCATGCCTCACTGATCGGAATGCCGGCGCCCACCGCGCACCGGGTGCGGGAAGCGGTTCAGCAGACGCTGTCCGGGGCTCAGTTGTTTTGCAAGGTTCGCAGGTGCACCATCAGCACGGAAATGGCCGCGGGAGTCATTCCTGCTATACGGGTGGCCTGTCCCAGGGATACGGGCCGAACAGCGGTCAGCTTCTCTTTGAGCTCGTTGGAGAGGCCATGAACGGCGCCGTAGTCCAGGGCTTCGGGAAGCCTGATCCGCTCCAGATGTCTGAACCGTTCGATCTCCAGCAGTTGACGCTGGATATACCCTTCGTACTTGATTTCGATCTCCACCTGCCGGGTCACCCGCTCGGGCGGCGCGGGGGTCGCCGGGGCCAGGGTGGCGACCACATCATAATCCAGTTCGACCCGCTTGAGCAGCTGGACCAGATGGACGCCATTGTCCAGGGGCGGTGTTGCCCGCCGCTGCAAGTATGCATTGACGCTGGGCAGGGGCTTGATCACCGTCTGCCGGATACGCTGGATTTCGGCATCAATCAGGGCTTGCCGCTCCCGGTTTTCCCTGACCGTATCGGCGTCCACCAGGCCCAGTTGGTGGCCGATCTCCGAGAGCCGCAGATCGGCGTTGTCCTCCCTGAGCATCAACCGGTACTCAGCCCGGGAAGTGAACATGCGATAGGGCTCCCGGGTTCCCCGGGTGACCAGGTCATCCACCATCACCGCCATGTAGCTCTGGCTCCGATCCAGAATGAACGGCGGCCGCTGCTGCACCGCACAGGCGGCATTGATGCCGGCCCACATCCCCTGGGCCGCCGCCTCCTCATATCCCGACGTTCCGTTGATCTGACCGGCCATATACAGGCCCTTGACCCGCTTGGTCTCCAGGGTGGGGCGCAGTTGAATCGGGTTGATAAAATCATACTCGATGGCGTAAGCCGGGCGCATGATTTGGGCCTGCTCCAGACCGCGGACCCGTCTGACCAGCTGAACCTGTACTTCCAGCGGCAAACTGTTACCTAAACCTGAAGCATAGATTTCCTGGGTATCGAGTCCCTCTGGCTCGAGAATGATCTGATGTCGGTCCCGCTCCGGAAATCGAACGATCTTGTCTTCGAAGGAGGGGCAATAGCGCGCCGGGACCCCCTTGATGATACCGCTGTGCAAGGCCGAGCGGTGCAGGTTGTCCCGCACCAGCTGATGGACCTGCGCGCTGGTGTGCCCGATGAAGCTAGGCACCTGGGGCAGCTGCGACGGCGCTGCCGAGAACGAGAAGGGTCGTACGTTGTACTCCAGCGGCTGTTCCTCGAACTGGGAGAAATCGATGCTGGAGCGCTTGAGCCGGGGCGGGGTGCCGGTCTTCATCCGACCCAGGGTGAACCCGAGCCCCTGGAGATGGATCGGCAGCTGGTAGGCGGCAAACTCTCCGGCCCGGCCGGCCTGCATGGTCGTGAACCCGATGTGCACCAGGCCCGAGAGAAAAGTCCCCGTGGCCAGAATCACGCAGGGAGCCTGAAATCCAAACCCGGTGTGATCCTCGACACCGCAGACCCGATCCCTCTCGATGATAAGGCGCTCTACCAGTGCCTGCTTCAACTCCAGGTTGGACTGGTTCTCCACCACCGCCTTCATGGCGGTGTGGTAGCGGTGCTTGTCATTCTGGGTACGTGTAGATTGTACCGCCGGCCCCTTTTTGGTATTCAGGATCTTGTACTGGATGGCGGTCTGATCGGCGATTCGGGCCATCTCTCCACCCAGGGCGTCGATCTCCTTGACCAGCTGTCCTTTGGCCATACCACCGATGGATGGACTGCAGGGCATGGCGGCGATCTTGTCCAGGTCTATGGCCAGCAGCAGCACGCGGCACCCCATGCGGGCCGCCGCAAGGGCGGCCTCACAGCCGGCGTGTCCGCCGCCGACAACAATGACATCGTAAGGCTGCTGATGGGGTGACATCTCTTTTTTGCTTTTCATTTGCAGGTCAGACTATATAATTGTCCTAATCCCACGGTCAAGGACCCTATCCCGATGCATGCCAAGCCTTACCGCGACCTGAACACCTACTTTCGAACGCGCTTCGGTTGCCGGGTCCACAAAGTCACCGTCGACGCGGGGCTTAGCTGTCCCAATCGGGACGGCACGCTCTCCACAGGCGGGTGCATCTACTGCAATGCCAACGGATCCGGAACCGGAGCCCATCGGCAGGGTTGGTCCATCACGCAGCAGATTGAACACAGCCGCGAAATGATCGCCCGCCGTTTTAAAACCCGCAAAATCATGGCCTATTTTCAATCTTTCAGCAATACCTATGCGCCGGTCGCGCAGTTAAAGACCCTGTACGACGAAGCCCTGGCCGTCGACGGCGTGGTCGGTCTGGCTGTCGGCACCCGACCGGATTGCGTGGACAGCACGGTGTTAGACCTGCTGCAGCACTATGCCGCCCGTCATTTGATCTGGATCGAGTACGGGCTGCAGAGCGCCCACGACCGCACCCTGGCCCGCATCAATCGAGGCCACGATTTCACCTGCTTCGAAAAAGCGGTCGCCGCCACGCGCAACCGCAACATCAACATCTGTGCTCACGTCATTTTAGGGCTTCCCGGCGAATCCAGACAGGATATGCTGGCAACCGCCGATGCCATCGCCGCCTTGGGCATCGACGGCGTCAAACTGCATCTGCTTTATGTGGTCAGGGGCACTCCCATGGAAGCCCTCTACCACGATGGCCGCTACCGCTGTTTAGAGCAGCAGGCGTACGCCGAACGGGTATGTGACTTCATCGAGCGGCTTCCCGAGACGGTGATTATCCAGCGCCTCACCGGGGACCCCCACCCCCGGGAACTGGTGGCCCCGTCCTGGTCGCTGAGAAAGCGGGAAACCCTGGAACTGATCCACCAAACCTTCAGCCGCAGACAAACCTGGCAGGGCAAACGGTTCGCGTTGCAACCCGCCCTTAAACCCTATAGTGCAGGACCGTGAGCCGGATTCCCACCCCCCGGCGACCCTGATCGCCTGATTCGCCGACGGTAGTGTTGACGCGAGGCGCCGGACGGTAGTATGGTCACCCACTGCCAATCCCTGCTCAAGCGATGAGAGTGTGTCAAAATGGAGAATTTTCTCAATTGGTGGCAGCATCTGCCCGCCCGCATGGATCCGGTTATTTTTGAAATCGGCAGCTTCAAGCTGCAGTACTACGGCCTGATGTACATCGTGGCGTTTGCCTTGACCTACTGGCTGGCCGCCCGTCGGATCCGACGGGAAGCGCACGCCCCGATCACCATCGATCAACTCCAGGGTCTCATGACAGCCATGATTGTGGGTCTGATCATCGGCGCCCGCTTAGGCTACGTGCTCTTCTACAACTTCTCGTACTACCTGCACCACCCCCTGGAAATCGTCCTGCCGTTTGAATTTTCCGGCGGCATCCGGTTTACCGGTATCACCGGCATGTCCTACCACGGCGGACTGCTGGGTGTAATCCTGGCGGCGGTCATTTACGGGCGAAAAAACCGCCTGGATTTCTTTCCCATGGCGGACCTCATGGTACCGTGTATCCCCTTGGGATACACCTTTGGCCGTCTGGGCAATTTTATCAACGGCGAACTCTACGGGCGTTTGACCGCCCATCCCATCGGCATGGTTTTCCCCTTGGCCCCGGGTTCGGGTCGCCGGCATCCGTCGCAACTCTACGAGGCCCTGTTCGAAGGAATCGTGCTGTTCGCTCTGCTATGGACGCTCAAAAGCCGGGTCGCCACCCGGGGGGCCATGCTGGCCATCTACCTCATGGGCTACGGCGCGGTGCGCTTTGTGATCGAGTTTACCCGTCAGCCCGACACCCATCTGGGCCTGGTCCTGCTGTCGCTGAGCATGGGCCAGCTGTTGTGCCTGGCCATGATTCTGGCCGGTGGGCTTCTGCTCTTCACCCTTGCCAAAAACCAGCCCGGCTCACCGCCGGCCATCAGGAAACAGACCGCAAAAGTCCGCAAGAAAGATGGCGGCGCCAGCCGCCGCCGTTCTCCAGGTTGAGCCGTCGGCAGCTTATCCGGGGGGTCATTGCCGTTTTTTGGCCTGCTCTGTCAAGGCCCGCCAGCGCTTCAGACGAGCGGCGATCAGCTTTTCGTAGCCGCGTTCGGTGGGGAAATAAAATCGACTGCCGGCGATGGAATCGGGCAGGTACTCCTGGGCGGCATACCCCTCCTGAAAATCGTGGGCATAACGATAGCCCTTGCCGTAACCCAGATCTCTCATCAGCCCCGTGGGGGCGTTGCGGATGTGCAGGGGAACCGGCGCAGCCCCTTTTTCCCTGACGATCTGCCTGACGCTGTTCCAGGCCTGGTAGATACGGTTGCTTTTGGGCGCCGTGGCCAGATAGACGGCCGCCTGGGCCAGGGCCAGTTCACCCTCGGGATGTCCTAAAAATCGAAAGGCCTCCATCGCTCCCAGGGCCAGACGCAGGGCAAACGGATCGGCGTTGCCTACATCCTCACAAGCAAAGCGCACCATGCGTCGGGCCACATACAGAGCGTCTTCCCCGGCCTCCAACATACGCGCCAGCCAGTAGAGGGCTGCATCGGGGTCGCTGCCCCGCAGGCTTTTGTGGAAAGCCGAGATCAGGTTGAAATGTTCATCGCCGCTTTTGTCGTAAAGCAGCGCCTTTTTCTGCAGCACCTGCTCCACGTGCTCCAGGGCGATCACCCGGGGGTTGCCCGGCAGGGCCGGCCCATCGGACAGCACCCAGGTGGCAGCCGCCTCCAGACTGTTGAGCGCACTGCGCGCATCCCCCGCCGATATATGGATCAGGTGCCTGCGAGCGCCATCGGCCAGGCTTAAATTCAGGGATCCCAATCCAGCCTGCCTGTCCGCCATGGCACGGTCGAGCACGCGGCCCAGCGCCGCTTCGTCCAGCAGGTTGAGGGTGATCACCCGGCAGCGCGAAAGCAGGGGGGCGATGACTTCAAAGGATGGGTTTTCGGTCGTGGCGCCGATCAGCGTAAGCAGTCCGGACTCCACATGCTGGAGAAAGGCATCCTGCTGGGATTTGTTGAAGCGGTGGATTTCATCCACAAACAGAATGGTCGGTCGGCGTTGGAACTGACGCTCCTTTTTGGCCTGGTCGATGACCTCGCGGATTTGTTTGACACCGGCCAGCACGGCCGAAAAATGAACGAAATGGGATTGCGTTTCCCGGGCGACAACCCCTGCCAGGGTGGTTTTGCCACAACCGGGCGGCCCCCATAAAATCATGGAAAAAAGCCGGTTTGCCTCGATGGCGCGCCGAACCAGCGAGCCCGGACCCGTCAGCGTCTCCTGGCCGAACAGGTCCGCCAGTCGCTGCGGGCGCATCCGCTCAGCCAGCGGCCGCCGGAGATCGGCAGAGATTTCGGCCTGATGATCGAAAAGGTCCATTTATCGATTGGCGGGACGCTTTTTGGATTTGCTGGCCCTGGGTTTCTTGTTCAAAAAGGCCGGATTTTTGCCGCTGCGCTGCCGCAGCAGCAGCCGCAGCGGCGTCTGGTCCAGGGTGAACGCCTCCCGGATTTGGTTCACCAGATAGCGCTGGTAAGAAAAATGGACCGCCTCGGGAAAATTGACAAAGCTGACAACGGTGGGCGGCCGGGTGGTGACCTGGGTCGCGTAATAGAACTTGAGCCGCCTACCCTTGTGCATGGGCGGCGGAGTGCGGGTCAAGGCCAGGTCCATGGCCCGGTTCAACGGCCCGGTGGGGATGCGGGCGGAGTACTGGGCATAAACCTGCTCCACAACCGGGAATACACGCTCAATCCGCAACCCGGTCTTGGCCGAGACGGTCATCAGCGGTGCAAAGCTCAGGAACTTGGCTTCCAGGCGCAGGTTTTCGGTCAGCCGCTTCAAGGCCTTCCCATCCCGGTTATCCACACAGTCCCATTTGTTCAACACAAAAATCGCCCCGCACCCACGCTCATGGGCGTATCCGGCCACGCGGATATCCTGTTCGCTGACCCCCTGCTCCGCATCGATGATGATCAGGGCCACGTCACAGCGTTCCAGACTGCGAAGCGCCTTGATTATGGAAAATTTTTCCAGCCGCAGGGACACCTTGCCCTTGCGACGGATTCCGGCGGTGTCCACCAACACGTATTCACGCTCCCCGCGGGAAACCACGGAATCAATGGAATCCCGGGTGGTTCCGGCCACCGCACTCACCACCAGCCGCAACTCTCCCAAAATGGCGTTGATCAGTGACGATTTGCCGGCATTGGGCTTGCCCACCACCGCGATGCGGATCGCATCGGATCGCTCCGTCTCCTGCGCCACCTCAGGAAACCCCATCGTCAGGGCATCCAGAAAATCAGGTACCCCGTACCCATGCTCAGCCGATAGTGGGAAAAGCCGGTCGAGACCCAGGCTATAAAACCCATGGAGCGCGCTCTCCTGTTCTTCACGATCGATTTTGTTGACCGCGTGAAAAACGGGTTTGTCAACGCTGCGCAGGGCCTGGATCAGGTCAACGTCAAAGGGCGAATGGCCCGCTTTTCCGTCTAGAACAACGATGATGGCATCGGCGTCACCGATGGCCTGGTCCACCTGTCGGCGGATATGCGGGGCAAACGGGTCCTCGTCGCCCTCGGCAAAGCCGCCGGTGTCGACCAGCGTAAAAGCCTTATCGTTCCAGCGGGCATCCCCAAAGTTTCGGTCCCGGGTGACACCGGGCAGATCATCCACAATGGCATCCCGCGACCGGGTGATGCGGTTAAACAGGGTGGATTTGCCCACATTGGGCCGTCCGACAATGGCAACGACTGGCTTCATGGCATTTATCCGATCAAGCATCTTAAGGGCTGGGGGGTTTAGATAGTGCCCATCCATAAACGGTTATTTCGCCCGATATCGGCGTTATGCTCAAAATTTTATCCTCGGAATATCAACACTATGCCTGTGGTAAAATTTTTTGCATGCCTTGATCTCGACCAAAATTCCTCGTTTCTGGATGGGCACTAGATGACATACGCAAGGGGTATATCCCAGGAGCGAATCGTGTGTCAAACCTCCAATGGAGGTTGCCACCCCAGGGCTTTGCAATGGACCAAAAAATGAGTTTTTAGACCTGAGGTCTTGATGTATAGTCCCTGCCGTTTATTGAGCGCCTGTCCACAAGCGCTCACTTGAGCGCTATCCGGAAATACAAAAAAATTTCCATAAAATCCTACCCCATCGACGCAAAAAGAGAGGAGCCCACATGCCGGATCTGGCCTATGTGAACGGAACCATCCTGCCGATTGAGAAAGCGCTGGTGCCTATCGAGGACCGGGGCTATCAATTCGGAGACGCGGTCTATGAATTTATTGCCAGCTATGATGGGCGCCTGTTCATGCTGGAACCGCATCTGGACCGCCTGGAGCGATCCACGGGCGAACTGGGCTACGACCCCGTTACCCGCAGCGATATCCGGACGGCCGCCCTTGACCTGCTCAAGCGATCCGGCTACCCGCGGGCGGGCATCTACGTTCAGATCTCCCGGGGCGTGGCGCCCCGCAACCACGCCATCCTGCCGGGCCTCTCCCACCAGATCATCATGACCGTCCGACCGGTTCAGGAGATAGGGGCCGACAAGCGCAGCAACGGCGCAAGGGTGATTACCGTCCCGGATATCCGCTGGGGCCGCTGCGATATCAAAACGGTTCAATTGCTGGCCAACACTCTGGCCAAGCAGAAGGCAATCGATGCGGGCTGTGACGATGCCATCTTCGTGTCAGACCAGGGCATCGCGCGCGAGGGGACCAGTTCCAACCTGTTTGTTGTTCAGCGTGGGCGACTGACGACCCACCCCGTGACCAGCCGCATCCTTGCGGGCATCACCCGCATGGTGGTTATCGACCTAGCCAGGTCAGACGGTCTGGACGTGCAAGAGTCCGTTTTCGGCTTTGAGACCCTTTATGGCTGCGACGAGGCCTTTCTGACCGGTACCGTCACCGAAGTGCTGCCGGTGGTGGCCATCGACGGACGACCCGTCGGCAACGGGTCGGTGGGGCCCATAAGCCGCCGCTTGTACGCCCGGCTGCGTGAGCAGGCGCTGACGGGGTAACCGTTCGCGGCTGCTTGGACGGTTGAGTCGAACCTGGGTCGGGTGGGTCGTGGGGGTTGAAGAAGGAACCGACGCGACCACGGGGCGCGAGGGGGTCAAGCAATCGAAGGCGGCCGGTCGGGATCCACTATCACCCGCGCCACTCGGCGCGAGATGCCACAGGTCATCTCATAGGGAATGGTTCCCATGGCGTCAGCCACATCCAAGACCTGAATCGATCCGCCCTCGGCGTCTCCCCAGATCAGAACCGCATCCCCCACCGCCACCGCATCGTCTCCCACATCCACCATCATCTGATCCATGGTTATGGTGCCCACCACGGGGTAGCACCGCCCGCCGATCACCACCTGCAGCCGACCGGTCAAGTGGCGGCGTAGACCGTCAGCATAACCGATGGGCAGCACGGCAACGGTGGTTTCCCGATCGGTCTGCCATCGCCGCCCATAACTGACGTAATGGCCGGCGGGAAGTCGTCTGACATGAGCGACGACACTGGCAAGGGTCATCACCTGCTCGAGGGGAATCGATCGCGAGGTCTGCCGTGACGGATAATGACCATATAGCAGGATCCCCGAACGACAGGCATCCAGGCGGCTCTCGGGCAGATCGAGAACAGCGCCGCTGTTGGCCATGTGGACCAATGGCGGCAGCGGGAATTTGGCCTGCAGGTGCTGCGTCAGGGTCTGGAATGCGGCCAGCTGTTGATGGGCATAGGTTTTATCCGACTCGTCCGCGGTAGCAAAATGGCTGTACAACCCTTCCCAGACACAGCAGCGGGATCGCATCAGATCATCGACCAACCGCCCTGCGTGACCGGGCAGAACACCCACCCGTCCCATACCGGTATCTACCTTGACATGCACGTAGGCCGGCTGATGGCTGGCAGCGCGTTCAATCCAGCGGATGTCGTCCACCCCAAAGAGGGTCACCCGGAACCCGGCCCGAATGGCATGCGGAAGCTCGTCCGGAAAGAGCCGCCCAAAGATGAGAACGGGGATATCGATGCCGCTTTCTCGCAGTTCCATGGCTTCCTGGAACTGCGCTACGGCAAGCAACCCCGCCCCTTCATTCACCAGACAACGGGAGACGCTGACAGCGCCATGACCGTATGCATCCGCTTTGACCACTGGAATCAGAGCGGCCGGGGCGATCGCTTTCCGGATCTGGTGGTAGTTGCAGCGCAGGCGGTCAAGATGAATCCGGGCACAGGTTCGCGGGTGCATGTCCACGGTTGGGTCCATACTCGACTCAGTGCAGAATCTGGCTTAAAAACAGTTTGGTGCGATCATGCTGGGGATGGTCGAAAAACTCCTTGGGCGTATTCTGTTCGACAATCCGGCCGAAGTCCATGAACATCACACGGTGGGCCACACTTTTGGCAAAACCCATCTCGTGGCTCACCACCAGCATGGTCATTCCCTCCTGGGCCAGGTTGATCATCACGTCGAGCACTTCCTTGACCATTTCCGGGTCCAGGGCCGAGGTGGGCTCATCGAAAAGCATGATGTTCGGTTTCATGCAAAGACTGCGGGCAATGGCTACGCGCTGCTGCTGCCCGCCGGAAAGTTGCCCGGGGTATTTTTGGGCCTGCTCGGCAATGTGGACCTTTTCCAGATAATGCATGGCCGTCTCTTCGGCCTCTCTCTTGGGGAGTTTTCTTACCCAGATGGGACCCAGGGTCAGGTTCTCCACGATGGTGAGGTGCGGGAAGAGATTGAAATGCTGAAAAACCATGCCCACTTCTGCGCGGATCTTTTCTATGTTCTTCAAATCGTTGGTCAGTTCAATGCCGTCGACGATGATCTTCCCACGCTGATGCTCCTCCAAACGGTTAATGCAGCGGATCAAGGTGGATTTACCCGAACCCGATGGGCCGCAGATCACGATTCGCTCTCCGCGGTTCACTTCCAGGTTCACATCCTGGAGCACATGGAATTCGCCGAACCACTTGTGCATAGCGATAATTTGGATGATGGGGGCGCCCATCGGCTCCTGGCGCCCGGCTGCCTCAGGCTCACGCGATAGTGTGGATTGGTTTGACATGGGTGGGGTTCTCACTTCACTGGCTTGGTCATGGGTTCAGACCCCCTAGCGGCCGGTATCCAGTTCCCGCTCCAGTCGGCGGCTGTAGTTGGACATGAAATAACAGCAGGAGAGATAGATTAGGGCCAGAAAAATATAGGCCTCGGCCGAAAACGCCGTCCATTGGGGATCCGACAAAACCGATTTGGTTGTTTTCAACAGATCGTAAAGGGCGATAATCACCACCAGAGAGGTGTCTTTGAAGGCCGAAATGAGAATGCTCACCGACGGTGGGATGACAATTTTCAAGGCCTGGGGCAATACGATCAGACGCATGGTCTGGAAATAGTTCAGACCCAAGGATTCGGCGGCTTCATACTGGCCCCTGGGGATAGCCTGCAAACCGCCGCGCACCACCTCGGCGATGTAGGCGGCGGTGAACAAGATAATGGCCACCTGGGCCCGTAAAATTTTATTCAACGTCACCCCTTCGGGCAGAAAGAGGGGGAAGACGACCGAGGACATGAACAACAGGCTGATCAGCGGTACGCCACGAATCAGCTCGATGTAAACCACGCTGAGCGTTTTTAACGCTTTCATGCTCGAGGCCCGTCCCAGAGCCAACACGACGCCCAGCGGGTAGGCTGCGGTCAGGCCGAAAACCGCCAACAGCAAGGTCAAGGGCAATCCCCCCCACTGCGTGCTCTCAACGCCTGACAGGCCAAATACTCCGCCACGCATCAAAAGCCCCATGGCCGCCAGCCCCGCCAGCCAGCCCCATCCCAACCCCCAACCCCAGTGGTTCCGGTTGCGACTGTAAAAAAGCAGGAAAACCAAAAGGGCCATGGCCAGCAGCGGCCGCCACTGCAGGTCATGGGGGTAGAAGCCGAAAATGATAAAGCGCAGGTTGCCTGTAATAATCGACCAGCAGGCTCCCAACCCGTCCCGGCAACCGGCGCCTGAGGGCAGCCAGTAGCTGTCCCACAGGGCCCATTTGAGGAAGGGTGGTACGGTTTTGAACAACAGCGCCAAAACGATGATCGTCAGGATTGAATTCAACCACCCATTCAACAGGTTGCGTTTTATCCAGCCCGGCACGCCCAGCGACGTAACCGGTGGTTTGATCTCTTCGGCACTGCTGTCATAGGTAAAAACGGTCATCGTTCAACCAATGCAATTTTCTTGTTGTACCAGTTCATGAAAGCCGAGGTCACCAGACTGAAGCACAAGTAAACGGCCATGATCAGCGCGACTCCCTCAATGGCCTGCCCGGTCTGATTGATGGTGGTATTGGCCACCGAAACAAAGTCGGGGTAGCCGATGGCCACGGCCAAGGAACTGTTTTTGGTCAGGTTCAGCATCTGGCTGGTCAAGGGTGGCACAATCACCCGCAGGGCCTGGGGCAGAATAACCAGACTTAAGACCCGACCTGGCCTGAGCCCAAGGGCCCGGGCCGCCTCGGTCTGACCCTTGCTCACCGATTGGATGCCGGCGCGCACGATCTCAGCCACGAAAGCAGCCGTATAGAGCACCAGCCCCAGCAAAAGGGCCCCGAATTCAGGACTCAGTGTGATGCCCCCCCGGAAGTTGAACCCGCTCAGCTGCGGCACATCCATGGCCAGCGGGGCGCCACCCAACATCCACACCAGCAGCGGCAACCCCACCAGCAGCCCCATCGAACCCCAGAATATCGGAAAGATCCGGCCGGTTTCGAACAGACGCTGCAGAGCCCAGCGTCGCAGGAAATAGGCCCCGAAGCAGGCGGCCGCAAAAGACCACCCCACCCAGGTCCAGGCCGGATGGGCGGCGGGCACGGCAAAGATCATACCGCGGTTGCAAAGATAGAAGCCGGCTATCGGGTTGAGGGCTTGCCGCGGCGATGGCAGCATTTCGTAAAAAAAAGCGTACCAGAAAAAAAGCTGCAGCAGAATGGGGACATCCTGCAGGACCTCGATATAGATCGCCGCCAGTTTCGAAACCAGCCAGTTGGAGGAGAGCCGGCAGACGCCGATGATGGTGCCGAGAATGACCGTTAGAATGACACCGATAAAGGATACTTTGAGGGTATTGCCCACCCCCACCAGCAGGGCGCGCGCATAGTTGTCGGCCGCCGAGTAGGCAATCAGGGATTCGCCGATTTCGAAAGAGCTCTCCCTTTCCAGGAACCCGAATCCGGTGGCAATCGACTGGCGCTCCAAATTGGACAGCGTATTGGAAATCAGGTAGTATGCCAACGCGCCAACCATCAGGACCACGCCCACCTGATAGATCAGCGATCGTTTGGCGGGATCGTTGAACAGGGGGATCTTGTCGCTCTCCGTCTTGACCGTTTGCATCCTGGCGTCGCTCGAATTCCGGCCGTCGGCGGTGCAGGACCCAAAAGGCCATGCACCGCCGACGAATCCACGCATCAGATCTAGCGCTTGGTTGGCAGGCCTTTGAGCAACGGATAACCGGCGGGTTCAACCGTTGTGAGGCCTCGGATCGGACGGGTAGCCTACTTGAAGGGGAACGAGTACATGAGGCCGCCTTCGGTCCACAGGGCGTTGAGGCCGCGCTCGAGCTTCAAGGGTGTGTCTTTGCCCACGTTGCGCTCGAACACCTCGCCGTAGTTGCCCACCTGTTTGACGATATGGTAGGCAAATTGCTCATCCAG
>JAWOIA010000221.1:0-2510 GCA_046484885.1 Desulfosarcina sp. | reverse complement strand
GACGGTGGGGGTTCCACAGGGGCGCGACGAACAGCACCACCGCCAGCGCCTGCCAGGCGACCAACTGCGCCACCACGGCCTGGGAACCGAGCACCCTGGAGGGGCGTCGCTCTGTCAACGAGAAGAATAGCGTTGTTGACGACGATACCGCCGAGCATGATACAGCCGATATACGACTGTAGATTCAATGTTGTTCCGGTGAGAAAAAGGATCAGCAAAACCCCGACCGCGGCCACCGGTACGGAAGCCATGACCACAAAAGGATCCCTGAGCGATTCGTACTGGCAGGCAAGCACCATGTAGACAAGAACCAGGGCCAGAACAAGAGAGTACATCAGCTCATGAAAGGCCTTTTGCTGTTCGGCAAAATTGCCGGCAACCGAAAGATCATAGCCGACCGGACGGGGGATGGTGTCAAGCAGCGCCTGTACTTCGGCGGCGACCGAACCAATGTCTCGGTCCGCCACATTCGCTTTCACCGTGACAAGGCGCTGCTGATCCTTTCGGTCGATCAGAATCGGCCCGAGACCCGCCTCGTTGGAAACAATATTGCGCAGCGCTACCTGCTCTCCCGATGCTGTGGTCAAAGTAAGATCGAGGATCTCTTCAAGAGAACGATTTTCGGCATCCTCGAGCTGTACAAAAATGCGGTAGGAATCACCCTGGGCACGAAACTCACCTGCTTTTGACCCGGCTACCGCTGTTTCGAGAACCCTGGTCACGTCGCGCACACTCAAACCAAGATCGGCAACTTTATTTCGGTCGATATGAATTTCCTGCTGCGGAATACCCGCCTCCTTACTGGTTTCGATGTCGGTAATTCCCGGGAGAGCGGCGATCATCTGCGCAGTTCGTGCGGAGAGGATATCAAGCGTCGGCAGATCAAAGCCGCGAATCTCCAGGGTCAGTCCCTCCACTCCGCCAAGGATCCGCTCGAGAAGAAACTGCCCCTGGGGGGCGTGGGTTCGCACGATCATCCCGGGGATTTTTGCGTCCAGCTGTCGGCGCAGATCATTGGCGATCTCTGTATTGGACCGATCCCGCTGCGAGGCAGGAACAAGAGACAGGCGTATTTCGGCCTTGGTCGCATCGCTGGGCCGCCAGCCGGAAGAGCCGATACTGATGACGGAAGAGACCGCCTCGGGCACGGCGGCATAGACGATTTCTTCCATCTTGCGGGCCTGCCGGTCAAGCAGGTCGAGCCGGGTGCCGACCTCCATTTCACCGGTAACCCGCACTTCCCCTTCATCACTCGGCGGCAGAAATTCAGTGCCGATAAACGGCAGCAGCAACAGACTGAAACCAAGCAGTGCCAGTGCGCTGCAAACGGTAAAGAGCCGATGACGCAAAACCCATCGCAACAGGTTTTTGTAGCCATTATCGAGATTGACAAACAGCCTGTCCGACCATTCTATCGATCGTTCAACCCATGGTGCGCGACGCATCCGCATCTGCTCGGGAGTCTCGAGTATTCTGGACGCCAGCATCGGCAGCAGGCTGAGGGAAACAAGCAGGGAACAGATCAGCGAGAAGATGATGACATAGGAGAGTTCCTGGAAAAGAATGCCGGCAACCCCACGCACGAAAACGAGGGGTAGAAAAATAACCAGGGTGGTAATGGTGCTGGCAATAATCGCCGGGCCAACCTCCCGGGCGCCGGCTACCGCGGCAACTTTCGGGTGCTCCAGGTTTTCATTGCGACGACGGAAAATATTTTCCAGGACCACCACCGAGCTGTCAACCATCATGCCCACACCGAGCGCCAGGCCGCCGAGAGTCATGAGGTTGAGGGTAAAACCGCCAAAATAGACGAGCGAAAAGGTGGCAATCACCGAAATAGGAATAGCCAGAGATATCACAAAAGTGGAGCGAATATTGCGCAGGAAAAAAAGCAGCACCAGGACGGATAAGCCGCCACCATAGAGAACGGACTGGGCCACGTTGGCAATGGACCGTTCAATAAAGTTGCCTTGATTGATGACCGGGATAATGCTCAGCTGCGGGAAAGCCCGGTTGACCGCATCAATTTCCGCGAGCACCGCCTTGGCGACCTCGACCGTGTTGGCATCGGCCTGTTTACGAATGGCGACCCGCAGACCGCGCTGCCCATTGACCCGGGTGATCCGCCGCAATTTCTCGTGGGTTTCGCGCACCTGGGCGACCTCTCCGAGAGTGACGGCTGCCCCTTCACGCTGAAAAACCACGGTATGGCGTATCTGGTCGAGACTGGTGAATTCAGACGGCGCCCGCAGGGTCACTTCATAACGGCCCTGGTTGATTTTGCCGGCCGGCAGGTCAAGATTGGCGTTCTGGATGGCCTGTACTATCTGATCGATGGGCAGCCCCAGGGCCTTAATCCGATCGGGATCGAGTTCCACCCGGACCTCGCGATCAAAGCCGCCAAACAGATCAACCTGGGCGACGCCCGGCAGTCGGCCAAAACGATAGCTCACCTGGTTTTCCACGAGCTGGGTCAGCTCCACCGGATCGAGATTGCTCGAAATACCCAG
>JAWOIA010000136.1:0-8855 GCA_046484885.1 Desulfosarcina sp. | reverse complement strand
CGCACATCGATGTTGAATCGCTGGCGGAACAACTCGGGTGATGCGACGAGCAGATTCTCTTCCTGCTTGATGACGTCGCCCACGTAGTACGGCAGTCCGCAGTTGGCAAATGAGACATAGGGACCGCGGTCGAACATGATGATTTCGGCCGATTCGGAGATCCGACGGGCGCGGGCCGCACAAGATGCACCGCCGGCAACGCCGCCGACGATGAGAATACGCAGCTGATCGGTCATGATCCACCCTTCCTGTTATCCGTTCTCGCTCATTGAACAGCGCCTTTTTCTTCAGGTGGGACAACTGGTCTTCGCCGATGCGCTAATGCTGGCAAAGCGCCTGCTTGACCCGGTCAAAAACCGCGATAAAGCGCACATGGTCTGCCCTAGTTGGAAACACCGCTTCCCAACTACTCGCCAGCAGCATCAGTCACGACCCGCCACGCAGCCACCTTGCCCTGGAAGGTCACGGCCGCATTCGCCGGGCTGGTCGAAGGTAGGCGGGCCGCTTTGATGCCAGGGCGTGTAAGGAGGTCGCGATGGTGCCGCCTGAACGATTCCTCGGCCTTCGCCCCATTGAAGAACACGGATGCGACGGAAGGATGCGCGTCGAGAAACCCTGCGACATCGTTCGGGACTTCAGACTCGGGCACGATAGCGGAGTCCAAGCTGCCGATCCGCGTTGCCGAGGCAAGGACATCCCAGAGAGCAATGCGGGCGGAGAGGATAAGATCGACTCGCGCGCGGTACTCGAGAGGGGCACCGTTTCCAAGAAGGTGCTCCATCAGCGGCCAGAATGCGTTGCGCGGATGTGCATAGTATTTGCCCGCCGCAATCGAGGCCTCACCGGGGACACTGCCGAGGACGAGGACCCGGGCATCCTGCCGGGCGACTGGTTCGAAGCATTCAGCCAAGAAACACCTTCCGATTTAGCTAACGCGCCGGTTAACAGGCTGGCTTTGAAACTTGGCGCAAAAGCCAGCCCTCGTTCACCCGTTATCTGGTGCCCATCCAGAAACGAGGAATTTTGGTCGAGATCAAGGCATGCAAAAAATTTTACCACAGGCATATAGTTGATATTCCGAGGATAAAATTTTGAGCATAACGAAGATATCGGGTGAAATAACCGGTTGTTCATCGAATTTATATTTTTTTATAACTTTGCTTATAGTCATGGCAGCCTCTTAAATTTTTTCTGACTGGTGCTGTACCTCATCATTTTAAAGTGGCCAACGGGCTCTTCAGCGGGCGCGGCTTTTTGCGCTCCGCTGCAACAGCAAGGTTGTACATTTTAATGAAACCATTCCAATCAAATCGTATCAGCGCTTGACATCATTTTAATGTGTATATATCGTTAATACCATACACACCATATATAGGAGCCAAAACGATGCGCACCAATATTAACATAAATGACGAACTCCTGAGTGAGGCCATGACACTGAGCCAGCTAAAAACCAAAAAAGCTGTTGTTGAAACGGGTCTTAAGCTTTTAGTTCAAATTAAGAAACAAGAACGAATTAAAAGCCTGCGTGGAAAACTGAAATGGGATGGCGACCTTGACGCAATGAGGTTAGATCAGTGATTCTGGTCGATTCATCCGTATGGATCGATTATTTCAACGGTATTTCCACGTGGCAGACAGACTTGCTTGACGCTTATCTCTCGAAAATTCCTATTATCATTGGGGATCTGATTCTCACAGAGGTTCTTCAAGGTTTCAGATCCGATAAGGATTACCAAACAGCCAAAAACTTCCTTAGCACCCTCCCATTTCGCCAAATCGGCGGTTACAATGTCGCCATTCAAAGTGCCCAAAATTACCGGCGCCTTCGAAAAGCTGGTGTTACTGTACGAAAAACGATTGATTTAGTTATCGCAACCTTCTGTATTTTAGAAGGATTGATCTTGCTCCATGATGACCATGATTTTGATCCCATGGTATCCCATTTCTCCCTTCAGACACCTACACCACCATAATTTCGTTTGGCAGAAAATTCAAATTCTTCTTGATGTACAGCGCAGAAGTCACCAGCCGGTTTGGAGCAACAGGGATTGGGGCGGGCCGCCGTCGCGTGCAGTGCCGCTGTGCGGCAAACCGGCATCGCGCCGCATGGATTCCCAAGATCTGGTGATTGCGGTTTTTTCTGGAAAGTTTCAAGAATACGGGTTAGGGTGAGCGGCATCCACGCTGATTGCGCTTAACCTTGCCGGCGTCGCGTGGGCCGGTTCTTTTTTGCAACAAGGCCTTCCATCCCGTTCCGCAGCGTGGCTTTGGTTTATTTTTTTCTGCCAAGCCAAGCGCCGCGACCGCGGTTGGGTGTGATGGTTTTTAATGGGAGCCCCTGCCAATGGTCAGCCGGTCAACCGATCACGCCTGCGAAAACAGCCCTTCGGACCGATCTTCCGGGAATACCGACCCCACGCGGGCTGGGGCCCAAGCGATACCCATTTCAGACCTGGATCAATCGCTGCTGGAGGTTGCAACGGATGCGCTGCGAAAAACCGCCAACCTGCTCGATACGGTGCTGGATGCCATCCCGGACGTAATTGGTTTACAGGATTCCGATCAACGCATCATTCGCTTCAACCAGGCCGGTTATCGCTTCTGGGGCGTCGAACCCGATCAGGTGCATGGAAAAAAATGCTATAGCGTGATCGGGCGCAGCCGACCGTGTGTCACCTGTGCGGTATCCGAGGTCCACCGAACCGGAAAACCGGCGGAGGTGGAAAAGTACGAGGAAACCATCGCCAAGTGGCTCAACGTCAGGGCCTACCCGGTTTTTGACGAGAACGGCCATATCGCCCTGGTCATCGAACATGTCAGGGATATCAGCCGACAAAAAGCGGTCGAGGTCCAACTGAGGGAAGCCAACGAAAGATTGATCACCATATTGGACAGCATCGGCGCCAACATCTACGTCGCCGACCTCGAATCCCATGAAATCCTGTTCATGAATAAAAAATCGATCGATACCTTCGGTGACAATTATCTGGAAAAGCGATGTTACGAATTTTTTCGCCAGGAATCCAAGCCCTGCGCCCTCTGCACCAACCATCTCCTGCTCGACGACCGCCGGCACCCCACGGGGGTTCATGCCTGGCAGGCTGAAAACCCCGTTACCAAACGCTGGTACCTCAATGTCGATCGGGCCATCCAATGGGTCGACGGCCGCATTGTCAAGATTCAGACCTTTTTCGACATCACCGCGGCCAAAAATCATGAAAAAGAGCGCGAGCTGATGGAAAAGCAACTTCAGCAGGCTCGAAAACTGGAGGCAATCGGTACACTTGCCGGTGGGATCGCCCACGATTTCAACAACCTGATGATGGGAATCCAGGGCCGGGCCTCCCTGATGACCCTGGATCTGGAAGCGGGCCACCCCTGCCAGGAACACGTGCAGGCCATCCTGGACTGCTCACACAGCGCCACCGGCTTGACCTCACAGCTGTTGGGCGTCGCCCGTGGCGGCAAATACGAAGCCCGACCCATCGACATCAACGCCGTCATTCTTTCCAGCACCGCCCTGTTCGGCCGGACTAAAAAAGAGATCACCATCCATACCCAACTGGAAACCCCGCCCCCGGTGGTGCTTGCGGACCGCAAGCAGATTGAGCAGGTCCTGCTCAACCTCTATATCAACGCCTGGCAGGCGATGCAGCCCGGCGGCGACCTTTACCTGCAGACCGCAGTGGTGGATCTGGACGAGACGGCCTGCAGACCCCACGCGGTCCAGCCGGGCCGTTTTGCGCGCATTTCTATCACCGACACTGGTGTAGGCATGGATCAAGCCACGCGCGAACAGGTCTTCGACCCTTTTTTCACCACCAAGGCCAGGGGGCGCGGAACCGGCCTGGGATTGGCATCGGCCTATGGAATCATCAAAAACCATGCGGGTTTCATTACGGTTTACAGTCGGGTCGGTCAGGGAACCACCTTCACCATTTTCCTGCCCCTTTCCGACCAAGCGGAGTTTCGGGAACCACCCCTGGCGGAAACCTTGCTCCGGGGAACTGAAACCATTCTGCTGATCGACGACGAACCGGCAATCCTCCAGGTTGGCCAGGCCATGCTGGAAAAGCTGGGTTACGCGGTCATCACCGCCGGCAGCGGTCAAGCGGGAATCGATGAAGTCCAGACCGGGGGGCGTGGGATTGACCTGGTGATCCTGGATATGATCATGCCCCAGATGGACGGCGGCACAACCTTTGACCGGATCCGCCGCCTGCAGCCCGCCCTGCCGGTGCTGCTGTGCAGCGGCTACTCCTTGAACGGCCAGGCCCAACGGATCATGCTAAACGGGTGCAACGGTTTTATCCAGAAGCCATTCGATCTGGTTCAGCTGTCTCAAAAGCTGCGAACCATCCTGGATGCGGTCAAGCGCCCCACTCAGAAATAACCCCATGGGAAGCAGCTCAACCCCTTCCCTGGTCAGCCGGATAGCTCCCCAGGTGCTTCAGGGAGGTGGTCAGGTGCGCCATTTTTTCCATCACAGCGGCAACCGTTTCATCCGCCTCGTCTCCTTCGAAGTCAAGGAAGAAAGAGTAATTGCCCGGCTCGGTCCGCAGTGGCATAGAGGCAATCCGGGTCAAGTTGATCCCCGCATCGGCAAAACATTGCAGGACCCGGAAAAGGCTTCCGGCCTCGTGACGGGTGGCAAAAATCGTGGATGTTTTATCTCCCCTTCCCGAGTAAGCAACCCTGGAAAGCAGGATAAACCGCGTGGAGTTGGACGGACCGTCCTCGATCCCCTCCTTGATGATTTCCAGATCATAGAGGTTTGCACACAGGGAACTGGCAATGGCGGCGGCCGCTTTGGGGTTTTCCCGGGCCAGCATCTTGGCGGCCCCGGCCGTGTCGTAAAAAGGACGCGGCTCGAGCTTGTTGCGCATCAGAAACCCCCGGCACTGGGCCAGGGCCTGCGGGTGGGAGTACACGACCCGGATATCCCGGTAATCGGAGTGGGGGGCTGAAAGAAGGCAGTGCCGCACCGGCACACTGGCCTCGCCGATCACCTTCAGACCCGTGGTGGTCAGCAGGTCGTTGACCTGGGTGACCGCACCCTCCAGGGAGTTTTCCACCGGCACCACACCCAGATCCAGATACCCCTCCTCCACCCCCTGGAACACATCGGCAAACTCCATGCAGGGGATAAAGGCCCCTGCCGGCACCAGGCGACGGGAGGCCACCTCGCCGTAGGCCCCGTGCTCGCCCTGAAAGGCCACCAGCGGCCGGTCCTCTTCCTGAAGGCGTTTGCTCTCCTGAATGATGGTTTTCAACAGCTGCGCGGTAAAGGAGCGGTCCACCAGGTCCAGATTCAGCTGTTCGGTGCGGGCGATCATGGCCTTCTCGCGGGTGGGGTCGGCCACTGTTTTTTTGAATTTCTTGCTGCGCAGGGCCAGGCCCATGCGTTCCTGTAGCAGCACCACCAGTTCCCGATCGATTTTGTCGATTTTATTTCGGATTTCATCAAGTTTCATCTCAGCTCCCCCCCTTTCTCCGAGCCCTGCCAGCGGTCCCAACCGCCGCAGGGGTCTGGTGCTGCTCCTCCGGCCCATGGCTCGACCCGCGCAGCTCCTTTTCCATAAAAGCCCGCATCGACCGTACCTGGGCCATCAGGTGGGCAAAGGCATCGGGCTGCAGCGCCTGATCCGCATCGCAAAGGGCCGTTTGCGGCTGATAGTGCACCTCGATCATCAAACCGTCGGCCCCGGCCGCGATCGCCGCCAAACTCATGGGCCCGATCAAACGCTTGCGGCCGGTACTGTGGGTGGGGTCGACGATGATGGGCAGGTGGGTAAGATCTTTTATGGCCGGAACCGCGCTCAAATCCAACGTGTTGCGGGTGTAAGTCTCGAAGGTCCGGATCCCCCGCTCGCACAGGATCACATTCGGGTTGCCCTCGCTGAGGATGTACTCGGCACAGTTCAGCCACTCCTCCAAGGTCGAATACATGCCTCGTTTCAGAAGGACCGGCCGTTTCGACCGGCCCACCTCCCGCAGAAGTGCAAAGTTCTGCATGTTGCGGGTACCGATCTGGAGACAATCGGCGAACTCGGCCACCCAGGAGACATCCCGGGTGTCGAGCACCTCGGTTACAATGGGCAGGCCGGTTTCGGCCCTGGCTTTTTCAAGGATCTTAAGGCCGGCGAGCCCCAGCCCCTGAAAGGCGTAGGGGGAGGTGCGTGGTTTGAAGGCCCCTCCCCTGAGCAGGTCGGCGCCGGCCGCTTTCACGGCCCGGGCCGTCTCCAGCGTCTGCTCCTCGCTCTCGACGCTGCACGGGCCGGCCATGACGACCAGATCGCGGCCGATCACCGCCCCGCCCACCTGGACGAGCGTACGGTGCTTTTTCTCATTTGAGGCAAGTCTGAGGTTTTTCATGCCAGTCGGCTCCTGTAGCGGGATAAAAGGAAAAAGCCCCAGGTTGGTCGGCCCGGGGCTTTTTTCGATTTTTTTAACAGGCACCTCCCGGGCGGCTTGTTTCACGGTCCAACCCAGGGTGTCGGATCACATCGGCTCACCCCCCCGGTTGGACGCTTCTAAAGCTAAAAAAGAAGCGGCCAAAACCCAAAAAAGCAATGGTGGTGTGGGTCGGAGTCATTGAGATACCATTTTCTGAAGGTGCTGGTGTATTTTCCTAATGCTAATTTTTGCTCCTGTCAAAGGTTTTTCCGCGGCAACCCGCAATTGTACGCCAGGTGCAGACGCCCTTTTCGTGCTTTTGGTTGGGGCCTGTCGGTTCTGCCGGGCTCGAGCGCCGATCACGAGCCCGATCGGGGTGCTTGCGCAGTCCACACCTGGATCACGAACCCAATCAAGGGCCTTGGCCCATTAGCTCGGCATCGCCACGCTGCACTGATCCCGGCCTTGATTTTTTGAGACATAGAGTGCATCGTCGGCCAATTTTACGAACTGCTCGGCGGAGGCGGGTGGCAGCTGCGCGAACGCGGCCACGCCGAAACTCATCGTGACGCGGATCAGCTGGCTCTCGTAGGGGATTTCCAGGGCCTTGATCTGCTCCCGCAGCCGTTCGGCCACCTGCAAGCCAGCCTCGAGCTGCGTTTCCGGCAAAATGATGGCAAACTCTTCCCCGCCATGTCGGGCGATGAAGTCCGTTTCTCTCAGATCCGCTTTTAGTTGCTGCGAGACCGTTTTCAATACCTGATCCCCGGCCAGGTGGCCCAGCTCGTCGTTTACCCGTTTAAAAAAGTCGATGTCGGCCAGCACCAGGCAGAGGGGATGGTGGTATCGGTTGGAGCGGCTGATTTCCCGATTCAAGTTTTCGCGGAAGGCCTTGTAGTTGTGCAGCTGGGTCAGGGCGTCGACGTTGGCCTGCTGGCGCAGCGACGCCAGCTCGTTGTTTTTCCCGATCACGTCGCCGACCATCTGCAGCGATATGTTGACCAGCTCCTGCCGGGCGTTGTCCAGCATGCTCTCCAGCTCATTTTCATCGCTGAATTGAACGTCGAAGATCGGGGAGATCGCTTTGGTCTGCTGGATCAGCTCCTTGCCGACGGCAGCCGCATCCAGCACGCCATCGAAACCGTAGGCCGTGATGAAATGAGCGATACGGCCCAGGACCGCGGTCATGTCTGCGCTGGCGATCAGGTCGATGTAGAGCGAGGAGAGATGCAAAATCCGGGTGAGAAGTTGCACGGCGCCGCTGCTGCCATCAGGGAGGCGCTCGACACAGTGGTGGTACTGAATCGGCGTGTAAACGGTTTCGGGAAGCCCCCAGGACTTGACCAGCAGCGCCCCGACATCCATGTGGTCAAACCCGAAAACCTGGTATTCCGCCTCCTGATAGCTGCACTGACTGGTTTCAACCGCATCCGGCACCCTGGCGTATTGATCCGGAAAGGCGTGGGCCAGCGTCAAGGATCCGATATTGGCCAGCAAACCCAAAAAAAAGGCGTCTTCAACATTTTTTATTTTGACCTGCCCGGCCAGCAGTTTGGCGGCAACCGCCCCTACCAGAGCATCCTTCCAGAACGCCGACAGGTTGGATTGGCCGGGTCCCTTTTTAATGAATCGCGTTTTGAGAATCAGGCCCAGGCAGAGATTTTTAACCGCGTTGAGCCCCAGCATCTTGACGGCTTGCTCGACACCCGTGATTTTATTGACCAGCCCATAAAAGGGTGAGTTGATGATCTTGAGCAGCTTGGCCGAAAGCACGGCATCGGAGGATATCAGCTGAGCGATCTCACGGATATCGGGGTCGGCGCCTTGAATGGCCTCGATCAACTTCAGGGCAACCCCGGGCATGGCGGGAAGTCCGTCAAATTTCTGGAGGATCGTTTCCACGCTGTGATCATTCATCGTTGCTGACTCCACACTGGTGTTGCAGCCGGCCGCCCGGGCTGCGGCTGCGTCCGTCTCTGGCTCCCCATCTTTTTAAAATCGCCATCCGTCCCGATGGCCGAGCAAGGGTGTCGACCCTTTATTTATTACTGTTATGGGACGCTTTGGGAATTACTTTAGCGTCTGCTTTCCACCGCCGGCGGCAAGCAGACGCCGAAAAGGGCGAAGCGGATGCCGATGGCGCACCGCAGTGTCGAAAGCACAATAACCGTCCGACAATGAACTACCCCGCCGCAAGCAGCGGGGTATCACCGAAGGATCGGACCGTTTCAACGTCGCAAGCGACGGGGTATTAGACCCGATGCTTCGCAATCAAACCCAATACGGCCATCCGGCCTGCCGCAATTGCGGTTCTCACAATATGCCTTTCGGTTTGGGGCTGATAGGAACCACTAGGGGGTTTATAACGCATTTATTCAGTCAGCCGCCAGCAGTTTCTTGATGCAGACGTAACCGCCCGAACCGACCGGCTGACTGCCGGTTGAGAAATCTTTAAC
>JAWOIA010000060.1:0-4895 GCA_046484885.1 Desulfosarcina sp. | reverse complement strand
AAGGAGATGCAGCTGGATGCCATCAAATCCTTTGTGACCGATGGGTGCGACGGGTGTGCCCTGTGCCTGGATGTCTGCCCCTACCGCGCCATTAAGCTGGAATCCTACAGTGACGAAACGGGGCGGACGCACCAGCGCATCCGCACCGACCCGGCGCTCTGCAAGGGCTGCGGCCTGTGTGCGGCCACCTGCCCCAAGGGTGGGGTTCAGGTGCACGGCTTCACCCTCCAGCAGCTCGGCAGCCAGGTGCGGGCCGCCCTGGAGGTCGCCGGCTGAAAATCCGCCCGTCACCGCCACGGCGGCGGCGATGCGGCCTGCGGTCACCCTGGAAGAAAAACACGCACAAGGAGAAATCGCTATGGCTGAAGAGTTCGAACCGGTAATCATCGGCTTTCTGTGCAACTGGTGCGCATACGCCGGGGGTGATCTGGCCGGGGTGTCGCGTCTGCAATACCCCCCCAACATGCGCGCGGTGCGGGTGATGTGCTCCGGGATGGTGCACCCCGACCTGGTGGTCGAAGCCCTCCAGCGCGGCGCCGACGGCGCCATCATCATGGGCTGACACCTGGGCGAATGTCATTACCTGGATGGTAATCACAAAGCATTGGCCCGGGTGGACGCGATTCATTTCGTGTTGGAAAATCTCGGCATCGACCCCGGGCGCTTCGAGATCGCGTGGGTCTCCTCGGCCGAGGCGCCGCGGTTTGCCGAGGTGGTCACCCGTTTTACGGAAAAGATCCGGCAGCTCGGTCCCAATCCCCTCAAAAGCGCCGCCGCGGCTGTGGGCTGACGCCCTCAAAGGGAGGATAGCGATGCCGACAGAAGCGTCAACCACCGGAATTGTTCGCGGCCAGCGGCGCGGTCAGGATGGACAGCCGCCCCTTGGTGCGGATCGAAACCCGGGGAGGAAGCCATGAAAACATTCTTTGATTTGATTCAAGAGGTTCAAAAGCCCGGCCTGTGCCACCGCTGCGGGGGATGTGTGACCTTCTGCACCGCCATCAACTACGGGGCCCTTGAGCTGGACAGCGACGGCAAACCCCGCTACGGGGAAATTGAAAAGTGCATCGAGTGCGGGCTGTGCCATGCCATCTGCCCCGAAATCGACGAGCTGGAGGAGGAAACCCAGCGCCAGGTGGGCTGGCGTGCCCCCATGGGGCGGATCATCGAAACCTCCGTGCTGCGTTCCACCGACAACGAGATCCGTAAAAAGGCCACCGACGGTGGGGCGGTGACGGGTCTGTTGCTGCACCTGTTTCAGGCGGGGCGCATCGACGGCGCCATCGTCGCCAAGCAGGTGGGGTCGTTTCAGCGCCGCCCCTTCCTGGCCACCTCGGAGAAGGAGATCCTGGCGGCGGCGGGCTTTTTTTTCGACACCTCCCACGGCATGAAAAGCTTCAGCGACCAGTACATGACCTACTCGTCGATCGAAGAGTTCGACCCCTTGGTCAAAAAAGGGCTTGAACGCGTGGCGCTGGTGGGGACCCCCTGCCAGATCCACTCGGTGCGGCGGATGCAGGCCATGGGGCTGGTGCCCTCCGACAGCATTCGCTTCTGCCTCGGCCTGTTCTGTTCGGGAAATTTCACTTTCGGGGAAGGCGATCGCGCCAAGCTCGCCGAGTGGGGCGGCTTTCGCTGGGACGAGGTCCGCAAGATCAATATCAAGGAAGACCTGCTGGTGCACCTTGCAGACGGCGACATCCGCCGCATTCCGCTTGAAAAGTTATATGCGATCCGGCGTTACGCCTGCCGCTTCTGTCCGGATTATGCTGCCGAGTATGCCGACATCTCCTTTGGCGGCATCGGGGCCGATGAAGGCTGGACGACCGTCATCACCCGGACCCCGCTGGGGCGCGCCGCCCTGGCCGACGCCAAGGGCAGGGGGGCGCTGACCGAATACAGCGTTGCCGACAAGCCCGACTACGCCAGCCGGGCGCTGGAGATTGTCAAAACCTGGTCGGACCGCAAGAAAAAGGCCGCCCGGGAAAACCGGCGCACCCTGGGCAGCAAGTCCGTTCAGATTAAAAGCTGATGGCGACGGCCGCAGCGACGAATACGGCTGGTGAAGTCGAGCCAGCAGGAGGGCATCCACATGACGGTTAAAGTGGCCAGTGAATGGCTGAATTCCTGTTCAGGCTGCGAGATTTCGATCCTGGACATGGGTGAGCGGCTGCTGGACGTGCTCAAAGTAGCCGATTTCGTCCACATCCCGGCGCTCATGGACCACAAGTACTTCGGGCAGCTGGGTGACGGTCGGCACATTGAAATCCCCGAGGCCGACGTGGGCCTGATCAGCGGCGGCATCCGCAACCAGGAGCACCTGGAGGTGGCCGAGGAGATGCGCCGCAAGTGCAAAACCCTCATCGCCCTGGGCACCTGTGCCACCCATGGGGGCATCCCGGCGATGACCAACGCCTATACCACCGACGAGGTCCTGCAGCGCTACTACAGCACCGAAACCACCGACCCGGCCGCGGCTTTCCCCAGCCAGGGGATTCCCCCGCTGCTGGACGCCTGCTATGCAGTGGACGAAAAAATCAAGGTCGACATTTACCTGCCCGGCTGCCCGCCGCATCCCGACCACATCTTCGGGGCGTTGGTGGCCCTGGTGGAGGGCCGGACGCCGGTGCTGCCGGGCAAAAGTGTCTGCGACACCTGCCCCACGGTCCGCAAGGGCAAGGGCGAGCTGAAAACGATGCGCCGTTTTCTGCAAAACCCGGCCTACGGCGCCCCCGGCGAGCCCCTGGATCGGATGCGCTGCCTGCTGGAGCAGGGCTATCTGTGCATGGGGCCGGTCACCCGCGCCGGTTGCGGCGGCGACGCCATCCTGCCCCGCTGCATCTCCGCGCGCGTCCCCTGCCGCGGCTGCTACGGGCCGGTGCGGCCGAACGGCAACCAGATGATGGACATGCTGAATGCCCTGGCTTCAAACGGCATCGAGGTCCGTTCGCTGCCCGGCATCAAGTCGTTGCTGAGATTTTCCGGGGCGCACCACCTGTTGCGCCCCGTTTCGCCTGAAAGGAGGCCCCACCCATGAGCCAGACCATCACCATTCAACCGATCACCCGCATCGAGGGCCACGCCGCGATCGGCATCGAGCTGGACGACGGCGGCAACGTCCGCGACGCGCACCTGAACATCATGTCCCTGCGGGGTTTTGAGAAATTCGTGGAGGGCATGCCGGCCGAGGAGCTGCCGCGCATCGTCAGCCGCATCTGCGGCATCTGCCCCTGGATGCACCACCTGGCCGCCAACAAGGCCGTCGACCGCTGCTTCGGCGTGACGCCGCCGCCGGCCGGCCAGAAGCTGCGGGAGCTGATGCAGACCATCGCGCATGCCGAGGACAAACTGCTGCATTTCTTCTTCCTGGCCGCAGCCGACTTCGTGATCGGCCCGGACAGCGATTACGCCGTGCGCAACGTGATCGGCATCGCCAAGGCCAACCCCGAGCTGGCCCAGCGCGTGGTTAAAATGCGCTTCCTCGCCAAGATGATCCTCGACAAATTCTCCAGCAAGACGATTCACCCGATAGCCGGCGTGCCGGGCGGTTTTTCAAAACCCCTGCTGGAGGAAGAACGGCTGGACATGCTGGCCAAGATGCACGAGATCCTCGACTTTGCGCTGTTTACCATCGAGTTTGCCAAAAAAGAGGTCTTTCCCAAATACCTGGACACCATCCAGACTTTGGGCGTCATCACGACCGGCTTCATGGGCACCGTGGATCCCCAAGGGGCGCTGAACCTCTACGACGGCAAGATCCGTCTGATGAAGCCCGACGGCGACTTCGTGGCGTTCGACCCCCAGGATTACATCGATTTTATCGGCGAGCATGTCGAGCCCAACTCCTACGGCAAGTTTCCCTATGCCCGCTGCTGGGGCGAGGGGTTCTCGTTGGACCTCGAAAACCCCAAAGGCGTATACCGCGCCAACACCCTGGCGCGCATCAACGTCGCCGACAAGATCGCGACCCCGCGCGCCCAGGCCGAACTGGAGGAATTCCGGGCCGCCTTCGGCCGACCGGCTCAGGCGACCCTGCTGTACCACTACGCCCGCCTGATCGAAGAGGTTTACGCCTGTGAACGTGCGATTGAGATCCTGCAGGATGCCGCGATCACGGATCCCAACGTGCGCGCCGCGGTCGAACCGCGCGCCGGCCGGGGGGTCGGCTGCGTAGAAGCCCCGCGCGGAACCCTGCTGCATGACTACACCACCGATCAAAACGGCCTGATCGTGAGCGCCAACATGATCGTCGGCACCACCCACAACCTCGGGCCGATGAACATGAGCGTCAACCAGGCGGCCCGCGCCTTGATTCGCAACGGGGAGGTCACCGAAGGGATTTTAAACCGCATCGAAATGGCGGTGCGCGCCTACGACCCATGAATCAGCTGTGCCACTCATCGCCTGGATGGCGATCACGGCGTGACCATCACCATCACCGACGCCCGCAAGCAGGTCATTCGCAAATGGCCGCAGCAGGCCTGAAAACATCACCCCCCTCAAAGATCCTTCCTCCTCAATCGGAGGCGGGATCTTTTTTTTCGTGGTGCTGCTGCGGCCAAGGGCCCGTCGGCCGGTGAAGCGCTTGCTGCTTCCCTTTGGACCTCTAACGTGTTATTTTTCAAGCCGTTGAGCAATGCAGGGGCGTTGCCGGACGCCTCCGGCCTCCTGTTGTAAATTTTTGAAGTGTGAGGGCAGGGCAGATGCCCAACGACATTCACCTCCAGCAGCCCGCGCCGGACCGCCTGGTGCTTGACATGACCGGCAGCTGGCGGATTGGTGACCCAAAGCCCGCCCTGGATGCGGTCGAATCCCGTTTGGCCGAGGGTTCTGAAATCCGCGCGGTGAGCTTTGGCAGCACCGCGCTTGGCGAGTGGGACAGCAGCCTGCTGACC
>JAWOIA010000222.1:0-17400 GCA_046484885.1 Desulfosarcina sp. | reverse complement strand
GCCCAGATGGAAAGCATTCAAATCGCGGTCAATGCGCAAAAATATTCTTTTCCATGGCAAACTCCAAACGCGGCACCCAGTTTCGCATCTGGGCCGCCAATGTGCTGCAGGGGCACCTGGTGAGGGGGTTCACCCTCAATGAAATGCGGTTGCGGGTGCAGGATTGGGAAATGACCAGGGATTCAAAAGCGCCCTGGGCGCTGTCCATCAGACCGTCGATGGTGAAGAGCTCTATCCCAGCATCGAGGAAAAAAGCTGCCAACCTGCTTTATTTTGTGGTCAAGAACCACGCCTTGAGCGACGGTAATAAACGCATCGCCGCCGCCCTGTTCGTCGTTTTTCTATGCAGCAACAAGGCCCTTTACCGCAAAGACGGTTCCAAGCGGATCGCCGGCAATGCCCTGGTGGCCATCACGCTGATGATCGCCGAGAGCAATCCGGCGGACAAGGAAACCATGGTCAAGCTGATCGACAATTTGATAAAGAGCCGGAATTAGGGAATCTGCTGGGCACTCTATATGGTGCCGAGACCATCCCTCAGGCTTGGCTGGAGCCCTTGGAACTTCGGGATGCGATCACCGCGAAGTGGCCGCAGACCTGTATGTTTTCGCAGGAGAAAGGGGTTAAGAGCAGACGTGACCCCCTTTCTCACGTGCCGGTGCAGCGCGGCCTTGACGACGTTTCCGCACAGGCACAGTCTCCCCCGCGACCCATTGGACTCAACAGCGAGGTTCTTGCCAAGGCCGCTGATCGTCTGGTATACGTCGACGGGTGTCGAGAGATCCGCAAAGATTTTTTTCTGCTCACCGATATAGCCGGAGAGTACGGCATCCCGAAGGGAACGGGTATCTGCTGGCCAAAAAAGACGGTCACCTTCAACGAGGGACAAAAAGAGATGGAGTCAACGGTAACAACACAGATGATCATCGTTTTCGGCCTGCTCGGACTGGCCATCATTCTCTTTGTCTTTGATCTCCTGCGTGTTGATCTGGTCGGTATCCTGATGATGGTGCTGCTGCCGTTGACGGGAGTGCTTACCCCCGAAGAAGCGGTCGCCGGACTGAGCTCCAATGCGGTTGTCTCCATCATTGCAGTCATGATTATTGGCGCCGGACTCAACAAAACAGGGGTCATGAATCTGGTTGCCGAGCAGATCATCAAGGTGGCAGGTGGAAGCGAAGGGCGGATAATGGTGGTGGTTTCGGCAACGGTCGCCGTTATTTCCAGCTTTATGCAGAATATCGGGGCTGCCGCCCTGTTTTTGCCGGCAACCATGCGGATCAGCAGACGGCTCAACATCTCCGCCGGCCGCATCCTCATGCCCATGGGTTTCTGTGCCATTACCGGTGGCTGTCTGACCCTGGTCGGCTCCAGTCCTCTGATCATGCTCAATGATCTGATGAACTCCTGGTGGCAGAACAACACCGCAGTGGTCGGCGATACACCCTTTGTACCTCTGGGACTCCTTGCCGTTACCCCCATAGGCATTGCCCTCCTGCTTGGTATTCTGCTCTATTTTTTCCTTTTCGGCAGAAAACTTCTCCCCAGGGACGCCTGTCTTCTTGAAGAAAACACCATGGACAAAAGGCTTCAGGAGATTTATGGGTCTGATGTCGGCAAAGGTTACGAACTGAAGGTTCCCCCCTACTATCCGACCCAAACTCTGGGTGAACTGGAACTTCGCCCCCGTTACCATGTAACGGTGGTGGGGGTGGCCAGGAACGAGGGCAAGGTCAAGGATCTGGCGCCAACCAGAGACACCCATATCGAACCCGGAGACAGCCTCTGGGTGATATGTTCGGAAGAGCGTATCCGTAAGGTTGCGCAGGATCATGGCTGGCTGTTGCTGGAGGAGCACGATGTCTTCCGGGAGGAGAATTATCCCGAGGTCTCCGGGGTTGTTGAGGGTGTGGTCATCCCCCATTCCAATCTCAGCGGCCACAGCATGGAAGAGCTGCAGTTTCGCCCCCTGTATCGGGTTAACCCCCTTGCCATCGTTCGTGGTGATGAGATCATCATGGACAATATCAATGTGACACAGCTGCGCCAGGGGGATACCATTCTCATGCAGGGAAAATGGCAGCAGTTTCAGCTTCTTGCTAAAAAAATGGATATCGCCTTCATCGAGGAGATCAGGGGTGAAGACCTGACCCCGGGGCGTACCCGTTCTGCCCTTTTCTTTCTCTTCCTCCCCCTGGTCATGGCCCTGAGTTTTCAGGTGAAATTATCCATCGCTCTGCTCACCGGAGCACTGGGCATGATTATTACCAAGGTTATTCGTGCCGACCGTGCCTACGAGGCTGTAGACTGGCGCACGGTCTTTCTCCTTTCCGGATTGATTCCTCTTGGAACTGCCTTTGAAAAGACCGGTGCCGCCGCCTATATTGCCTCCCAGGTGCTGGCAGCTGTGGGCACACCCTCACCCCTGTTGCTGATACTGGTCATTTCAGTTCTCAGTGCCTTTTTTTCACTCATTGCCTCCAATGTCGGGGCGGTGGTTCTGATGGTCCCCCTTGCCATGAACATGGCGGTGACGGTGGGTACAAGTCCGGTAGTTGCGGCAATGGCGGTGGCCCTGTCGGCCTCAAACACCTTTGTGCTGCCGACCCATCAGGTAAACGCCCTGATCATGCGACCAGGCGGTTACCGGACCAGGGACTATATGAAGGCGGGAATCGGGGCAACCGTAATTTTTACCATCATTCTTCTCGCCGGAGTTCAGTTCTTCTTTCTCCGCTGAGCATAGTCAGGGGGGCGCTGGATTTAACCAGTGTCCATCCATAAACGGTTATTTCGCCCGATATCGGCGTTATGCTCAAAATTTTTTCCTCTGAATATCAACTATATGCCTGTGGTAAAATTTTTCGCATGCCTTGATCTCGACCAAAATTCCTCGTTTCTGGATGGACGCTAACCAATAAGATGGATGAGGAATTAGGGTGTTGGATGTGGTAAAAAAACACGAAACAACTTCCAGCCAGGTCCCCAGGCTCTACCGCGACCTGGCGGACTGGTATCCGCTTTTGACGCCGGTGGGCGACTACGCCGAAGAGGCCGCCTTTTACCTGCGTTTGTTCGAAGCCCACTGTCGGTGGCCGCCTCGGACCCTGCTTGATCTCGGCAGCGGCGGCGGCCACAATGCCGCCCACTTGAAGGCGACATTGGCCTGTACGCTCGTCGACCTGGAACCGGCTATGCTTGCGCTCAGCCGCCGCCTCAACCCGGAGTGCGAGCACATTCAGGGCGATATGCGCTCAGTCCGGCTCGGACGCATCTTTGATTGCGTTCTGGTGCACGACGCGGTCAGCCATATGACCTCGCGCACCGATCTTTTCCGCGCCATTGCCACGGCCTTCGAGCACACCGCCCCTGGCGGGGTCGCGATGTTCCAGCCGGATTTGGTCTCGGAGACCTTCGAGCCGGGCACCGGGACCGGCGGCAGCGATGGGAATGGGCGCGCCCTGCGCTACCTCGAATGGCGGTGGGTTCCCGACTCACGGACCGACAGGTATGTGACCGACATGGCGTACCTGTTGAGAGACGAGAACGGAGCCGTCGAGGTCATCCACGACCGTCACTTTATGGGTCTGTTCCCGCGAGCCGTGTGGCTGGAGCTGATCGCGGCCGCCGGCTTCGAGCCGCTCGTGGTCCCCTTCGAGCACAGCTCGTGCAGCGACACCGGACACGAGGTGTTCCTGGGGCTGCGACCTGTTTCCAACGGAGGGGCCTGACATGAACGGATCCCCGCCGCGCTTCTGGCCGATCTTTTTCGAGCTCTATGAGTCGCTCCCCCGGCAGGGTCCGGGCAACCGCGCCTGCGCCGCAAGGGCACTCGCCTTCTGTCGCGATCTGCCGCCCACGCCGGAGGTGCTCGATCTGGGCTGCGGCGGCGGCGGGCAGACACTCCATCTGGCCGAACTCACATCAGGGCCCATCGTGGCCGTGGACAGCCATGCTCCGAGCATCGAGCGATTGCGCGCGACGGTGGCTGTGCGGGGGCTCGCCGATCGGATTCGGCCTATGGTCGGCGACATGGCCAAACCTGGGCTGCCGCCTGCGAGCGTCGACCTCGTCTGGTCCGAGGGGGCGCTCTACAACATCGGCATCGGGAATGCCCTGCGGATCTGTCATGGACTGTTGAGTCCCGGTGGCTACCTCGCCTTCACCGACGCGGTATGGTGCAAGGGGGACCCGCCGCCCGAGGTCAAAGCGAACTTCGACTTGGACTACCCGACCATGGGCAGAGTTCGCGACGTCCTGGCGACCATCGACAAGTCCGGTTTCTCGCTGATCGGGCACTTCACTTTGCCGGACGAGGCCTGGTGGGATGATTTTTACACGCCGATGGGGATTCGTATCAAGGAGCTGCGCGGTAAGTACGCGGACGACGACGAAGCGCTCGCCGTGCTTGATCAGCTTGCGCAGGAACCCGAGATGCACCAAAGGTACTCGGACTACTACGCCTACGAGTTTTTTGTGGTGCGCCGGAAGAGCTGAATGAACCGGCATGGACTTGACGCAACCTTCGATCAGCATGGCGCTAAAGCGCGGCGAGGGGGTTCTCAGAAAGGTGAGGCTGAGTCCCGGTGTGTTTTTTAGCCGGAGCCAGAAAGCCCAAAGTCCATTCATGCCCCCGCGAGATGCGTGCCACCGTCGACGATGAGAGTGGTTCCGGTCATGAAACTGCCCGCATCGGAGGCCAGCAGCAAGAGCGGCCCGTCGAGTTCTTCCAGACGCCCGAGCCTGCGGGGCAGGAGTTTCTTGAGGAGCGCCACGCCGGCGTCGCTGTCGAAGAAGTCGAAATTCATCTCGGTTCTGAAATAGCCCGGCGCGATCGCGTTCACGCGGATACCCTCGCGCGCAAGCTCGCGCGCCATGCTGCGCGTCAGGTGCAGCACGCCGGCCTTCGCCGTTGCGTAATTGGCCTGGGTCGGCTGGACGAGAAGACCCAGCACCGAGGCGATATTGACTATGCTGCCGCCACGCCCGCGCGTGACCATGACCCGCGCGACCGCCTGGCCGGTCCGCCAGACACCGTTGAGATCGACCTCGAGCACCGCCGCCCAGTCTTCCTCGCTCATGTCGAGAAAGCGCACCGTGCGCGCGATGCCGGCGTTGTTGACGAGGATGTCGATGCCGCCAAGCGCCGCGTCAGCGGCGGCCACGGCTTCGTCGAGCGCGGCGCGGTCGGTCACGTCAGCCGGAAAAACCGTTGCCTCGATGCCCCCGGCCACAAGCGCGTCCGCTAGCGCCCGCAGCTTGCCCTCGCTGCGCGCGAGCAGCCCGACACGCGCACCCGCGCGCCCCAGCGTGCGCGCGAAATGGGCCCCGAGCCCGGAGGAAGCGCCGGTGACAAGCGCGGTCTTGCCGGAAAGATCGGTCATGCTCATGCTGCCGCGTCGGTCACCTGCCCGCAACTGCTGCGCCGGATCGGTGATAAGAACTTGTTTTTCGCGACCGCCCCCATCGTCACCTCCCGAGTTTTGCCCGGCCCGGTTGTAATCCCAGCATGTGGTCGCGGATTGAAATGCGTCAAGAGCAGACTTGACTCCTTTCTTTTGCGCGGCCGCACGCATCGCGCCCTTTGAGTTGTACGCACGGCTTATCGGTACTTCAACGCCGCGTGGGCGGCGGCCAGCCGGGCGATGGGGACGCGGAACGGCGAGCACGAAACATAGTCGAGACCCAGTTCGTGGCAAATGGCGATGGATGCCGGGTCGCCGCCATGTTCCCCGCAAATGCCGCACTCGAGATCGGGCCGGGTGCGCCGGCCCTTGGCCACCGCGATGCGCATCAGCTCCGCGACCCCGTCGCGGTCCAGCGTGGCGAAGGGGTTGTCCGGCAGAATGCCCTGGTTGATGTAGCCGATCAGGAAACCGGCCTCGGCGTCGTCCCGGGAAATACCATAGGTGGTCTGGGTCAGGTCGTTGGTCCCAAAGGAGAAAAACTGGGCGAACTCGGCGATCTGGTCGGCGGTCACGGCGGCCCGGGGCAGCTCGATCATGGTGCCGAACTTGTAATCGATGGTGATGCCCTGTTCGGCCATCACCTTCTTGGCTTCGGCCTCCAGCGCTTCCCGTTGTACCCGCAGTTCGTTCGCATGGCTGGTCAGGGGAATCATCACCTTGGGGAAGACTTTGATATCCTCCTTGGTCGCCTCACAGGCCGCTTCGAAAATAGCCCGCACCTGCATGATGGTCACTTCGGGAATCTGAATGCCCAGGCGCACCCCCCGCATCCCCAGCATGGGGTTCTTCTCGCTCAGCCGTTCGACCTGTGCCCGGATGCGCTCTTTGCTGCGGATCTGCTGAAGCAGGTTGTCGACCTCCGCCAGGTTCGGAGCGTGTTTGATGCGCATTTTCAGGTCGGCCAGCTCGTTGATCAGTTCCACCAGATCGGGTAGAAATTCGTGCAACGGTGGATCGATCAGCCGGATGATCACCGGCAGACCGTCCATCTTCCGGAACAGTCCGACGAAATCCTCCCGTTGGAACGGCAGCAGGGCCTTGAGCGCTTCGCGCCGCTCGATGGGCAGGTTGGCCATGATCATCTGCTGGACATAGGGCAGGCGCTCGCTTTCGAAAAACATGTGTTCCGAGCGGCACAGACCGATGCCCTGGGCGCCGTATTCCCGGGCCCGCTGGGCGTCGGCGGGGTAGTCGGCGTTAGCCCACACCCCCAGGGTGCGGATTTCATCGGCCCAGTTGAGCAGTTTGATCAACCACAGGTCCCGAATATCCGGCACCATAGTTTTGAGCTGGCCCAAGAACACCTCCCCGGTGTTACCGTCCAGGGAGAGCCAATCACCCTCCTGAATCACCCGTTCGCCCACGACCATACGCCGCTTGTTCAAGTCGATGGCCAGCTCCGCAACACCAACCACGGCGGGTTTTCCAAATTGCCGGGCCACAAGGGCCGCATGGCTGGTGCGGCCGCCGCGGCTGGTAAGAATACCCTTGGCTGCCAGCATCCCGTGCACATCGTCCGGCTTGGTTTCCGGCCGCACCATGATCACCGGTTTGCCCTGTTCTTTGGCCCAGGTTTCCGCCAGGTCGGCATCAAAGGCCACCACCCCGAAGGCTGCTCCCGGGGAGACGTTGAGGCCCTGGGCTAGCAGTTTGCCTTCGGTCCGTGCCTCGGATAGGGCCTTGTTGTCAAACTGGTGGTGCAGAAAGAAGTCGATCTGCTCGGGAGCCACCCGGGCCACCGCCTCCTCTTTGCTGATCAGTCCGTCTTCCTGCATGTCAACGGCAATGCGCACGGCCGCCTGGGCGGTGCGCTTGCCGTCCCGGGTCTGCAACATCCAGAGTTTGCCTTTTTCGATGGTAAATTCGATGTCCTGCATGTCGCGGTAGTGCTTTTCCAGGGAACCGGCGATGCGCTTCAACTCGTTGTAGGCCTCGGGCATGTCATTGGCCAATTGTTCAATATCCTTGGTCATACGGATGCCCGCCACCACATCCTCGCCTTGGGCGTTGATCAGGTAGTCCCCTTCGATCTTGGGGGCGCCCGTGGCGCCGTTGCGCGTCATGGCAACGCCGGTGGCGCAGTCTTCGCCCATGTTGCCGAAGACCATGGCGACGATGTTGACGGCCGTGCCCAGGTCGTGGGCAATGCCGGCGGCGTTGCGGTAGTCCATGGCCCGCTTGCCGTTCCAGCTCTTGAACACCGCCTCAGTGGCCATTTTGAGCTGCTCGACCGGATCCTGGGGAAAGTCCACTTGGGTGCGGCTGCGAAAGATGGTTTTGAATTGTTGGGCAAGCGCCTGCCAGTCGTCCGCCGTCAGACCGGCATCCGTGGCGACTCCGGCTTTGCGCCTGGCCCGTTCGATGGCCTCCTCGAACGCTTGGTCCGGGATGCCCATGACCACCGCTCCGAACATCTGGATCAGGCGGCGGTAGGCATCGTAAACGAATCGCGGATCCCGGGTGTGGGTGATCAGCCCCTCGGCGGTCTCGTCGTTGAGCCCGATGTTGAGAACCGTGTCCATCATCCCCGGCATGGAGAATTTGGCGCCGGAACGGCACGACACCAGCAGCGGATTGTCGCCGTCACCGAAGGTTTTGCCCGTCAACTCCTCGATGGCCATAAGCGCGTGCAGCTCCTGGTCCCACATGCCGTCGGGCAAGACCCCCCCGCCGGCCAGATAGGCGTTGCAGGCCTCGGTGGTGACCGTGAACCCGGGCGGCACCGGCACACCGATGCGATGCATGTCCGCCAAATTGGCACCTTTACCGCCGAAAAGTCCCCGCACGCTGTCCCATTTGCCGCCGACATAATCCAACACCTGTTCCAGTTCGCTAAACAGGTATACCCATTTTTTACTCTTCATCTGATTCCCCCCGTTCAACGGTGACAGTCTCGAAAAAAGTCAATGGTGATAGCCATTGAGGGTTTCGTAGCGCGACGAACAATTCGACCTTTGCCCATCCACCCAGGTAAGGCATTTTTCACACGCGTCGACTCTATACGGCCGGTATTTACCGGATCCGTATTGTGCTCGGACCGAACGGATTCCAGACCGGCGCTCTGCCCAGCAATGTTGGGTCATGCTAAGTGGCACGCGCAAGGACGGGCATCGGTTGATCAAGTGTCGCGCTGAGAAGACAAAATATAGCTTAAATGGGCGACAAAAAAAAGAGCCGAATCGCTCCCGCTGCAGTTTCGTCGCATCGGTGGACACGCTGTTGCCGTTCAAAGCGTTCAGAATTGCCGCAGCCTTCGAAAATCCGGCACTACCGTCCGTAAAGCAATCGATATCAGCATCGCCGCCTTGTTCATCATGGAAGAGTTGACGCTGCGGCATGATGATCAGGTCTTCGAACCCATGGCATCCTTTTGCGGGCTGCAACCAGCCTCTCCGCCCTAAACCGTGTCCGTCCGAAGATAAAAAACCCCTCGACTGGCGATGCAGGCTATCTAATTCTATCAATAACATTATGTTTTTGATATGTTTTTATTTTCAATAGTTTTGCAGTTACCCCCATAGTTACCCCCAGAAATATTTTCCATCGCGTCGGCAGGGTCGGGGCAAATTCACACGTTTTCATAACAGAAACCCACCACCAAAAAAAAACGGTCCGATGCTTTCCAGGCTCTTCGACTCGGATTCCACACCTCATGGCCGTTTTTTTTGATCGGGTGAACTGAAAACGGCCCCCGGTTTCCCAGGAGCTGTGGCCGATATTATTTGATCCTTCCCTTAGAAGAGCTTCACCGCCGCTCTCAAACGCCTCTCCGAATCCACCTGATGATTCAAAAGGGCCTCGTGGTGGGTACCCACGCTGTGTAACTGCCGACCCTTCGGTAGCCAGTTCGAATATGGCCGTATGGAAACTTGAGAGTAGGTATTGTAATCTGTAAGAGGGCCATGCATGGTTCCAGATGAACGAAATGTGCATATCTGTAATCGGTGCCGACCTGTACTTTGTTGGAGTAAACGCAACTCAAAGATTATTTTCTTTCGCTAAGGATACATAGTTCTATTATGTATAAGAAATGGCCATATACGCTGAGCTGTATATGACCACTTTTATTTAATATTCGAGTTTAACTTATCACATCAAAGAGGTGTTCTTTACTCTAATTTATGGTAATCACGGAGTAACCTTGTGCTTGGTATCCAGCAATAGAGATGAAACCGTTAGGGACGTGGTCCACTTCCGGCATTACAGTTTTGGGGTCAACGCCCATTACTTTTAGGGCATAATCGCAGACCTCAAAATTTACTCCACTCGCTTTCATTTGGCGGATGGTGTCAGTGAACTTATCCAACTCTTCATGATCAGATTCTTTGAATCCGCTTCGGTCTGTTGAAATCATTTTCACCGACGGGCCATGAAACACGACGACAATTTGCGGTGGTTGTGAAAGGGCACGAACGCTACCATCATCATTCACATTGTTGACGGCCCAAAATACAATGTTAGCTGTCTGGGGTGATCCGTGGGTGACATCAAAAACGGTTTTAAGGCTCTTAACACCTTCCAATGCAGCGTAATCACCTGACATAGCGGGAATCGCTGCCATGGCAATGATAGAGGTTGCTGCCACGATGGTATAAAAACGACGGACATTAAGCTGATATTTTCTTTTCATGGTACGTCTCCTTGCGCTGAAGCCTCACGGCCAGTGCTTTATAAAATGGTAGGGTAGTATACTGGATCACAGTCCCGACCATAGATTTATTTTTAAATGCCACCATGATTCATGGAGCACTCGAATGATATAGCCGCCACCGCGATCTGCAAGGGCGGCAATAATTATAATCAGATGTTCTAATCAACAAAATCCAAAGATGTGGAAGGAGAGGGAGAAAAATTTTATAAAGTCCGTTATCCGTTCCACCCAGCGGTTGCCTTTTTCGTTCTGGGAACGGAGGTAAACCTATCTCGACCAGGTTTTTCAAGATGAAAACTTCATCCCGAACGGCGATGGCTCATCGAGGGAAAGGAAGGAGCTGCAGCGATCCTGGGCCTCAATCCGAGTACCTTACGAGCGAGGATGCAAAAGCTCGGGATCGTCCGGCCGGAGACCAAGAAGTCAGGTTCATAAGCTGTCAACCTCTTATCGACGCGACCCTCAAAATGCTGAGGCTCCACCAAATAGTGAGGCCGCAGGATTCTCTTCAAGCTTTTCTGTTGTTTTTTCTATTGATCCAACCATTTATATTCATGGAATAATCTAACATTTTAATTTTTCTTAACCTGCTGGCAGGACACTTGCGAATTGCCCTGTATGATCATGGCCCTTATGGCCAAAGGGTCCCAACGTAACTCAACAACTATGAACGAGAGGCTAAAGGTGAAGCTATGACAGTAACGAGCAGGGAAAAAGCGGAAATGTACGGTGTCGTCTCAGCATCCAAAATCATCGGTGAGGCGGTAGTCAATCGCCAGGATGAAAATCTGGGCAAGATCCACGAACTGGTTATCGACGCCAAGGAAGGTCGCGTGGCCTACGCGGTTCTCTCCTTCGGTGGCTTCTTGGGTATGGGGAACAAGCTGTTCGCCATGCCTTGGAGTGCATTCGAGTTCGCCCAGCATGAGAACAAGCTCATCCTCAACGTGGACAAGGAAAAGCTGAAGGCCGCTCCCGGGTTTGACCAGGACGCCAAGTGGCCGGATTTCGCGGACAGGGATTGGGGAAACAGCATCTACAAATACTACGGCTACGACCCTTACTGGAAGCTGTAGGCATGACGATTCTGGCGCTCGCTGATTTTGATGACCTCCAGCATTGCGGCTGCCGTTTAAAGGTACTTGATTCACCCAGCGGTAAAGATGGCGTCGGCCCTTTTGCTCGTATCGCTCGATGTGGTCAACGCCGCCTAAGGCCTCAAGTTCTTCGACCCACTGGAACAAAAGCTTGTGATCGGTGGGCTTTGCCACCAGCACAAAGGACATGGCGCAAGCCTTGAGCGCGTGCAGAGCGTTCACAGTCGTTTTTGGCATCACCATCGGCCTTGACGATCGGCTCAGGAGCAAGCGGCATTCCCTGAGAATATACAACAATATGTAGGGGTTATGCCTAGACCTATTTTATTTAGTTAATTCGATTGGTTGTGAAAATTGCAGGCTTTACCTTCGCGAAAAATAGTTTTAAATGAGCGCCTGAACCCATGCCGGCAATGATGAATGACATTCAGGTAGAAGTGCTGCATTTTTGGTTTTCGATTGGATTCGAACGCTTGAGTTGTGACCTTTTTATAAGGGCGGTTGGTCAAAGGTGAACATGGGACCGTTTTGAGTTTAACTCGGGTGTCGGCGTAATAGCTTTCAAAACAGCGATCCGGCATGATACCGCCACGATGCCCTCCCAACAATCCCTCCATGCCCGGCGATAATTGCCGGTGGTACAAGAATTGCTCAAATTGGCTGTGAAATCCTGATCCACGCTCCCTGATTTAATGCCTCTACATCGGTGGTGAAAGATGGCTGACTTTGGCAAATACCGGGTAAGTGATTCATCTCTGTCGGCAATGCTCCAATCCATACCTGCCCACATCATCATAATGGACCCCGACCTGAATATCATATGGGCAAGCGATATCGCCAAAAACAAATTTGGAAATAATCTCGCCGGCAGAAAATGTTATGAGGCTTACCACGGCAGATCCAGTCCCTGTGAGCCATCGCCTTGCATTACCGTACTAGCTTTTCGGGATGGCATGGTCCATGAGCAAACCGCAGTTATGGATAATTATGGGAAAAGGGTGTACTTTAATCGCACCGCCAATGTTGCCATGAAAGACCCGGACGGAACTCCGATCAGAGTGATCGTAGTTTCAAGAAATATTTCCAAACTCAACGATAAAGACCCGCCAATTCGAAACCTTAAACGTTTGTTGCCCATATGCGCCGCTTGTAAAATGATCCGTGACGATAATGGTCATTGGCATCAGGTTGAAAAATATATCCAGGACCACTCTGGAACCCAATTCAGTCATGCCATCTGTCCTGGGTGCGCCGCGGCATTGTATCCTGACTTTATAACTAGTGGAAAAAGAGGTTTATGAAAGATCAACCCCCTGCTGTCGCCTGCTCTGACAACACTCAACAAATCACCATTCACTTTTCGTCCGTAATATGCCAATACGTGGAAAATAGTCCATTTTATAACCGCAATACGTGGAGAATTTTCCACCTATTGCCACTGTTCGCGTGAGCAGATGATGGAAATGAAACCCATAGGACTTATCCACACGCCGTTTGCTGATCTGACTGGCATGCCGATTCAGCCTGCCGGCGCAGCCGGAGTGAGTGGGACGGTCGAGGTTTTCAGTGAGTATCAGGCCGGGCTGAAGGATCTCGACGGGTTCTCCCATATTGTGCTCCTCTACGTCTTCCATCGCAGTCAAGGGTTCAGACTTCAGGTCGTACCATTCATGGACGTCGAGCCCCGAGGGCTCTTCGCCACGCGCGCTCCCATGCGACCAAACCCCATCGGACTGTCGGTAGTCCAACTCGATCGAATAGAAGGCGGCACGATTCACATCATCAACGTGGACATGCTCGATGAAACTCCGCTTTTGGACATCAAGCCCTACGTGCCGGAGTTCGATTCACAAGCGAAGGTTCGGACTGGTTGGCTTGAGAAAGCCAGGAAAACCGTATCAGACAGGAAGTCTGATAGACGATTCACATAGGAACGCGAATAAGCCCATGCAGGCGACGCGGTACCCGCGCGTCTAGTGTTGATGATATCTGCCTATGGGCTGCCTTCGTCTGCATGGACGAATGGAAAGTCTATCTTACAAATTGACAATAGGCAGCCCTTGGGATTGATCTCAACAAATCTGCAATTGGGTTAATGCTTAGATATGGTATTGTAATCTGCACCGAGGCTCTGGATGATTTCGGATGAACAAAATGTGAATATCTGTAATTGGCGCTGACCTGCACTAAGTTGGAGATATCAAAGGTTAAACATTTAATATAATGTTCAAATAAACTGCTTTCGACACTTACTCAGATTTGGTCAGAGGTCTTACCAGCTTACGGTAACCATGTTTGAGCAAATCGATGTTCCGGCCTCGCATAATTGGTAGGTTGCCGGGGTTTTCGTCCTAAAAGAACCATCAGTGTATGCCCCGCTATTGAGAGTAGTAGCAATTATGGAACCGTCACGGTAGACATCCACAGACGTTGAATTTGCCCCTGACCAAGTAAGGTCGGCATAATATTCATTTTTGATTTTATAAGCATAAACGCTAAGATCAATAACTATATTCTGGCTATACTCGCCGCTGGTTTCCGTCGTCTGATTATTGTTAATTGTTACCGTTTGACCGGTTGGTTTGATCCAGCCGGGTATCGTATTGAACTCCAATAGATGATTGCCAACCGAAAGTCCGTTCTGCGTATCCCCACTGCTGTTCCAATCCCCTCCATCCACACGCCATCTGGCACCGGCTGAGACAGCTTCGGGCGGGTAAATTGTCACTTTCAGAGAACCTAATGCGGGATCCTGAATAACCGTATGTGTTTGACCGGCAATGGTGATTACCGCCGTTCGGGCAGCGCCGGTATTGGGCGAAACCGTGTAAGTTACCATACCATCGCCGATACCGCTGGATTCGGAGGTGATTTTCACCCAGGTCACATTTGCTTCCGCATACCACTCACAACTGGCTGACGATGTAGATACAGAAAATGTCCCTGTTCCACCATCTGAACTGATCGTGTTATTGTTGGAAGAAATCGAATACGTACAATCGGAGGTGATAAAGTTTCTTGTTTCCGATTCAGATCCAATGTTGGCATATAGATCGATCCCCGAAATTTTCCAGTAGTACTTAGTTGATGGTGTTAGTATCGCAGGCTCATAAGTTGGACCGGGAGTCGTTTGATCAATTATAATATCATCAAAATCCTCGTCCGTTGCAATCTGCACAATATACTCAACAGCATTGGCGAGAGGCTCCCACTCAAGAGATGTAGAGTCCGGATCAACTATATCGCCGTTGTCTGGAAAAATCAGGTAAGGGACAAACTGATAGGCGTCAACGTTTACCTTCTCGTTGTTTTGACCAGCGACTATCGTAACTCCGGTTACTTCCCCCCGCCATTTCACGTTGCCGTTGAAATCTTCTGCACATAACACAAAGGTTCTATCCTGACCTACCGGAATGCCATTTATTGTACCGCTGTGTGCCGCACAGTCCCAGGGACCGCCGATGGCCAGCAATGTGCCGGTTGAAGTGTCATATACATTGCATACAACAAGCTCAATGCCACTTGCCTGACAATTTAAAGAAGTTTGCACAGCCTTTGAATTTTGAAAATACTGAGTGTCATGCCATTGAATGGTCAAGGAAGCCGATCCGGTATCAGAATACCCTGAAGTTGAAACGCCTTGGACATCATTTCCGCAGCCCCATAGCAGAGAAATACATAAAAGAGATATCAGAGATGCGAAAGAAAGGTCTCTGATTGATGTACGAAAGAAAGTGTGAGTCTTAGCGTGGCTTATCTCGCTATTTTTATAATACCTCAGATGACAATTAAAGATAGTGCCAGTATTGAAAATGGCTGCAAGCCTACCTGTGTAATCTCGATCAACCATAGGGTAACCCCAACTTAACGCATCAAACTAAAAATCAGCATTTGGATCAATAACCAGCTAAAATTACCAGGTAATTGAAACATTTCCCGTTCCATCACTACGATCATCGCCACCGCCACCACCACCTATCGCCAACGCCGCGCAGCCAACGGCAATTACCCCAAGGCCGATCCATGCCCACTTGGTTAGGCCTTTTTTCTCCGTTTTTTCAAACTCCGTCCGCGGTATATCTTGTTCAGGCGTGGACAATACCTCGGGCTTATGCCGGGTTTTAGTATAAAACAAATTGGCTTGAGCATACAACGAAGCTGCATTACATAGAGTACTACCAGGAAAATTGATCGCGAGCATCGATAGAATCATCCAGCCGATGATGAACTTTATTGACATCCTCATGGACATACTCCTACGATTCGGCCCTTGGTTGACTCGCTGTCTATCAAAGAGATGATATTTTCTTCGGGTACACCCATCATCCGTACAAAATAATTTTTGATGATTAGCGCATCCTTTCGTGTAAACTTGACATTTGGCTGACTATTAAAATTATCTTTGCCGATAATCAGGCCTCAATCTTTCGTAAAGGGTCTTGGAAAAACATTTTTCAGCAGTGTCAAGAATCGGCCTTTTCAGTCAACGTAAACGGTTTTACATCGACTAACTCATCATCGACATAGACTGCAACCTTCCATTCTCCAAGTGTGTCGGCAGCAGGCTCGTAGTTTATGGTAATTCGGTGCCAGGCAGTCACCTTGGGCAAGTATTTCCCCTTGTTTACTACGATCGAGTAATCGTTGCTGACCAAATAGATTCCACCATCCGGTGCGATCCATTCCCATCGAAGCTTATGGGATCCGGTCACGTCTTCAATTGAGAGAAAGGCGACTACCTGTATGTCATTATTATAAAAATGGCTGGTTGGCTCTACCGGGACACCGACTGTTCCGGAGGCGTCGACATCTTTTGCCAACACGATGCCATTGAACTTCGGTGTCGGCGCGTTTTTTACCATCTTTTGGGATGCACATGAAAGCAAGAGTAAAAACACACCAAATCCAATGAATAAATGAATTCGCCTAACCATTTCTGCCTTTTGTTAAAAATATGAAATAATAGCCTAAAAACCTATCATTAACTATGGATTAAAAGATAACTATATTTTATGCAAAAAGCATGCAAAATAAAGTTGATTCAATTATTTAATATAAATGTTGCAGCGTTACAGAAATTTTAGAGGTAGAATAATGATATTAAATTTGGAGAAGGATATAATATTGTGGAGATAATTACATATGTTATAAGAACATAATTACATAAATTTTGCAAAGTTGTATTTTCTAAAAGAGTGCGCTGAACTTTGACGGTCTGTGAACAAGTTGGAAGATAATTGATCCGGAAGGGCTGTAGAGTCGAAGATGGTCGCCATATCAGGTTTTCGGTGGCTATTGGCGTATCTTTCGATACGCCGCCTCAGTCCGACTTGCCATGACTTCGTTTCCCATCCCCGCTCATCAAACAGGACATACGGAACTACCGCATTCGGCTTTCCCACTAACTTCTCCATACCAGGATGAACCAATAATTTATCGGTCGGGACTCCCATACACTGGCATCTTTCGCCTTCGTGACGCACCCTCATATTGAGGTTTTCAAAAAATGAGGCGGAGGTTGGATTACATAACAGTTTTTGTAGATATCATTTTAATTGGCCGGTGGTGATATATTGAGAATACCTTGCGCCGTATTGCCGTGTCAATTGTTGTGATAGATGGGTTTCGGATTGCTTACCGGAAATTTCGTTCAGGGCAACATAAGTACAGGAAAACCGGTGTTTTCATCACCTCCGAAAACAGCGTTTTTCAGATCCTCTACAATTTTTTCAGCTTTTTCAGATTATCAGAGCTTGTCAGCACCTGCGGCCGATTTGAATAGGGTATTGTAATCTGTACCCGAGCACCGAATGATTTCGGGATCACCGGAAGTGGATATCTGCAATCGGGGTTGACCTGCACTTTGTTGGAGCTATCACAGAGATTTTGGATCTGGAAAACGTGCATTTCATTCCTTAAGTATACAATGAAATAAAAAAGGCAAAGTTAATGCTAACCTTGCCTTCAATCAGTTAGAAAATAGATCAAATTATTTCTTGCTGAATTTTTTCCTGTAAGCTGTGGCAGTTCCAATTAAACCAGTTGCCAATAAAATCAAGGTCCCAGGTTCTGGAACGGGAGCGGGAGTAGCGCTATTAGAAAGCGCTTTACCATTGGGAGATTTCCAAAAATAAGAATCTACATCTCCTACATATATCAACTGTGAGAAATTGCCGGATTTAAC
>JAWOIA010000137.1:0-30406 GCA_046484885.1 Desulfosarcina sp. | reverse complement strand
GTTGCCGTTTAAGCCGGTAATGGTCAACTCCGGCCGCTCGATCACCTGTCCCACGCAAGCCATCGGCCGGCCGGCCATCTGGTTTTCGAAGTCCGCCTGGTTGCCAGGCGCCACGCTGACGATAAACCGTCCCGCGCTCTCTGAAAAGAGCACGGTGTCGTCCCGGTCGACACCCCGCGACGGCACCTTGGCCAGATCGACGCTCAGCCCCACTTCACCGGCCATGGCCACCAGGGCCAGGTGCACGGCCAGACCCCCACGATAGACGCCATGGCAGGAGGCCGCCAACCCCTTTTTGAGGGCTTCGGCCAGGGCGCGATAAGCGGCGGAAAAACCGGCGGGTCGACCGTGGGAACAGTCAGCCCCACGTAGCCCAGGTGTTCATAGTACTCCGAGCCCCCCAGTTCGTTGGCGGTGATCCCGACGATGTAGACCCGGTCTCCCGGGATTTTAAGATCCATGCTGACACACCGGCAGACATCTTCGATCACCCCAGTTACCGAGAACTGCAGCGTTTCCAGGGCCGACACCTTGTGGGTTTCGCCATAACGGCCCGGCAGGTGGCCATCAACGTACATGGAGTCCTTGCCGGACAACAGCGGAATGCCATAGGCCAGACACATGGCTTTCAGCGCCTGGCAGGAGCGCACCAGCTGAGCGGCCTTATAACGGCCGTCGGGGTTCTTGATAGGGTGGTGCTGAATGTTGGGCCAGCAGAAGTTGTCCACGCCACCCAGGTGATCCGGGTCCCCGCCCACGGCAATGGCCCGGCGCACGGCCTCGTCAATGGTGCACGTGGTCATGTGATAGGCGTCGATGGCTGAGTACATGGGTATCAGCGCCTGCGAAAAAACCAAACCGCGCTGGGATGTCAGGACCGGACGGATCACGGCGGCATCGCTGGGCACATCCCGACCGGCGCCGACCAGGGGTTTGATCACGCTGGTGCCCTGCACCTCATGATCGTACTGGCGACAGACCCACTCCTTGGAACAGATGTTGGGCCGACCCAGCAGGCCCAGCATCAACGCGGCCCAATCCTCGGGCGGACCCAGAACCGGCTCGGTCAAACCGCGCATGGTCGGCGGTTGCCACAACGCCTCAAACTCCCATTGCGGGAAAGCGGAGGTCAGCAGGTCCAGATCCACATAGGCACAGGTAACCCCGTTGTAGGTGATATGGATTTTACCGCTGTCGGTGTAGGTGCCGATGACCGTGCTTTCGACGGCATGCTGCCGGGAGAGCGTCATAAAGCGCTCCAAATGTCCGGGGTCAATGGCGATGGTCATGCGCTCCTGGGATTCGGAAATCCAGATCTCCCACTGATCCAGGCCGTCATATTTTAGCGGGACTTTTTCGAGCTCAATGTCACATCCGTTGGAAAAACGAGCGCTTTCACCGATGGAAGAGGAGAGCCCCCCGCCGCCGTTGTCGGTGATAAACCGAATCAGCCCCTCATCGCGCGCTTCCAGCAGAAAATCGTGCATCTTTTTCTGGGTGTACGGGTCGCCGATTTGCACGTGTCCGGCCGGCGTGTGCTTGGAAAATGTGGCCGAAGAGGCGGTCACCCCATGAATTCCGTCCTTGCCCACGCGGCCGCCGCACATCACGGCCAGATCACCGGGCAGGATGGTCTTTTGATCCGACGGCGCGCCATCGATTGCGGCCGGCATGAGTCCCAGGGCCGTAACGAACACCAGGCATTTTCCCAGATAGCCGGGGTGAAACAGAATCTGTCCGAAAGGTGTGGGAATGCCACTCTTGTTGCCGCCGTCGCGCACCCCTTCGATGACGCCGTCCAGCAGGCGCCGGGGGTGCAGCCGCGGTTTGAGATCCCCGGCGTAATCACGCGGCCCGACGCAGTACCCGTAACTGCCCATGATCAGTTTGGAGCCCTTTCCGGTGCCCATGGGGTCCCGGTAGATACCGACGATACCGGTAATGGCGCCGCCGTAGGCTTCCATGTTGGAGGGCGAGTTATGGGTTTCCCCGGTGATCACATAGTAGTGACGGTCATCAAAACGCCCCACCCCGGCATTGTCCCACAGCACGGAGACCACCCACGGTTTTTTCTCTTTCAGGGACAAGGTCGGGTCCTGGATAAAAGTCTTGAAAAGGCTGTCGATGGTTGCAACGGTTGCGCCGCCCAGCTCCCGATAGTCAAAGCGCCCCCCAAAGGTGTTGTGGTTGCAGTGATCACTGCGCGCCTGAGAGATGTACTCCAATTCGACATCCGTGGGGTCTGACAACGAGACCTGCCGCCGCTGCCGCTGGACATCCGGGTTCAGAAAATAGGATCGGATCGTTGGGATATCCTTCGGGTTCAGCGAGAGGCCACGCTCATCGCTGAGTCGGGCCAGGGTGTCATCGCTGTCGATTGCCAGCGTAGCCACCTGGGGATGGTGATCCAGAACCACCTTGGGGACAATATACCCGACGCCGACGACCGGGTCCCATTGACCGGGGCCATATACGGCCCACTGCTGGATGATGTCGTTGGCCAGCAGCTCTCCGGCGATCGTTTCGACCTCCCGGCGCGCCAGCGTGCTGCCCGTGAGGCAATATCGTTTGGAGGTGTAAATGGCTTGGCCGGGTTCAAATTGCAGACGCAGCAGATCCTCCACGGCCTCCACAGCGGTGGCTCCGGGGTTGTCCCTAACGCCGGGCCGGAATCCGACCCAGATGATCCAGTCAAAATCGACCGCCAGCGGCTCGAAGGAAGAGACCTGCGTGACCGGGTTGGTGAAGATCTCCCGACGGACCCGGTCCACCTGAGCGACGCTCAGATCAGCGTCAATGGTAACCACGGAAACGGTGCGGACCCGGTCCAGTTCAATGCCGAAATAGTTTCTGGCTTTGGTGCGAAGGGACTGCCCCTCTGGATCCAAGAGGTGATCTTTTAATGCGATCTCTATTCGTTGCGGCATAATTGACCTATTGATTGTTGCATGTTTGCCTTTGCAGCGGTGCCGCAGCGGGCAGTGGATCCTGGCCGCCCCGGTTTTTTAACGACCAAGCGGTGAACGGACCAGTCCGGATGGCTCGCAGGGCTCAGCTTGAAAATATACGGGTGATATCGTTGTAGAACACAAAAAACATCAACAGGATCAGAATGAAAATACCCGCCTGCTGGGCGATCTCGCGCATGCGGGTATTGATGGGCCGCCCCATGACCGCCTCGATCAAGAAGAACATCAGGTGGCCGCCGTCCAGCACCGGAATGGGCAGGAAGTTGAGCACAGCCAGGTTGATGCTCAGAACCGCAATGAAGAAAATCAGATGGGTCATCCCCGCTTTGGCCTGCTGCCCTGCCATCTCGGCGATCATGATCGGGCCGCCCAGGGTCTTGGTGGACAAGCTGCCGGTAATCAACTTGCCGATACTCAGGATGGTCAGCCGCGTGACCTGGTAAGTCTGATCGATGCTGTCCCGGAGGGCTTCGATCGGTCCCCGTTTGACGATGATCAGGTCCGCTTCGGGGATCGTGACGCCCGGCGAGGAGATGCCGATGCGGTAGCGGTCCACTTTTTCCCCGAGCATGGTCTCCTCGCTGAACAGCACCGGCACCAAATCGACGCTCAGGCGCTCCTCTCCCCGAACAATCTGAACCGCCAGCGGTTCCCCCCCGGATTGGGCGATGATTTCGGTCATCGTGATCCAGCTGTCCACCGGGTGGTCGTTGATAGCGACGATCAGATCGCCGCTTTGCATACCGGCCCCTTTGGCCGGATAGCCATCAGCGACATCGCCGACCACAGCCTTGAGCGGCGTCAACCCCGAAAAACCAACGTCGTAATAAGGCTCATCGTCGCCCAGAATATCCTTGGTCATGCGCATCTGCGGGGTTACGACGACTTCCAGAAAGGTGTTCTCACGGTCGATGGTGATCCGAACGTCCCGCCCCCTGCCCTGGGCCACCAGTCGATTGATGTCGCTCCAGGATGCCACCGCGGTACCGTTGACGGACACTACCCCGTCACCGGTCTGCAGACCGACCCTGGCCGCCGGACCGTCTTCAGCCACATGTCTGACGACCGGGCGGATATCCTCGGTGCCGATGAAAAGGAAAAAGGCTGCGTAGATGATCACCGCCAGCAGCAGGTTGAAAAAGGGCCCCGCCGCCACAATCATGGTTTTCTGGAACAGCGGCTTGTGGGTGAAAGAATAAGGGATCAGCGCCGGTTCCAGCTCGGCATCGGGTTCATCCCCCACCATTTTGACGTAGCCGCCCAGGGGAATGGCGGAAATGCGGTAATCGGTCATTCCCACTTTTTTACCGGCCAAACGCGGGCCGAATCCCAGAGAGAATTTCTCGACACCGACACCAAAAAACCTGGCGACAAGGAAATGCCCCAACTCGTGGAAAAAAATGAGAACACCCAGAACGACGACAAAAGCAAAAATACTGGTCATGGTCGATACCTCAACACTGCTGACGACGGATCAATCCAAACGCTGTTTCCCTGGCTCGGCGGTCGGCTTCGATGATCTGGCCAAGGTCCGATCCGCTTGCTCCGCAGTGGCGGCTCAACGTCTCGGCAATAATTGGATAAATCCCGGTAAAGGGCAGTCGCTTCTCCAGAAACGCCTCAACGGCGACTTCGTTGGCGGCGTTGAGCACGGCCGGTTGCGTGCCGCCCGCTTCACCGGCCCGATAAGCCAGACTCAGGCAGGGAAACCGTTCCAGGTCAGGGTCCTCGAAGGTCAACGGCCCGATATGGCCAAAATCAGGCGATGGAATGGTCAAGGGCAGGCGTTGCGGATGGGAAAGACCGTAGGCGATGGCCATCTTCATGTCCGGAATCCCCATCTGGGCAATCACCGCTCCGTCCACATAGGTCACCATGGCGTGCACGATGCTCTGGGGGTGGACCACAACCTTGATGCGCTGGTAGTCGATGTCGAAAAGCCACCGCGCTTCGATCACTTCCAGCCCCTTGTTCATCAGGGTGGCCGAGTCGATGGAAATTTTCCGGCCCATGGACCAGGTGGGGTGTTTCAGCGCATCTTGGGGCGTGATGGTCGCAAACGCTTCGATCGGCCTTTTCAAGAACGGGCCACCCGATGCGGTCAGCAGAATCTCACGGATCCCGTCGGGGCAATGGCCGGCTGTGCTTTGGAAGATAGCGCTGTGTTCGCTGTCGACGGGCATCAGTTTGACGCCGCGCTGGGCGATTTTTTGCATCACCACCGCACCGGCCATAACCAGGGTCTCTTTGTTGGCCAGGGCGATGTCCTTTCCGGCATCAATGGCCGCCAAGGTCGGTACCAACCCGGCCGAACCCACCATGGCACCCAACACCATGTCGGTTTCGGCACCGGTGGCTGCGGCAACATAACCGGCTTCACCACAGACAACCTCGACATCCAGGCGGGCAGGCAGCAGATCCCGCAGCCGCCGGGCATGTTCGGCGTCGACCACGGCTGCCATGCGCGGCTTGAACGCGCGGATCTGTTTGGCCAGCATCGTCACATTGGTCTTGGCCGCCAGCGCGCTGACGGCGAACCGGTCCGGGAATTGCCTGACCACTTCCAGTGCATTGGAACCGATGGAGCCGGTTGCGCCTAATATGGAAAGTGTTTTAAGGGTCATGTTGCCGTTGCGCCTCACGTGCAATGCTGGTCAGAATATACTGATTTTCAGCAGATAGGCAAGCGGTGAGGCAAAGAGAAGGGCATCCAGGCGATCGAGAAACCCCCCATGACCCGGGAGCAAGGTGCCGGAGTCTTTGATGCCGGCCGACCGTTTGAATTCAGACGCAAAGAGATCGCCCACCTGTCCGGCAATTCCGATTGTCAGGGCCAACACCACGCACGGCACAATCGCAAGCCAAGGCAGCAGCAACGTTTTGAGCAGCAGGGCCACCATGACGTTGGCGGCCAATCCGCCGATGCCGCCCTCGATGGTTTTTTTGGGGCTGACCCAGGGACACAGTTTGTGGCGGCCCAGATAGGTACCCGCATAAAAGGCCCCGGTATCCCCAGCGGCAACGATACACAGGATCCAGAAAATCCATTGGGCGCCATGGGCTTGCAGTCGCAGCAGTACCAAAAAAGAGAGGAAGAGGGGGATGTAGACCAACCCCAGCACCTGCCTGCCCACCAGGTGGGGAGCCTGCGGGTCGCTCTTGAAAAGCGGCAGCGTCAGCCCGGCCACCAGGATCAGATCCAGCGCCAGGATCAGCGGAACATGCACCATGCCACCCCAATAGACGGCCATCACGATCAGCGGTGCCAGACAAATTCCCAACCAGGGCATCAGTCGCACCAGACCGTGAGCATCGGGGCTGAAAACGATCCGATAATACTCCCACAGGGTCAGCACACCGACGGCGGCGATCAGCAGGGCGAAAACCAACCCGCCTGCCGCAACCAGCACGTAGATGAGCGGAAGTGCAACGATGGCGGTGATCCAGCGCTTCAGATGCATGGGCCTCCGGTTTAGTCTGGGGCAACCGCGCCATAACGACGCTCCCGATGCTGATAATCTTTCAGGATCTGGACGAACTCAGCTTCGCCAAAATCGGGCCAGAGCGTCGGTGAAAAGAAGATTTCCGAATAGGCGATCTGCCAGAGGAGGAAATTGCTGATGCGCATCTCCCCACTGGTGCGAATCAACAGGTCCGGGTCCGGCAATCCAGCGGTGTAGAGGTGATCGGCCACCATCTCAGGCGTCACCGCCGCCGGGTCGAGGCCCCGTTGCTGAACGGCGCAGGCGATCTGTTTGACCATGTCAACGATTTCCGTTCGCCCCCCGTAACTCAACGCCAGGTTCAAAACCATCTTGCGGTTCCCGGCGGTATCGGCCATGACCGCCTTCAGTTTCCGGCGAACAGGGTCTGGCAGCCGGTCGATCTGGCCGATGGCGCTGAGTCGGATTTCGTTTTCCATGAGCAAGGGGCGTTCAGCGTCCAAAAAACGCCGCAGCAACAGCATGAGTCCGGAAACCTCGGTCTTTGGCCGCTGCCAGTTTTCGGTGGAGAAGGCGTAGAGGGTGAGCACGGCGATATTGAGCCGTCGGGCGGCCCTGACGACGGTCCGCACGGCTTCGGCTCCTTTTTGGTGCCCATGGATGCGGTTCAGCAGGCGTTTCTTGGCCCAGCGGCCGTTGCCGTCCATGATAATGGCAACGTGTCTGGGCATCCGGTCAGGGTCGAGTTCATTCCGTGTCGCAGGGGATGAACTAGAATTCAAGGATCTCTTTCTCTTTGTTTTTGTATATCTGGTCTATTTTGGCAATATATTCGTCCGTAATCTTCTGGACGCCCTCCTGGGCCTTGAAAGCGTCGTCTTCCGAGATGTCACCGTCTTTCTTGAGGGCCTTGAGCAATTCGTTGGATTCGCGACGGATGTTCCGGGCGGCGATCTTGTGTTCCTCGCACATCTTGCTGACCACCTTGACCAGCTCCTTGCGGCGCTCTTCGGTCAGGGGGGGGATCGAAATCCGGATCAGCTTGCCGTCGCTGGAGGGGGTCAGACCGAGGTCGGACTTGAGAATAGCTCTTTCAATCTCCCGAATGGCGGAAACATCCCAGGGCTGGATAACGATCAGGCGGCTTTCGGGCACCGACAACGAGGCCATCTGGTTCAGCGGGGTTTGCGTGCCGTAATAATCCACCCGGATACCGTCGAGCAGCGTTAAGGAGGCCCGGCCGGTTCGGACCCGCTTGAGCTCATTTTCCAAAGCAGCGATGGTTTTACCCATGCGGTCTTTCGTTTCCTGCAGTGTGGATTCAATCATGGCTGTGGAACCTTGTCGACAGAAGGTTTGCAAGCTGACCTGTCCGGCACGGTCGAACCGGAGTGAATCAGCCGATGGTGGTCCCGATTGTTTCTCCGCAGACCACCCGCTTGATATTGCCCTTTTCCTTGAGATTGAAAACAATCAACGGCAGCTGGTTGTCCATGGCCAGTGAAATAGCCGTCATATCCATGACTTTAAGCTGTCTTTCCAGTACTTGCATGTAACTGATGCTTCTGATGAACTGGGCACCCTGACTGCGCTCCGGATCGGCGTCATACAGCCCGTTAACCTTGGTGGCTTTGAGAAGAATTTCGGCATGGATTTCCTTGGCGCGCAGAACCGCCGCCGTATCGGTGGTAAAATAGGGGTTACCCGAACCGGCGGCGAAAATGACAACCCGTCCTTTTTCCAAATGGCGCAGCGCACGGCGCAGAATATAGGGTTCGGCCACCTCGTGCATGGATATGGCCGTCTGGACCCGGGTCTGAATACCGCGCTTCTCCAGTGCATCCTGAAGCGCCAGACTGTTGAGCACCGTGGCCAGCATTCCCATGTGATCGGCCGATGTCCGTTCCATTCCGAAAGAGCTTGCCGCCACGCCGCGAAAGATGTTTCCGCCGCCGACCACAATGGCCAGTTGCACATCCAGCTCGACGATGGGGCGGACCTCTTCCGCCACATAGGAGAGCATATGGGGGCAAATACCGAAGCCCTGATCGCCCATCAGGGCCTCGCCGCTGAGCTTCAGCAGGATGCGTTTGAATTTAACCGCCAATCCTATTCCATTCCGATTTGAAATCTGGCAAAGCGTTTGATGGTAATTTTTTCACCGGTTTTGGCGATCACCTCATTGAGATAGTCGGCAATGGTCTTGTCCGGCTCTTTGACGTACTGCTGGCTCATCAGGCAGCTCTCTTTGAAAAATTTGTTGAGCTTGCCCGCAGCGATTTTTTCGACCATCTGCTCAGGCTTGCCCATTTCCAGCACCTGGGCCCTGTAAATTTCGCGCTCCCGGTCGACCAGGGCCTGGGGAACGTCTTCGGGCGAAATCCCCACCGGGCTGGTGGCAGCAATGTGCATGGCGATATTTTTGGCGAAGGCATTGAAATCATCCGTTTTGGCCACAAAATCAGTTTCGCAGTTCACTTCAACCAGCACACCGATCTTACCGCCCATGTGGATGTAAGACTGCACCGTACCTTCGGAGGTCGCCCGTCCGGCTCGCTTGGCTGCCGTGGCAATGCCTTTTTTCCTGAGAAAGTCAATTGCCTTTTCAAGATCTCCGCCGCATTCAGTCAAAGCGGCCTTGCAATCCATTATACCGGCCCCGGTTTTTTCCCGAAGCGATTTGACCATTGTTGCACTGACGTCTGACATATCGGCTATTCTCCCGTCATTTCTGCTTCTGAAAAGGCTGCATCCACTGCCGGCTCCATGGGCTCGGCACCCGCGGCTCCTTTGCGTATGATTTCCACCACCGGCCCGTCGGTGCCATCCGAGATGACTTTGCGTTCACCGGGCTTGAGTTCTGCAGCAACGCTCTCCAACTCGGAGGGCTCTTCGCCCTTGTCAACCTCTGCATGCCGGCGCTCCTGATAGCGTTCTTTGCCCTCGGCACAGGCATCGGCGATTTTCGAAGTTATTAGGCGGATGGCACGAATGGCATCGTCGTTTCCGGGGACGGGATAATCAATCTGATCAGGGTCGCAATTGGTGTCAATGACGGCAACGATGGGAATACCCAAACGCCGCCCTTCATGCACGGCAATGGCTTCATTTTTCACATCGATGATAAAAATGGCACCGGGCAGCTTGGTCATGTTGCGGATACCGCCCAGGGTGCTGTCCAGCTTCAACCGATCCTTGGCCAGTTTCAAGCGCTCTTTTTTAGGGAAAAGGCTGATGGATCCGTCATTTTCAATGCTGTTGAGGTAATTCAAACGGTCAATGCTTTTCTTGATGGTCTGGAAATTGGTCAGCATGCCACCCAGCCAGCGATTGTGAACATAAAACATTTCGGCACGGTTGGCTTCTTCGTAGATGGATTCCCGGGCTTGTTTCTTTGTTCCCACGAACAGCACCGATTTTCCGGCGGCAACCGTATCCACGATAAAATCATAGGCGTCCCGGAACATCCTCACGGTCTTTTGCAAATCGATGATGTAGATACCGTTCCTGGCCCCAAAAATGTATGGTTTCATCTTGGGGTTCCAGCGCTTGGTCTGGTGGCCGAAATGGACCCCGGCTTCAAGCATTTCCTTCATTGTCACATAAGCCATGGTGTTCTCCTTGTGGGTTGGTTTTTCCTTCGCCCGCTTCGCACCCGCATCCGACTTTCTCCAGAAAGCACCGGGATCGGGTCCACGGACGTGTGAGTTCAAAACGGTTACAAATAACAAAAAAAAGTTGGGCTCGCAAGTCTTTTTAAAGCCAAGGCCCAGGGCCTTTGGCGGTAGCAGCGTGGAAAAAAGGTGTTTGGTTCCCGTGGCATCGCCCGCTGTCTCAGGGGGGGGGCAGGCTCAGCGCCAGCGCCATCCTGGTCGTCCCGGAAGGCTTGCGTTCACCTTGCGCCCGTGATAGCACCGCTGAGACGGTGGCTGGACAGCAAAGGGGGCCAAATGAACCGCTGGGCAATCATGCTCATTTTGGCAGGGGGAATCGTGATCATGGGATGTGCAGCCAAGCCGCCAACGAACGTGGGGGTGACACGCGGGCAATTCACCCCCTGCCCGGACCGACCCAACTGCGTCTCCAGCCAGTCCAGCAGCCAGAGGCACCACATCGCACCGATTGCTTACCAGGGGCAACCGAGCACCGCTTTTGAAAAACTAAAACAGATCATCCGGGAACTCGAGGGCACCGAGGTGGTGAGCGAAACGGAAAAATACCTCCACGTCACCTTCCGATCCAGAATCATGGGGTTCATTGACGACGTCGAGTTCTATTTCCCCGCTGCAGCGCTGATCCATGTGCGATCGGCTTCCCGGGTCGGTTACTGGGACTTGGGCGCAAACCGCCGGCGGGTTGAACGCATCCGAAGCCTGTTCCACAGCGGGAAACCTTCGCAATGAATCGGCAACCAGCCGTCTGCCGGATTTAAAAGACGCCCTTGCGGCACCGCTGAGCGCCGGATTGAGCTCAGACCGTCAGGCCGATATCGTAGATCTTGTGACAGGCGGGACAGATAAAAAACCAGCCGGTGAATTCCCCCTGCTTTCGAAACATGGAATGGAACCCATCCTTGTACCCGCAGGCCGGGCAAACCCTGAACTCGTCTTGCAATTCTATTTTCTCAACCCGCTGATCCATGGCGTTCCCAAATCACCCCGGTGCGGCGGTTGGATCAAAAGTAGCGCTCATCTCTCATCTGCGCGATCTCGACCCCCAACCCCACACACTGCTTGCCCAGCATGCACGCATTGGCATCTTCATCCGGCAGGTAATGTTTGACCGTCTTTTCACCTTTGCGCAGGTAGACGACCGTTGACCTCAGTTCATCGTCGTAATCCACATCGATGTCGATGCCGCACTGGCCGATATCCGGGTAAATCGATCGGATTTTTTCGCACAGTTGCGCTTTGTCGAAAGCCATTTCGTCCCCCCTGATCGTGTTGGTTGATGCGCCCGATCACCCCGCCCGTCGGTCGGGTCAACCACGGGCACCTCCGTCGTGCGAATTGAAAAAATATAGTAGCCATTCCAGCGGCGTTGTCAAACCGGGCACCACCGTTGGAGCCAGGATACCCGCCAACCCGGCGCACCGCTTTAAAATTGCCAGAAAAACAGGATGAGCGGCACAGCAACCGCCATGGTCAATAAGGATAGCGGCAGCCCCAGGCGCCAATAATCGCCGAACCGATAACCGCCCGGGGCCATGACCAGCATGTTGGACTGGTGTCCCACCGGCGTCAAAAAAGCGCATGAGGCGCCAACGCCAACCGCCATCAGAAGCGGATCAGCCGAAACGCCCATACCGGTCCCGAGGCTGATGGCGATGGGCGCCATCAACACCGCGGCGGCGGCATTGTTGACCACATTGGAGAGCAGCATGGTAGCCGCCAGCAGTGCTGCAATGGCAACTGCGGAGGGAAAGTGCCGGGAAAGCAGCAAAAATTTCTCGGCGATCAGATCCGCACCGCCGGTACTTTCCAGAGCATGACCCAGCGGAAACATGGCCCCCAGCAAAACGATGATGGGCCAGTCGATGCTGTCATAAATCTCATGGGTGGAGATGATCCCTGCCAGCACCATGACCACTGCTGCCACCGTGAAGGCAACCTGGACCGGGAGCAGGTTCACGGCCGCCGCCGCCATGGCGGCACCGAATATCGAGATGGCCGCAAGGAGTTTGCGAGGTTTTTCCAGGGAAAGCCCCCGCTCCGCCAGCGGCAGACACCGCAGGCTCGTGAGGGCGGCCTGAAGCTTCTCCTGGCTGCCTTGCAACAGCAGGATGTCACCGACAATAAATCGGGTCTGGTTCAGCCGCGTTTGAAGGCGGTGACCCTGGCGGGCAACAGCCAGCAGATTGATGCCGTGGTTGTGGCGTAGATCGAGACTGACGACGGTTTGATCAATCATCACCGATCCCGGGGTGATGATCGCCTCGATGACACGGATGTCGTCCGAGCCAAGGAGGGCCTGGCAATCACCTTTGCATTCAGCCAGTTCCAAATCGACCTCATCGAGCAGGGACTTCAAATCCTCGGAATTGGCTTCGACCACCAAAATGTCGCCGGCCTGGATGATGTGATACCAGGAAGGTGCCGACAGGTGACGATCGCCCCGGATGATCGCCACCACCGTGACATCCTTGTCCTTGCCCATTTCGGAATGCATCTCGTAGATGGACTGACCGACAATTTTTGCGTTTTCAGGGACCACCACTTCACTGATATAGTCGTCAATGCGAAACAGTTCCTTCGGGTCGCCCTGCCCTTCCCGGGTGGGGGTGAGTCGCCATCCAACAAGGGATATGAAGATCACTCCGCCCAGGGCCACTCCCAGACCCACGGGGGCGAAGTCGAACATTCCAAAGGGCGGCCCACCGGTCTGGGCGCGAAAAGCGGCAATGATGATGTTCGGGGGAGTCCCAATCAGCGTGATCAACCCACCGAGCAGCGAGCCGAAAGCCAGCGGCATGAGCAGCAGCGACGGTGGCCGCCCGCTTTGACGCGACATCCATATGGCCACGGGCATGAACAGGGCCAGTGCGCCCACATTGTTCATAAAACCGGAACAGACCGCCACGATGCCGGTCAAGGTCGCCACTTGAAGGGAGGGCCGGGTCCCCACCCGTGACAACAAGCGCGACAAACTGTCGACAACACCGGCATTGAGCAGGCCGCGGCTGAGCACCAGTACGGCGGCCACCGTGATCACGGCCGGATGCCCGAAACCCATAAACACCGCTTCGGCCGGCACCAGGCCGGCGACGAAGACCAGGCACAGGGCGACAAGGGCAACCAGATCATAACGCCAGCGGCCCCAAACAAACAGGCAGAGGGTGCCTATGAGAATAAAAAAAACAATCGATTGATCGATGGTCATCGCTGGTTTCTCGCATTGTCACACACCGGCAGCCACCGCCGGTCACCCCACCCCGCTGGACGATGACAGCGCTGGTCTACCGGTCTATATCATCAGATTCATCAATTTGTCGTGCAGCACTTCATAGGAGTAAAATTTTTCACCAAGGGCGTAATTGGTCTCAACCATCTGTTTGCGAAGATGCGGGTCTTCGATTAACGCCCGCGCCTGCCGGACCGTTTCATCAGTTACGTAGCCGTCAATTTCAACCGCCATGAATCCTTTGGGCTTGATGTCGAACGTGTAAATGGAATAACGGTTGACCAGAATCGGTTTACGAAAAAAGACCGCCTCCAGAAAGGCGTTGCCAAAGCCCTCAATGGTGGAAGGATACGTTATGAAATCGGCATGGTGATAAATGTCGTAAAGGGTATAGATTTTTCGGCCATCCGCGGTCTTTCCGCGGCGGTGGTCGATGATGTCCGAAACGAACACGGTCTGCACCTGCAACCGCCGCGCATAGTCGATCAGGCGCTGCTCGTATTCATGGCCCTCGTCCCCGGAAGCATGGGAAATGACCAGTCGCGCCGGGATCCCCAGTCGACTGACCAGTTCGATGGCGTTTTCGATCCCCTTGCGCTTGACCACCCGGGTGGGTTGCAGAATCAACCGTTCATCCGGCCGCAGCCCCAAGGCCTGACGGACATCGGCGGCGTAGTCATCCAGCGGCGGGGGTGGTTTCTTGAAATCCATGACGTTGGGGATAACGGTCGCGGAAATGCCGGTCCGCAGGGAGAGTTGGTTGTCGGCCGATGAACTGATGACCACATGACGGATCGGCGGCAGGTGGGGCGGGAAGGCCATGTTGAGGTAATCCCACACCGAATTGGTCTTAAATTCCTGGCGCTCCCAGAAAAAATCGTGGTGATGGGCGATGGTCGGCAAACCGGTTTCGGCAATGACTTCGGTGATGGCCAGGCCCAAAGGGATGTTCAGGGGGATCGTGACGGCATTTTCCGGCACCAGCAGGTCGATATTGAAAGCCGCGATAAAATCATATAGCCGATCCTTGAGATGCTCCTTGATGGCATGTATGTGGGTGGTCAGTGCGCGATCCCGCACACCGTTGACATGGGCACCGAAAGCGCAATGGAAAATCGTTCGGACTTCCGGGTCCAGGAAGTGGGCCTTGGGAACAGGGAATGCGGTAGCCGGTTCGCGGTCCAGTTCCCCGGCGAAATAGAAGCATCGAAACCCCTCGCTTTCGAACACCCGCGCCCATTTTTCGGTCTCGAGCGATACGCCGTCCGTTCCGGCAAAGCGAGTGGAGATAAAACCGACATGATGAACCTTGTCAAAAGGGATATACATGCCCGCTCCTTGGCAAAGAAAAGCCGCGTCAGTCAGTAAAAGGCCTAGTGCCGGTTAACCCCCTTCAGCCCGAGGGCCGGTTGTTCTCCTCAGCACCCCCAGGGATTGAACCCGGGCAAGGGCCTCGAAGTGGCCGGATTTCGAAGCAGTGCAATAAACCTCCCACGGGGCCTGGCCCCCGTCGGCGGGGTTCTCGAAAACGTCGTGAATCAGCAGGTAGCCGCCGGGAAGGATATGGTGGGCCCAGCAACAGTAGTCCGTATGCACGGTCTCCAAGGCGTGGCCGCCGTCGATGAAGACCAGCGCCAGCGGTGTGGCCCAGTGGCGGGCGACAATCTCGGAGCGGCTGACAATGGGCACCACCGTCTCCTCTAGTCCGGCCAGGGCGAGGCTGCGGCGAAAGCAAGGCAAGGTGTTGGGGCAAAAGGTTTCGAAATCGAAAAGGGCGGGGTCGAAGTAGCCCTGGCCGGGCTGCTGCTCTTCGGACCCGCGGTGGTGATCGATGGAAAAGAGGGTCGCCCCGGTCTCACGGCAGGCATTGCCGAGGTACAGGGCGGATTTACCACAGTAGCTGCCGATCTCCAGGCAGGGGCCCAGCCGGGAAGCCTCCAGGGCGATCTCGTAAAGCGCCTGTCCCTCGTGCGGGTCCAGAAACCCTTTAATCCGGTCGATCAATGCTGGGTCGATGGTCAATTTTCAACCGTCGTAATTCCGGACGAGCACCTCACGTGGTTTAACCCCGTCCTGGGGGCCGATAACACCCTCTTGCTCCATCATCTCGATGATCCGGGCGGCCCGGTTATAGCCGATCCGCAGGTGTCGCTGGACCATTGAGATGGATGCCTGCCTGGCCTTGGTAACCAGGGCAACGGCATCGTCATAGCGTTCGTCGTATTCCTTCTCCCCATTTTCCTCGGCTTCTTTGGCGGGGGCTTGAATGACACGCTGGTCATAGTCGGGGGGCTTCTGTTTTTTCAGGAACTCGGTAACCCGCGCCAGTTCCGCCTCGGAGATATAGGCCCCGTGGATGCGCTGAAGCCGGGCCGTTCCCGGGGGCAGGAAAAGCATGTCGCCATTGCCCAGCAGGCTCTCGGCACCGTTGGCGTCGATAATGGTGCGCGAATCGGTCTTGGAGGAGACCTGGAAGGTCAGGCGCGTCGGGAAATTGGCCTTGATAATGCCGGTGAGCACATCCACCGACGGCCGCTGGGTGGCCAGAATCAGATGGATACCGGCGGCCCGGGCCATCTGGGCCAGGCGGGTCAGGGCAACCTCAACATCCCTTGAAGCCACCATCATCAGATCGGCCAGCTCATCGATGATGATGACAATGTATGGCAGCGGCTTCACAGCCTCCCCGGCCTTTTCCGTCCCTTCCTCCGCCGCTTCGCCCGCCTCCTTCTCGATCTTGCGGTTGTATTGGTCGATGTTACGGGCTTTTTTATTGGACAACAGTTCGTAACGCTGCTCCATCTCACGCACGGCCCAGAAAAGCGCGTTGGTGGCTTTTTTCACATCGGTGACCACGGGGGTGATCAGGTGGGGAATGCCGTCGTACATGGAGAGCTCAATGCGTTTGGGGTCCACCATAATCAACTTGACCTGGTCCGGGGTCAGTTTGTAGAGCAGGCTGCAGATCATGGTGTTCAACGCCACACTCTTGCCCGCCCCGGTAGCGCCCGCGATCAGCAGGTGCGGCATCTTTTCCAATCCGGCCGAGAATGGATTGCCGACGATATCCTTTCCCAGACACAGGGTCAGCGTACTCTTGGCCTGTTCGAAGGAAGGGGAGAGAATCATCTCTTTAAAGCGCACCACCTCCCGGTCGGTGTTGGGGATCTCGACACCGATGACGGATTTGCCTGGAATGGGTGCAACAATGCGGATGCTGATGGCCCGCAACGCCAGCGCCAGGTCGTCGGTAAGGTTGACGATGCGGTTGATCTTGACACCGGGTGCCGGCTCGTATTCGAAGGTCGTTATCACCGGTCCCGGGGTCACGGCCACCACTTTGCCGGAGACGCCGAAATCCTCAAGCTTTTTTTCCAACAGCCGTGACTGCATGCGCAGGTTTTCTTCGCTGCTGGACTGGGGCCGTGCCGTGGGGTCATCGAGAAAGGTTGCCGACGGCAGGGAAAAACCAGAATCGGTTTTCATAAACTCGAACACCGTCTGTTTCGGCACCGGTTTAAGGGGCACCGGATTGGGGTCCGGGGCCTTTATCTCGATCTTCTCCTTTTTTTTTCTCTTCTCAGCATTGACATTTTGAATCCGCTTGACCTTTTTCTGCCGGCGCTCCTTCCACTTGATCAGAAGCGTTGCAATCCGCTCGACCAGCATCGAATTCGCGTCTTTGCAGCGGCGGTAAAAAGCCACCACCGAAAAGCCGGTGGCCATGATAAACCCGATCAGCCATACCAACAGCAGGATGATTGAGCCACCGGCCGGATTGGAATAGCGCACGAAAAAAGATTTAATGGGGATGCCGACGATGCCGCCCGCAGAGAACCGGCTGCCGAAAAGGATGAAGTGGTCCTGCTTGAAAGCCAGCAGGCTGCCGGTGGCGACGATCAGCAGCACACCTCCGGCGGCCAGCGGCAGCAAGGCCTTTCCTGGATCTTTACCGAAGAACAGAATACTGCTCAACAGAAAGAGAAATGGAATCCAGAAAGCACCGATGCCGAACAACCCCACCAGCAGGCCGGAAAAATTGGCCCCGAAAACACCGAAGATGTTCTCTACCGCTCCGCTGCCGCCGACATTGAAAAATAGACAGGGGTCGGACGAATTGAAGGAGAGCAGGCTTATCAGACTGAAGACCACCATAAAGAAAAATAGAATGCCAAGGATTTCTTTTTTCATCTCTGTTAACCGACCATCGGCCTGACCCATTGCCGTTTCTGACATAAGGAACCGCTTTGGGCTGCCGGCGTGCCTGCGTTATACCTCCAGCAGAAAGGGAAGAATCACCGGCCGGCGCCCGATGGTATAAAAAAAGTACTGCCGCAGGGCCGTCTGGATTCGGCCTCGAATGCGCTCGACCCGATTGGGAACATCCGGTTTGACGTCTTCGACGATCTCCAGGATCACACACTGGGCGTCCTGAAGCAAGTAACCGGTCTCGGTTTCGAAGACAAAGCCCCGCGACACGATATCAGGGCCGTAAACCACAATGCCGGTCTCTTCGTCAAAGGCCATGTTGACCACCACCAGACCCTCTTCGGACAGCACCCGGCGCTCCTTGAGAACACTGCGCCCAACGTCGCCGACGCCCTTGCCGTCGATGAGCACCCGACCAGAGCAGACGCTTTCCCGAATCTGAAACCCCTTCTCGTTGAGCTCAATGATCTGCCCGTTCTGGGCCAAAATCAAATTTTCCTGAGGGATCCCCACCTCTCGGGCCAAGCGCGTGTGGAGCACCAGATGCCGATACTCACCGTGCACGGGCATGAAGAACTTAGGTTTGGTCATGTTGATCATCATCTTGAGCTCTTCACGAAACGCATGCCCGGAAACATGGATGTTCGAAATCTTCTCGTAGACCACGTCGGCGCCGCGCCGGTATAGGTTGTTGATGATGTTCCCGATGGCCTTCTCATTTCCCGGTATGAATTTAGAGGAGAGAACAATCGTGTCTTGCGGACGGATTTTGATATGCTTGTGGGTTCCGGCGGCCATTCTCGCCAGAGAGGACATGGGCTCACCCTGGCTGCCGGTGGTCACCATGATGATCTCCTCGTCCGGCGAGTCGTTCAACTCCTCAATGTCGATCTCCATGCCCTCGGGAATGTTCAAATAGCCCAGCTCGCAGGCAATGGCAACACTGACCAGGATGCTGCGCCCGTTAAAAACGATGCGGCGGCCACTTTTTTTGGCGATGGTGACGATCTGCTGAATGCGGGCGACGTTGGAGGCAAAAAGGGCCACGATAATCCGTCCGGTGGCCGCCTGAGTGATTCGGGCCAGTTCGACGCCGATCTCATGGGATGAGACCGTGTGACCCTCCTTCTCCACATTGGTTGAGTCTGAGAGCAGCGCCAACACCCCTTCCTCGCCGCACTGGGCAAAGCGGTTCACGTCGGTCAGCATGCCATCCATGCTGGTGTGGCTCATCTTGAAGTCACCGGTGTGGACGATCAGGCCCACCGGTGTGCGGATGGCCAACCCCACCCCGTCCACAATGCTGTGGTTGACCCGGATAAATTCCACCTCGAAAGGCCCGATCTTCAGTCGTTCCCGTGGATGCACCTCGTGCAGGGATGCATTGGCCAGCAGGTCGCGCTCCTCGAGTTTGTGGCGCACGATACCCAGGGTGAACGGGGTCCCGAAAACCGGCACCGCCATCTCTTTGAGCAGATACGGCAGGGCCCCGATGTGATCCTCGTGGGCATGGGTGAGAATAACCCCGGAGACGCGGCTGCGATTCTGGCGCAGGTACTCCATGTCCGGGATGACGTAATCGACCCCCAGCATGTAGGCTTCGGGAAACATGATGCCGGCATCGATGACGAAAATGGTATCCCCATATTCGACCACCATCATGTTGAGGCCGATTTCCCCCAGGCCCCCCAACGGTACGAGTTTCAGCATGACGTTACGACTCCCATCCCTCTTTCTCAAAATGGTCGATCAGAATTGACCGGATGCGCGCCAGCAGGGCATCCTTGGTTTTGCGCGTGTAATCGGCGGTCTCGACCGGGTCCAGAATTTCCATGGTCACCGGCGCCGGCCGGATCATGAAATGCCCCTTGGAAATGATATCCCGGGTTCCCCGGATGATGATGGGCACGATGGGTACCCCGGCATCCACGGCCAGGACAAAACCGCCCTTTTTGAACGGCAGAATTCGACCATCCCGGCTGCGGGTTCCCTCGGGGAAAATCAGTACACTGGTGCCGGATCGGATGGTGCGGGCCGCCCGCTCCAGGCTTTCGAAGGACGACTTGCGATTGGAGCGGTCGATGCTGATGTAACCGACCCCGCGCATGGCCCGGCCGAATATGGGGACCTTGAACAGTTCGGCCTTGGCCAGCCAACGAAACTGGACTGGCAGGCGCCCCAGCAACAGGGGGATATCGGCGTTGCTCTGATGATTGGGCATGTAGATGTAGGAACAGCCGGGATCCAGCTTCTCGGCACCGCGTACAGTAACCTTGACCCGACTCACCCACAGGATGGAGTTGGCCCACAGGCGGGCCAACAGATGCGGTAGATTGCCAGTCCGGCTGAAAAAAGAGACAAGGATGACCGTGGTCGCGATTACGATGGTCGCCGCAATGGTCCACAGAACGATGATAGCGGTCTGAATGGCGTATAAAAGGTTTTTGAGCATCGTCGTCTGTGTCCCGTCCGATCAGGTGATGATTCCCAGTACCTCAAAAATGGCATCCACTGCCTGGATCAGCCAATTGCGCTGGCGCTGGTCGGCGTAATGAATGCAGTCACAGCGCACCCGCCGGCGGGTGCGAACCAACAGTTCACCGACCAGGCGGTCCGGCTCCAGTTCAAGGGCCATGTAGAAAGGGGCGCACTCCCGATGCGCCTGTTGCCCATCGGTGAGCAAGGCCGCGTCCATGGGCATCCAGTAGAGCCCGCTCACGCCTGATTCGCCAAGCGTCCTATCCAGATAGGCTTTGAGTTTTTCGTAATCCCGGGGACGGATTTGGTCAATCACATATTGCTTCATGGCTCCCCCGGAACCCCCTGCCCCCCGATAAATGGCACCCCCTGCGCCGGCCTGAAACGTGCTCCAGGCGCCTTGGTCCCTAGCATAAAACAGTTTAAATCTCAACATATATGTTTAGGGGACAAGGACGACAACAAGCGGTAGGGGGTGGGGTCTTACAGGTCAGAATCGCATATCTGTCCAACAGCGATTCCGAAGTGGGTCGGGCTGGCAGTTTAACCCGCAAAGCGCCGACTGTCGATCCGTGGAACGGTTCGGGCCGACACTGCACCTGGAATCCGAGCGGGTGGGTGACGGAGACCCGATTGCATTGGAACGTTACGGTGACCGCGATAACTTGGGCTTCGACGGTCGTCCCGCATGCGCTCGTTTTATCCTAATTTTCATGTTTTTTTTCTGACTTCCGTTCTTCATAAAGTCCTGCCGTTGATTCACCAGTATATCCAAGGTGATCTCATCCAAACACGCAAACAACGCCTTGCTGGCTTCAATCCAGACCAGACGCGCCAGGCAGTCACTCGCCTCTTTGCAATACCCGCATTCATAATCGAGCCTTTCAGCACACGCCGCAATGGCGGACTGTTCCTCCAGCACCCGCACAATCTGCCCCACCGAAATCCGTTCACGGTCGCGGGCCAGTTCGTGACCACCGCACGCTCCCCGCCGGCTTTCAATCAACCCGGCAGCCTTGAGTTTGCGAACCAGCTTTTCCAGGTATTTAAAGGAAATTTTCTGTCGTATGGCTATGTCATTGAGCGATACCGGGCCATTTTTGGTATTGAAAGCCAAGTCCAGCATCAGGCGCAACCCATAACGACTTTTGGTGGTCAAGCGCATATCAAACAGTTCAGAATTGACGGGTTGAGGGTGCTCAGTGAATAGTCCCGGTCAGCTTCTCCAGGGACCGCTTCCATCTGGGCCTGTTTTTATGTTCTTCAGCGGCCTTGAGGACCGCGGCAATGGTCTTGAGCAACAACTCACGATCCACCGGTTTATCCAGAAATGCGGCGGGGTTGAAAAATTCCTGGTCTGCGTGGCCATCGGGGCGGACCCCCAGTTCATGCTGCATGCCTGAAACACCGATCACCGGGATCTCCTTCAACACCGGATCGGCCTGCAACGCTCCCCACAATTCGAAGCCGGCGTAGGAGGACTCCATCATCACATCGAGCAGAATCAGGTCCGGTCGCTCCAGTTTGATCAATTCCAGCCCCTTTTGACCGTCGTTGGCCGTGACAGTGACAAACCCATTCCGGGTCAAAAAGGTTCCCATCGTGAAGAGGTAGTCCTCGTTGTCGTCGATCAATGCGATTTTTACCGACTTTCCAACCGATTCAGTCATGTGCCCCCCCCCTGTTGCAAGTTGAATGTATCCTTTGTTTCGATCTTCTGCAAGGGCATATCGATAGTGGCCGACAGACTGAAAATAGTGCGAAAAAGGCTCCCCTTGCCGGCCTTGGTCAGTATCTCGATCTTGCCGCCGTGACTGCGTACGATACGGTCCACCACCACCAGACCCAGCCCGGTGCCAGCCGCTCCTTTGGTGGAAAAAAACGGGTTGAACAGATTGTCGAGAATTCGTGGTTCAATTCCATCAGCATCATCTTCCACTTCGAACATGAAATTACCGGTATCGTAAAAGTCGGCTCGCACCACCACGGCATGCCTGCGTTTGCGTACACCCTTGCAGCAGGCTTCCAGGGCGTTCCAGATTAGGTTGTTCAGGAGGCGGGAGATGGATGCTGCGTCCACAGCCACGCCCGGAAGTTCGGGATTCAATAGGGATATGAGCTGAATGCCAAGGCTGCCGGCCTTGGCCTGAAACAAATCCACCGCTTCCCGGGCCAGTTTCAGCGGTGATGACGCTTGCCGGCGGGGTTGACGATTTTTAGAGGAATAGAGAATATTTTGAGTCACCCGTGTGATCTCGGCGATATTCTTTTTGATCACCAGCCAGCCTTTTCCGGCCAGCCGCATGTCCTTGCCGGCCAACCCCTCATCCACCACATACACCCCGCCTTGCAACCCCTCGAGAATGTTTTTGATATCATGGGACAGGAAGGCCATGGACTGGCCCAGGAAGATCAATTCTTGGTACATTTCCTTGATAACTTGAATATTGGTGGCGAGTTCGATAACCGCCGTCACATTGCCCACCACGTCTAGAATGGGTGTGGTATAAAGGACCACCTGTTGCAGGTTGCCATCCGGCAGACGGATGGTTTCTTCACCGGTGTGGACCTTTTTATCCGCCAAAGTTTTTTGAACCGGGCAGTGTTGGCAGCGTTCCTGACTGCCCTTGGCGACAACATGGCAATACTGACCGACGACATCCCCAAAATCGTTCCGGAAAGTCTGATTCACAAACATGTAACGCAGGTCTCGATCCTGAATGGTGACGTAGATGGGAAGAAGGTCAATCACCATTTTAAAACTTAGATCCATCAACGGTTCGGGATTGGATGTGGTCATTTGGAAGGTCAACCCCCTCAATGGCTCAGAGCGTTGTGTTGGTTTCAGTGGCCTCGTCCTTGGGGCTGCGGATGGCGACGACCTGGCAGGGAGCAAACTTGGAGACATTGGCGGCCGTGCGGATAAAAATCCTGCGCTCTTTTTCCGGCCGGCCCTGAGCTCCCAGAATGATCATATCGATCTGGAACTGACGGGCGAATCGGATGATTTCGATGTCCGGGGATCCGGCGCACACCTGAATGTCATAGTCATCCGCCTCATCCAGTTCATGAACATATTTTTTTATAATCGCTTTAAGTGCCTGCTGCTGGATCTGCTGGTCGCGTTCGTCAGGTGGTGTCTCTTTGGGGGTGTGGGTGGTGTCCGGCGGGGTTCCGCAGGGATTGTGGGGAGGAATGATATGCAGCAGATACAGTTTCGCCTTGTATTTGCGGGTCAGATCCAGAGCGTGCGCGAACGCCATGTGGGCATCATCGGAGAAATCCGTACAGAACAGGATATTTTTATAGGCCGGCGATCCGCCCATGGGTTCTTGTCCTTGCTTTTGGTGCATCCAAACGGGCCTGAAAATCAATCCATACCTATATGGTAGAGTATTATAGACCTTCCAAGATTGAAGTCAAACGGTTTTTCGGCCGTCCCGCCGCCTTGAATAGTCATTGATTATATATTATCGTAGTACGTTGGAAACAATATCCACCCTTCTTGGGAAAAAGGCTTGACTTCAATTCTACACTTCCATTATTCATACTAACAAAGTATGAATTTGACCGACGCTGGCTTTCACAGTACGCAATCAAGATCAAGTCGTAAACAGTGGAATTTTTCGCTTCGGGCCGGTCCGGGGCGCGATTTCAGTGGAGGCTAAATTGCCAGGACTCGCCGCCAGTTTTTCAAACAGCTTGCAAGTTTTAACACCTCCACCAACATCGCTCAATCCTCCGAAACCCTCGATAAAGCTCAAAGTTGACTTTTCACGAGACCGTCAACAAGCCGGCCACCAAAAAAAAACCAAAAAAATCACTCCGCAAGCCATCGGCGCTTCACAACATCCGTGTTGACTCAAGGTGGACCATGGGAAAAGGAGGAAAATTGCAAACCAGTTTGGGAGGAATTGGCGCCTTTTTTTTAATTTTCGGGCTTCTCGGGCTGGCCTGGGGAAACGCCCCCATCCCAATTAACCAGCGTGCCGATGCCATCCACATCGATTTGGCAGCCGAACCAAGCAGCAGCCTTCTGCAAAGCGCGGCCAGAAAGCAGATGCCGGGGGTTGATTTCTTTCATGATCGGCACACCCAGGCTTTGGAAGGTGACAATTGCCGCACCTGTCATTTGACCCAGGAGGATCGTCTGATCTTTTTGTTCAAACGACTGGATAGCAGCGACCCCGAAGTTGATCGGGAGATTTATCACACCAGCTGCATCGGGTGCCACAACGACCGGGCCTCAGCTGGTACATCCTCCGGTCCGTTGAGAGGCAACTGCCGGGGCTGTCACAGCCGCGGCCCCAAAACCGCTTCCTCCTGGGTTCCCCTGATATTCGGCCCGTCCATCCATAGTCGCCATGAATCGGCCGAACTGATTCCACCTGACCCGGGCACCGAAACCAATTGTGGGACCTGCCATCATCAGTATGATGCCGCCATTCAAAAAACGGCTTATATCAAAGGTGAAGAAAACGCCTGCCAATATTGCCACCCTGCCCAGGCATCGGTGGGTGGTCAATTGACGCGTCCGAATCGGTTCGGAATTTTCAAACCTGCGCTGTTGCCGGTCTCTTCGGAGTCCCCAGAACCAGCTGTGTTGGAAGATCCGCCCGACCAATCCATTCGGTTCATGTCTGCCGCGGCCCATGATGCTTGTGTGGCCTGCCATCGGCAGTTGACCGTAACCCACAACCGAACGACAGGCCCTCTGGATTGTGCCGGCTGTCATACGGCGGAAGCCCAGGCCAAAATCCGGATTCTGGAAACCGTGCCCCGCATGAAACGCAACCAGCCGGATGCGACCCTGATGGCTGCCTGGCTTGATCGCGACGATCTGACCCCGCAGTCCATCCTGACTGAAATCAACCCGGTGCCTTTCGACCATATGGCCCATGAAGGCCATGCCAGCCAGTCCACTTCCTGCCGCCATTGTCATCACAGTTCACTCAATGCCTGCAGTGATTGCCACACCCGCGGCGGCGCAGCCCGAGGTGGCTGGATTGATTTAAACCAGGCCATGCATGGTTTGGAGTCCCAACGGACCTGTATCGGCTGCCACCGGGGCCCGACCACCGCCCGAGCCGATTGTGCCGGATGTCACACCAGCCGGCCTCAACCCGGTTTTCAAGATCAAAACTGTCGGATCTGTCACGGGGTGGATCGAACAACATTACCGACCCCGCCCCTGGTTAAGACGGCCAAAACCGATCTGGCCGCCCAGGCCGTCAGCACCCGCAAAAGCGCCCGCAAGGCTTTAGGAACCCTGCCTCCTTTGGATCAGATCCCCGACCGGGTGCGCATCGATGCCCTGTTGGAAACTTACGAAGCTGTTGATTTACCACACCGTAAAATCATCCAGGAGTTGGACCGACGGATTCAAACCAGCGGGCTGGCTCAAACCTTCCATTCCGATCCCCTGACCATGTGTGCCGGATGCCATCACCATAGCCCGGCCGACCTGAAACCGCCGAAATGTGCGTCCTGCCACAGCCCGCAGCAAGCGGGCCCGGGCGATGGCCGACCGGCCCTGATAGCGGCTTATCACAATCAGTGCATGGGGTGTCACCGCCAGATGGGAATTGAAAAACCACAAGCCACGGCTTGCAACGAATGTCATCCCACACGCGAGAAACAATGACGATGACCCGATGCGGCGATCTGGAGGCAGCAGCATGACAATTACCCGTAGAGGCTTTTTGAGCTGGATGGGCGTAGCCGCCGCCGGGGCCCTGATTCCGGATGATGCAGCCGCTGCAAGGGCCGACCAACATTTTCCGGGGCATCCTGACAGCGCCGGGGTTCTGCACGATATCACCCGTTGCATCGGTTGCCGAAAATGTGAAGCCGGCTGCAACCAGGTCTCCAAGCTCGACCCCCCGGACCGGCCCTTCGATGATTTGACAGTACTCGAACAACCCCGTCGCACCCGTCCCGAAGTCTTTACGGTGGTTAACCAGGCTGCGACACCCAACGGGCGCCTGTTTGTCAAAACCCAGTGCAATCACTGCCTGGAACCGGCCTGCGCCTCGGCCTGTTTTGTGAAGGCCTTCAAGAAGACCGCGACCGGGGCCGTGACGTATGACGCCTCGCTGTGTGTCGGGTGCCGTTATTGCATGATTGCCTGCCCCTTCAACATCCCGACCTACGAATATGACCGACCGCTGACCCCGCGCATCCGCAAGTGCGATTTGTGTCACGACCGCTTGCTGCAAGGCCTGCCTCCCGGTTGTGTGGCCGCGTGCCCCACGGAAGCCTTGAATTTCGGCCCCCGCACGGCCCTGCTGGACCTGGCGCGCCGCCGCATTCTAGACCATCCCGGACGTTATGTCCCGCACATTTACGGCGAAAGGGAAATGGGCGGAACCAGTTGGATTTACTTGTCAGGGGTTCCTTTCACTTCCGTCGGGATGCGTGAGGATCTGGGTGAGTTGCCCGCTTCCGCTTTTACGGCCAGTGTTCTGGAAAACGTTCCGATCATCGTCGGGCTGTGGCCGGTATTGCTCACCGGAATCTATGTCATTTCCAAACGCAAAGACGCCATCGCGGAACAGGAATGCCAGGCGGCTGTGGCCGCAGCCCTGGCCAAGGCCAAGGACCAAACCCGGGACCAGCTGGCAACCGTGAAAAAGGAATATCTGGCTGAAAAAGAAGCCGCCATTCAGAAGGCGGTTAAACAAGCCCTGGCCGATGCGGCCTCAAAAGAGCCAACCGCTGACGTCTAACGGTATAAAGGAGGCACACCTGATGTTACCGGCCTTTGTGCGAAATAGAAAAGACCTGCTCACACCGTTCAACGTGATCGCCGGGATCATTCTGCTGGCAGGCCTGGTGGTCACGGTCCTGCGTTTTACCGGTGGATTGGCAGCGGTCACCCGGCTGGACGACAACAATCCGTGGGGGATCTGGATCGGATTCGACCTCCTGTGCGGTGTGGCCCTGGCCGCGGGGGGCTACGTGACCTCCAGCGCCTGTTATGTCTTCGGGCTCAAGCGCTACCATTCGGCCGTACGGCCGGCCATCCTGACTGCTTTTTTGGGCTATGCCCTGGTGGTTTTGGCTCTGCATTACGATGTGGGACGACCCTGGCGGCTGCCCTACCCCATCTTTTTCTCCCAGGGCACCTCCTCATTGTTGTTTGAAGTGGCCTTGTGCGTGTTTTTATATTTGACGGTTTTGTTCATCGAGCTCAGCCCGGCGGCCCTGGAGTGGCTGGGGCAGCGCAGGATTCACCGCCTGGTGGTTCGCCTGACGCTGGTCTTGACCATCTTTGGGGTGATCCTCTCCACCCTGCATCAGTCTTCCTTGGGGGCGCTGTTTCTTATCGCGCCCTCCAAACTGCATCCACTCTGGTATTCCAGTTACCTGCCGGTTTATTTTTTTGTCTCCAGCGTCTTCGTGGGCATGGCCATGGTGATCTTTGAAAGCACGCTCGCCCATCGTTATCTGCCTCACAAAATGGATCAAACCCACCTTGCGGAGAGCGACACCGTAGCCCTGGGGTTCGGCCGGGCGGCGGCATTCATCATGATGGCCTATGTGGGTCTCAAATTATTGGGGTTGGCCCTGGATCACAACTGGCATCACCTCGCCACGGGTTGGGGGCTCTGGTTTTTGTTCGAACTGCTGGGCCTGGTCCTTTTACCAGCCTTAATGTTCGCCGTGGCGGCCCGGGAGCGCAACCTGAAACTGATCCGCTGGGCCGCGGGTCTGGCCATCCTGGGGGTGGTACTCAACCGCATGAACGTGTCTCTGATCGCCTTCAACTGGCACCTGCCGGCCCACCAGCGGTATTTCCCGGGTTTGCTGGAAATCATAACGTCGCTTTTTATTGTTACCCTGGGTGTGGTGGCTTACAAGCTCATCGTCACCCACATGCCCATTTTAAGTGAGCATCCGGACTACCGCAGCCCGGCTGCAGCATTCAGTGAGCCGGGTGGATTGCCACAGATAGTGCTACGGCCAGGAGGGATAACACCATGGACCCTGTTTTCTTTAATCTGCATGAGTACATCACCTTTACCAAAGGCATCGTCTACCTCATCATGGCCGGACTGCTCGTGGGTCTGCCCCTGTTCTGGAAATTTTTGACCGGCAACGACGGAGACCGGCCCACTTTCTGACGGCCGGCGGAGGCAAGTCACCATGCAAATCAACACCAGTAAGTTTTACCTCTTTTTGACCGGTCCCATGTTCTGGATCGCGCTGGCAGTCTGTCTGGTCGGTCTTACCGTGCGGGTCGTGATGTATATCAGGGGCCTGAACTGGCAATTGGACCGGGTGGCCTACCGATCCAATCCTAAACTGGGCGCCATCGGAGCCTTGCGCTCGATCGGTTACTGGTTGCTGCCCTTCGGCACCCAGGGATGGCGACGCCAGCCGTTCATGACCCTGATCTTTTTCGGGTTTCATTTCGGTGCGGTCCTGGTTCCCCTCTTTCTGCTGGCGCACAATCAGTTTGTGGGCGAAAAAATCGGGGTTTCATTCCCATTGACCCTGGGGACTGGAATGGCCGATCTTCTGAGCTGGAGCGTGGTCGTCTGCACGCTGCTGTTGCTGGCTCGACGCCTGGCTCTGCCCGAAGTCCGCATTCTGACCACGCCCTACGACCTGCTGGTTCTGGTCCTGGCCGCCGCCCCTTTTGTTACCGGGTTGCTGGCCCGTTACGAAGTGGGAAGCTACGCCTTCTGGTTGATAGCTCACATTCTGAGCGGTGAAATCCTGTTAATTGCCATCCCCTTTACCAAGCTATCTCACATTGCTCTGTTTTTCGCCAGCCGGGCCCAGTTGGGCATGGATTATGCCATCAAGCGCGGCGGGGAAAGAGCCCACCTGTCCTGGTAGCGGGTGAACGCTGAAAAGACTGCCCATCAATTCAGGAGAAACACGATATGCCGGAAGGACGCTTCTGCAATAAAAAGCCGATCGAAACGGAAGAATCCCTGAAGGCCCTTTTGGCCGACACGGGTGGACGCCAGTATTACGAGGAGATGCAGGCTCTCGATATCGACCAAGCGGCCTTATGGCAAACCATCCAGAAAACGTGTAAGTCCCGCCTGCGGACGTGGCTCGAACTCTGTGCCCATTGCGGTTTATGCGCCGAAAGCTGCTTTTTGTATCTGGTCAATGATCGCGACCCGACCCAGGTGCCGGCATACAAGATCCAATCCACCTTGGGCGAAATCGTGCGCCGCAAAGGGCGGGTGGATAACGCCTTCATGCAGGCGGCCATGGAAACGGCCTGGGCCAAATGCACCTGCTGTACCCGTTGCGGCCTGTACTGCCCTTACGGGATCGATATGGGGGTCATGTTCGGATACCTGCGCGGCCTGCTCTACGGCCAAGGATTTGTGCCCTGGGAGCTTAAGATCGGAGCTGGCATGCACCGGGTGTACCGCGCCCAGATGGACGTGACGGATGAGGATTTCGTCGAAACCTTCAAATGGATGGTGGAAGAAAACGAGGACGATTATCCAGGTCTGACCGTACCCGTGGACAAGGAAGGCGCCGACATCTTGTACACGGTCAACGCCCGGGAGGTGAAGCATTACCCGGAAGACCTGGCCGAAGCCGCCATCCTGTTTCACCTGGCCGGTGAAAACTGGACCGTACCCAGCAGCGGGTGGGAGCAAACCAGCCTGGCGATGTTCGCCGGTGATTGGGCGGCCTGTAAAATGCAGGTGGAAAGTGTCTATGCGGCAATGGAAAGGTTAAAACCCCGGCGCATGGTGGGAACCGAGTGCGGCCATGCTCACCGGGCCACGGTCATCGAAGGGCCCTACTGGGCCGGCCGTAAAAACGGCAAACCGCCGGTAGAGTCGATTCACTACGTCGAATGGCTGGCCGAAGCCCTGCGCGCCGGCAAACTCAAGATTAATCCGGAGAAGCGCATCCGGCAGCCGGTCACCCTTCAGGACAGTTGCAACTACATCCGCAACCACGGCCTTAAGAATATTACCCGGGAAATCATGTCCCATATCGTCGCCCCCGGCTATTTTGTAGATATGGCACCCAACCGGGAGCACAACTACTGCTGCGGCGGCGGCGGCGGCTTCAACGGAATCGGGCTGTTCCGGTCCCAGCGCAACAAGGCCCTGATTACCAAACGGGATCAAATCACCAATACCGGGGCAAAATTGGTGATTGCGCCCTGTCACAACTGCTGGGACGCCATCCGGGATCTGGAGGAAGAGTATGAAATCGGCATCCGGTGGTCCTTTCTCAAGCCCCTGGTGCTGAGCATGGTCGAGGTTCCCGAACACCTTAGACCCCAGGAATGAAGCCAAACCAAGCGAACACATACCATTCAAAGGTGAACCATGTTTGCAAAAATCCTGTTGGCCACCTCCGCCACTGCGGCCTGTGATCATGCGGCCCGGGTGGCCTTTAACCTGGCCAACCGTT
>JAWOIA010000114.1:0-83845 GCA_046484885.1 Desulfosarcina sp. | reverse complement strand
CCCAAGATAATGATACCGGCGAGGTGCTCATGCTGGCCTTTATGAACCTAGCGGCCTGGGAAGAGACCCTGAAAACCGGACGGGCCACTTACTATAGCCGAACGCGCAAAACCCTGTGGGTAAAGGGGCTAACTTCCGGCAACATTCAGGAAGTCCAGGAAATCCGGGTGGATTGCGACCATGACACGGTGCTGCTGAAAGTGCGGCAGGTCGGAGGAGCCGCTTGCCATACCGGTTACGCCAGCTGCTTTTTTCAGAAAGTTGACCAACAGAGCCTGATAATTGTGGGTGCACCGGTTTTCGATCCCGAGGAGGTTTATAAAAAATGACGACGCCGCTGAAGCTGGGCATCCCCAAGGGAAGCCTGCAGAATGCCACCCTGGCCCTGTTTAAACGGTCCGGCTGGACCATCAATGTCAATGATCGCAGCTATTTTCCCGAGATCAATGACGAAACCATTGAATGTGCCATCTGCCGGGCTCAGGAGATGTCCCGGTACGTGGAAAATGGGACCCTGGATGCCGGGCTGACCGGAAAAGACTGGATCGCCGAAAACAGCTCAGATGTCCAGGTGGTTCAGGACCTGGTTTATTCGAAGGTCAGCGCCCGGCCGGCACGGTGGGTTCTGGCTGTACCATACGATTCACCGATTCGGACCCTCGCGGATCTGAAGGATAAGAAAGTGGCTACGGAGCTGGTGGCCTTTACCCAGCGCTATTTTAACGAGCATGGAATATCGGTGACGGTCGAGTTTTCCTGGGGCGCTACCGAAGCCAAGGTGGTTACCGGGCTGGCAGACGCCGTGGTGGAGGTGACGGAAACCGGCAGCACAATCAAAGCCCATGGTTTGCGCATTATCCACGAGCTTATGCAGACCAACACGCAGTTGATTGCCAACCATCGGACTTGGAACGACCCACGCAAGCGTGAGAAGATCGAACAGATCGCTTTGTTGCTCAAAGGGGCGCTGCTTGGGGAAAAAATGGTGGGTATAAAAATGAATGTTCCCCACGACAAATTGGCGCAGGTGGTGGAGCGACTGCCCAGCCTCAATGCCCCCACGATCGCCTCTCTCTACCAATCCGACTGGTTTTCCGTTGAGACGGTGGTGGGTACCGAGGTGGTGCGGGATTTAATTCCCGAACTGCTGAAAAAAGGTGCCGAGGGCATCATCGAATATCCGCTCAATAAAGTTATCTAGACAGTGTCCATCCAGAAGCGAGGAATTTTGGCCGAGATCAAGGCGTGCGAAAAATTTTACCATAGGCATATAGATGATATTGCGAGGATCAAATTTTGAGCATACTGCAGACGTCGGGCAAAATAACCGTTTATGGGTGGACACTATCTAAACGAGTGGCGTAAAACAAGGAGGCGGCCATGGCTTCGAAACGCACCGATGAGATGACATCTTTTATCGTCATGGATGTGTTGGAACGGGCCTGTGCTCTGGCGTGCGAAGGCAAGGACATCGTCCACCTGGAGGTGGGGGAGCCCGATTTCGACACGCCGGGTTGTATCAAAGCCGCCGCCTGCAAAGCCTTGGCGGACGGGTTCACGCACTATACCCACAGCTTGGGAATGCTGGAACTGCGGGAAGCCATCTGCGAGTATTACCACGAAACGTATGGCGTCTTTGTAAATCCCGACCAGGTGGTGGTCACCTCGGGCAGCTCGCCGGCCATATTCATGACGTTCGCCGCCCTTCTGGAACCCGGCGATCAAGTGATAATTTCAGATCCCCATTATGCCTGTTATCCCAACTTCATCAAATTTGTCGATGGGGAGCCGGTAACCGTGCCGGTTTTCGAAACGGACGGGTTTCAGTTCCGCCCGGAAGCAATCCAAGCGAAGTGTTCGGATCGGACCCGGGCCATCTTTATCAATTCTCCGTCCAATCCAACCGGCAACCTGCTTTCCAAGGATCGAATGAAAACCATCTCTGCCATGTCTCCTTGGATTATCTCCGACGAAATTTACCATGGTTTGGTGTATGAGGGAAAAGAGCACTCGATCCTCGAGTTCACTGATCGGGCCTTCGTGCTCAATGGCTTTTCCAAACTATTTGCCATGACCGGCTTGCGCTTGGGCTATCTTATCGCCCCGAAGGAATTCGTTCGCCCCATTCAAAAACTGCAGCAGAATTTTTTCATCTCAGCCAATGCCATGATTCAGAAAGCCGGTATCGCAGCCCTGAAGGAGTCCAAAGCAGACGTGGAACGAATGAAGCGCATCTATAACGAACGGCGAATATTTATGATCCGTCGTCTGCGGGAGATGGGACTGGGCATAACCGTGGAACCCACCGGCGCCTTTTACGTATTTGCCAACGCCCGCCACATCTCTAACGACTCCTACTCCCTGGCATTCGACATCTTGGAAAAAGCCTGCGTGGGAGTAACCCCGGGGATTGATTTCGGCCAAAACGGAGAGGGATACCTCCGTTTTTCGTACGCCAACTCCATGGAAAACATTGCCGAAGGGATGAACCGCCTGGCGTCTTATCTTCAAGTCCACCCATGACCAGCAGCTATTCACATGATTGTTAAAGCGGCAAAATTTGTAACCAGCGCCGTCAAGCCGGCCCACTATCCCGAGGCTGTGCACCCGGAAGTGGCTTTTGCAGGCCGCTCCAATGTAGGCAAATCGTCGCTGATCAACACGCTGGTCAATCGGAAACGGTTGGTTAAAACCAGTTCTACGCCGGGTCGAACACAGACCATTAATTTTTTCTCGGTCAACGAGAGCTTCTCTCTGGTAGATCTTCCCGGATATGGTTATGCCAAGGCCCCCTCGGCGCTAAAGCGCGAATGGGGTCCCATGGTCGAAACCTACCTCAAAGGTCGGCCCACCTTGAGAGCGGTTGTCCTGGTTCTGGATGTCCGCAGAATCCCAACGCTTCAGGAACAAAATTTCATTGATTGGCTGGTGCTTTACCATCGAACGCCGATACTGGTGCTGACAAAGGCCGACAAGCTGTCTCGATCGGCCCAGGAAAAACAGCGACATCTGGTAGGCGTCGCCTTGGGTGTTGAGGAATCGGGCTTGATCCTTTTTTCGGCCAAGACGCGGCTGGGTCTGCCACGGGTCTGGTCCGCCATAGAAATGGCTGCATTAGAGGGACCCCATGAACGCGGTTGACCCAACTTCCGTTTTTCGATCCGGCTATGCAGCCATCATCGGTGCTCCCAATGCTGGCAAATCCACCCTGCTCAACCAATTGTTGGGGCAGAAACTGTCCATTACCTCAAAAAAGCCCCAGACGACCCGCAACCGTATTCTGGGGGTGGTTCATCGAACGGGATCCCAGATTGTATTTCTGGACACCCCCGGCATTCACCGACCCAAAACCCCCCTGAACACCAGAATTGTGGACATCGCACTCGCCACCCTTTCGGAGGTGGATCTTATCCTTTTGGTAGCTGATGCGCAAACGCCGGATCCGGCTTCGGAACAACTGCTGCTTCAAAGGCTCACCGGTCAAACGCTCCCGGTGCTCCTGGTGCTGAACAAAATTGACCAGGTCGAGCGGACCGCCCTGCTGTCGCAGATCCAAAGCTGGTCGGTTCGGTTTCCGTTTGAGGCGGTTGTTCCGGTGAGCGCCAAAACCGGTGAGCAGGTGGACCGGCTGGTTGCGGTTATGGAGGTCAGCCTTCCCGTGGGACCGCCGTTTTTTCCATCCGACAGCCTGACGGATTTGCCGATGCGCTTCATTGCCGCCGAAATGATCCGGGAAAAGGCCATTCGGCTCACTGGTCAGGAAATCCCCTACGCCGTTGCCGTGACCATCGATTCCTTTAAAGCAGAGAACGGTGGCGGACCGGTTCGGATCCATGCCTCCATCCACGTGGAACGGGACTCCCAGAAGGGCATTCTCATCGGCAGGCAAGGGGCCAAACTGAAGCAGATCGGTGAGGCGGCCCGGCTGGAGATCGAAAAAATGCTGGGATCCAAGGTGTTTCTGAAACTGTTTGTTCGGGTGCAAAAAAACTGGACCCGGGATACCAAGGCATTGCGCAAATTCGGATATTGATGATCCTTTCCTACCATCCCTGCTATGAGGCCGACCGCAATCTCCTGTGTGCCGGACGGGAGCCGGATGAAAGCGACCGGACGGCCATTGGTGCCGCGGACGCCGTCATCTTGCCCCAGGGGTGCAGCCAAGCACTCTACTGCATGGTGCGAAACACCTGCCCCCACTTTTTTCCCAACTACGACACTCGTTTCCGGTATCCGGGCAAAACCGGTCAGGCCAGGCTTTTTCAAGGTGACAACGCCCCCTTTCCCCGCACCTGGGTTTTTGATGATACGGTGCACTTCAGGCGTTGTGGCACGGTGGTAACCCGGCACGATTTCCCCCTTGTGTTCAAGCTGGATTGGGGTGGTGATGGAGATACGGTCTATCTGCTTCGATCCCAAACCGATCTGGCGCAAGCCCTCTCACGCGCGACAGCCTATGAACAATCCGGTCAACGGGGTTTTATCCTTCAAGCCTTTGTCCGCAACTCCCGTCGGAACCTGCGGGTTGCTGTGATCGGCCAGACCCGCATCGCATACTGGAGAATTCAGGACAATCCGCAGGCGTTCGGAACCAGTCTGGCCAAAGGAGCCCGCATCGATCGTGAAGCAGACCCGAGCCTTCGCCGTAAAGCACTGGAAATGACCGAGGCGTTTGGTCGCCGGCAACGCATCAACCTGGCCGGATTCGACATACTTTTCGATGATACCGGGCGCACCGGCGGGGAGGCGCGGCCGCTGTTTCTGGAGATCAACTACTTTTTCGGCCGAACCGGTTTAGGGGGTTCGGCGCGTTTTTACACGCTGCTGCAGGCGGAAATAGACCACTGGCTGGCTGGATTGGGGTTGGCGGTAGCCCGGTCAGGGGCGGAATCGAAAACCAGGAGGCGATCCTGATGTTCAACCCCAATGATCCGGAGGAGCAGGATTCCAAGCGCGAGCGTCAACAGGCCCGGGAATTGCGACAGTCCCAGTGGTGGAAACGGCAATGTGCCAAGGGTCGCTGTTATTATTGCGGATCTCTGACGCCGGCCACCGATTTGACCATGGATCACATCGTACCGTTGTCCAGGGGCGGAAAGACGACCAAGGGTAATGTTGTTCCAGCCTGCAAGTCATGCAATTCAAAAAAGAAAAACCAGCTTCTCATGGAGTGGGAAGACCTGCTCTAGCGCCGTCATGCCACGTTAAGGACCGCAGGACACGGGATTCATGTTACAGTGAAGAATTTGAAACACGCAAACTGAGGTGAATCTCGGTGCGGAGACCCCCAGCACCCATCTATGCTCCGACCGTTGTCGGGAATTCTTACAGCTAGTAAAGTTGTCGAACATCAATCCCCAGCCAAACGCGACCTCACCCCGACCCTGGTGTGCCCCGGGATAAAAAGAGATGAATTCGAAATCGGTCGCATTCCAGATGGCTTTTTAAAGCGCCCGATATCAAGGCTTGCGCATCCCGAAGAATGCGCTGCAGCGCCGGTTTGGGATTTTACAGGGCCGTCAAGCGCTGCTCTACCCATAGCCGATGGCATGGTCAGGGCTGATCCCAGTCATAAAAACCCAAACCATCAATTACCTTTATCAAGAACGACGGGCTTTCCAACTGTATGGTATAGGAATTGCAAAAATTCCTTTCAGCCGAGAAGATCACGTTTCCAAGACGTTGCGATATGAAAAGGCCTCCGGGCCGCTTTGATTGTTGACAAAAAAGCCAGAACTGCCCCAGCGCGCTTGATCTGGACAGTGCCAGCCTCAATTTATTGATCGGTTTTTTGGACCCACCACCAGCGCAAGGCAGTTTTCGCGCAGGCTGTGAAAAAAGGATTCGCCCCGATAACGCGCCGTTTCCTGTAGGTTCAGGCGGGCTTGCGCTGGGCGATTAGATCGTGTCCATCCAGAAAAAGTAAATGGTTGCCAGATAATAGCTGCCGCAACATACCGGCTAATTTTGGTTTGTTCCGTGTTAAAGCGGTCCAACCCGGACAAAAGTGGATTGAGGTGATTTTATGGATCAAACTGTGGGTAGAGACCCAACTGCAGCCCAGCTGTTTTCCGCGGATGAACTGGCGGCCGTCGACCGCATTGTCAACCATCACAAGGACCAGCCGGGTGCTTTGATTCCGGTGTTGGAGGAAGTGCAGGAAGCCATCGGTTATCTGCCCAAATCCATTCAAAAAAGGATCTCCGAAAGGATGCGGGTTCCACTCAGGGAAATACATGGGGTGGTATCTTTTTACTCCTTCTTCACCATGGTTCCCAGGGGTCGGCACACCACCCGGTGTTGCCTGGGAACCGCATGTTATGTGCGGGGTGGAAAAAACAACATGGATCGCCTGAAAAATGCGCTGCAGATCGAACCTGGCGAGACCACCGCTGATCAACGGTTCTCTTTAGAAACGGTGCGTTGTCTTGGCGCGTGTGGGTTGGCACCCGTGATCACCGTGGACGAAGACACTTACAAGCAGGTCAAGCCGTCCACGATTTCCGAAATACTGGCGCGTTATGAGTAAACCGATCCTCGCAGGGATCAATGGTCGCTTCGCCTGTCGGGTCCGGATTCCGCCGTGGCAGGCCATCGCTGTGGCAACGGCGAAAGAACGATTTGATCGCCTTCAAAATAAGGAGTAGGCCGATGACCCGCTTAAAGGTCGAGGATCTATACAGGATTAAGGGTGATGGGTTGAGGCATACCCAGCTTGACGCCGAGCGCAGGAGTGTCCGGGTAACCGTTCACATGGGCACTTGCGGTATCTCCTCCGGAGCGGACAAAGTCCACGCCCGTTTTTCCCAGGCACTGCAAGAATCCCGCCGCAAGGATATCCTTATCACCACCTCCGGTTGCGCCGGCATCTGCAATCGGGAACCAATGGTCACCGTCGAACGTTTCGGCGAGGAACCGGTGCGCTATGCCGAGGTCACCGAAGAACGGGCAACAACCATTTTCGACCGGCATATCCTCAACGGCCAAGCTCCCGCCGAATGGGTCTATTCCCGTGGGTGGGAGCAGGTTGAGAAAGCTTTCGACGGCCCGCCGGGAGCGGTGGCCGACACGTCGGTCCACATTCGCCAGATCCCTTTTTTCGGCATGCAGAACTTGATCGTCATGCGCAACCGGGGATTGATCCAAGCCGAAAGCATCGAAGAGTACATTGCCCGGGACGGCTATTTCGGCGCAGCCAAAGCTCTCTTTCAACTCGAACCGGGGGAAATCGTTCAGGAGGTGAAAATCTCCGGGGTTCGCGGCCGGGGCGGCGGCGGCTTTCCCACCGGGCTGAAGTGGGAGTTTGCCGCCAAATCGACCAGTGACATCAAATATGTGCTCTGCAATGCCGACGAGGGGGATCCGGGTGCTTTCATGGACCGCTGTGTGCTGGAATCCGACCCCCATGCCGTGCTGGAGGGTATGATCATCGCCGCCAGGGCGATCGGCGCCTACCGGGGATATATCTATTGCCGCGCCGAATATCCGCTGGCCGTCAAGATGCTGAATCACGCCATTGCCCAGGCGCGTTCCTTTGGCCTGTTGGGGAAGAACATTTTAAGTTCCGGTTTTGATTTTGATATTGATGTATACCGGGGTGCGGGAGCGTTCGTGTGCGGCGAAGAAACGGCCCTGATGATCTCCATCGAGGGCAAACGCGGAGCACCGCGCCCCCGACCGCCCTTTCCCGCCATCCAGGGGTTGTGGAAAAAGCCCACCATTCTCAACAACGTGGAGACCTTCGCAAACATCCCCCAGATTATTTTCCACGGCGGTAAATGGTACGCCGGAGTGGGCACCACCCGCAGCAAAGGCACCAAGGTGTTCGCTCTGACCGGGGATGTGAGAAACGTGGGCTTGGTGGAGGTGCCCATGGGCACCTCCCTGGGCGGTATCATCTACGACGTGGGCGGCGGTATCCCCGGAGGCAAGAATTTCAAAGCGGTGCAACTGGGCGGTCCATCGGGCGGCTGCATTCCACCAGCCCATTTGAACGCTTCCGTGGATTACGAGACCATCGTCAAGCTGGGTGCCATCGTCGGCTCCGGCGGCATGATCGTCATGGATGAAGACAAGTGCGTGGTCGATGTGGCGCGGTTCTTCATGGAGTTCTGCCGGGAAGAGTCCTGCGGCAAATGCACCCCCTGCAGGGTCGGCACGGACAAGATGCTCGAAATTTTGACTCGCATCTGCGAAGGCAAGGGCCGGGCCGAAGACATCCCCACCCTGGAAACCATGGCCCATTACATGCAGAACAATGCCTTGTGCGGTCTGGGCCAGACCGCACCCAACCCGGTACTCTCCACGTTGCGCTATTTCCGTGAAGAATATGAGCAGCACATCCATGATCAGCGCTGCCCGGCCGTGGTCTGCGATCCCTTTTTCACATCGCCGTGTCAGCACGCCTGTCCCATCGGCATGGATATACCGGCCTATATCGCCCTGATCAAAGCCAACCGGCTGGCGGATGCCTACACGGTGCTGCTCAAGACCAACCCCTTCCCGGGCATTTGCGGCCGGGTGTGCGACCACAAGTGCGAACTCAAGTGCCGCCGCGTAACGCTGGACGAACCGGTCCACATCAAGTACTTGAAACGTTATATCACCGATCATGCGGCCCCACCGGCAGTGCAACCCGCCGAGATCCAACGCAAAGAGAAAGTCGCCGTCATCGGCGCCGGTCCGGCCGGCTTGACTGCCGCCCGTGACCTGGTCATGCGCGGTTATCGGACGACGGTGTATGAGGAGCTGCCTGAAGCAGGCGGCATGCTGAGCTGGGGCATTCCGGCCTATCGCCTTCCCAGAGATGTTCTCACCAAAGAGATTCAGGCCATTGTCGACGTGGGGGTCGAACTGCGCTGTAACGTCCGGGTGGGCCGGGACATCTCCTGGGACACCCTGCGCAGCGTCTATGACGCCATCTTCGTTGCCATCGGGGCCCAGCGCAGCACGCAGGCCGAACTGGAAGGCAAGGCGTATAAGGGCATCACCGGCGCGGTGGAATTCCTCAGGGAACTGCACTTGGGCGGGCAGCCTCATGTCGGCCAAAACGTGGCCGTCATCGGCGGGGGCAATTCGGCCATCGATGCGGCCCAATGCGCCCTGCGACTGGGGGCCGCAAGGGTCACCCTTTACTACCGGCGCACCCGGGCGGATATGCCGGCCCTCAAGCAGGAGGTCGATGCGGCCCTGAAAGAAGGCGTTATTCTCGAGGAGTTGGTCGCCCCTATCCGTTTCATCGGCCAGGCGGACGCCGTCACCCAGATGGTCCTGCAAAGAATGCGGCTGGGCGACTTCGACAGCGGCGGTCGCAAAAAGCCGAACCCCATCCTGGGAAGCGAATATGTGGTCGAAGCCGATCAGGTAATCCTGGCTATCGGCCAGGAAGTGGATGGAGCCTTTGATTTCAAGCGAACCGGCATCGTCCTGACCCCAAACCGGCTGGTGGAGATCGTCAAGGGCAAAAAGACCCAGACCACCGCGGCCATGATCTTTGCCGGTGGTGATGTGGTCACCGGGCCCGACACGGTTGTGGGCGCCATTGCGGCCGGGCACAAGGCGGCCGGGGAAATTGATGCTGCCATCCGGGCCAGGAACCACGAAGGTCCCTATGTCCCGGTCATCAGGGACGAGGTGAGCATTCCCAAAGAGGTCGAGGAAGAGATTCGTGAAATGCCGCGCACGCCCATGCCCGAGGCCGAACTGGCCGAGCGAGTCCGGGATTTCAGGGAGGTGGAGCTGGGGTTTGCCGAATCGATCGCGCTCCAGGAAGCCGGCCGGTGTTTACGGTGCGATATTAAGATATGAGGGCCGGTGGTACTCTTAACCCGTGCGAGCAATGGAGACGCCGATGAATAACCATTCTGTTCAAATCACCATTGACGGCAAGGAAGCCACCGTTGATGCGTCGCTCACCATTTTGGAGGCGGCAGGGCAAATGGGAATCGAGATCCCAACCCTGTGCCACCATCCGGCCCTTTCCGACTGGGGCGGATGCCGCTTGTGCGTGGTGGAGGTGGACAAGTCGCCCAAGCTCACGGCCAGCTGCGTCACGCCGGTACGTAACGGCATGGAGGTGGCCACGGTCAACGATACGATCAGCGCTAGTCGTCGCATGACTCTGGAAATGCTGTTTGCCGAGCGCAACCACAACTGTATGTTTTGTCCCGACAGCGGGCATTGCGAGCTTCAGAAAATGGCTTATGCCCTGCAGATGGATCATTTGACCATCACCCAGGGGTTCCATGCATTTCCCGTTGACGTGACCGGTGAGTACATGACCTTTGATCACAACCGCTGCATCTTGTGCGGCCGTTGCGTGCGCGCCTGTCAGGAAATTGCCGGAAGCTGCATACTGGGCTTCCACAATCGCGGGCCCGAAACCCTCGTCGGTTTTGACCTGTTGCAGGAGCGGGACGGCTCGGGGTGCACCAATTGCGGCGCATGCCTGCAGGTCTGCCCCACCGGCGCCATCTCCAGCCGCTACCGCACCCACTGCGATGTCAAAGGCCAACCGGCTGAACGGTGGACCATCGCCTCCACTTGCGCAGGCTGCGGTTTGTTGTGTCCGACCCAGGTGGTTGGGCGCGATAATCAGATCTTGAAGATCGAGGGGGTTCTGGCTGCGACCAACGGACGCCCGGATCGCGGGCCGCTGTGTTACAAGGGCCGTTTCGAGGTTCTCAAAACCCGCGGCCAGCGGCTGCTCGCCCCCATGGTCAAGGACGAACAGGGCCGATGGCAAGCGTCCGGCTGGGATCAGGCCCTGGACCGCATCAGCCAGGGTTTCAAGGCGATCCAGACCCACCCGGACCTGGGCGGGTTGTTCGGCATCGCTTCCAGTCAACTGTCCAATGAAGCGCTGGTGTTGTTCAAAGAGCTGATGGTCGAGCAGTGGAAGGCCCGCGTGGACACACTGGATGGCGATCATTTCCGTAATCTGGCGGCCGCTATGGCCGAAACCACAGCCGTGACACCCATGGAGACCGCCTGGCAAACGATCGCGGATGCGGACATGATTTTGCTTATCGGTGCCGATCCCCAGAACAGCCACCCGCTGCTGCTGTCACTGCTGCGCCAAGCCTATATTGAAAGAGGGCTTGTGATCGCCACCCTCGGCCGAACGCCATCCGCCGATCTGTTCAGCACTGAATACCTGCCGGTGGCGGAAGCAGATATGGATCGAATGGTGATCGCCCTTGCCGCCATGTGGGCATCCTTGGAAAAACCGGCTGTGAAAAAAAATGCCGTCAATGACGAGCAACAAGCGACCCTCGGCCGCATTGTCCACGCCTATGCCGCCGCCAACAACCCGCTTATCCTTATCGGTGAGCAGTTGACCGGTGCAACGGGCGGTCTAAGCCTGGGCGACATGTTCAAGCTGACCCGCCTGAAAGTAGCACTGAGCGGCGAAAACGCCTCTGTTGTCATTCTGAAGCCTGGGGTCAACAGCACCGTGGCCTGGCGTTTGGGACTGCCCGGTCCAGCGTTTGCTGTGGACCATAGTGGCGGCGGCTTGTTAATTCTGGGTGACGAATCAGATGCGGTCCTGAACGAGTTGGCCCAAAATCTACGAAGCCCGACCTTCCTGGCTGTGGTGGGTTCCTATCTCAACGCGGCACTGGCCGAAAAAGCCCATGTGATGCTGCCCAAGCCGCTATGGCTGGAAGAAGACGGCTCCTATATCGGCCTGAGCGGCACGACATCGGTTTTCAAGCCCTCCGTGCTCGATCCCCCGCCAGGTGTCAATCGCACCTGGGAAACGTTGCACGCCCTTGGGCAGCGGTCGCCTTCTCCGGCGGCCCCGGTTGAATGGGTCGATATCCGGATGAAAGCCAAGCAAACGATAACGGCCCTGAATCGTTAAACAGGAACAGGTATGTCCTGATCTTAGATGGCGCGGTGGAAACCGAGGTGCGTGGTCATTAATTTAACGAAGCCGCGACAATTACCGGAGGAAATCATGGGAAAACCCAAAGTAGCCACCGTGTGGTGTGAAGGGTGCGCCGGATGCCACATGTCCTTCCTGGACCTTGATGAGGCGCTGCTGGATGTACTCGCCAAAATCGAATTGACCGTGACACCGATTACCGACTTCAAGGATTATCGTTTTCCGGATGTGGATTTGGGCATCATTGAAGGGGGCATCGGCAATGACGAGCAACTGGAAATCGTCCAGCACTTGCGCGCGAAAGCCAAGATCGTCATGGCCTGGGGTGATTGCGCCGTATTCGGTGGCATCAACACCCTGCGCAATCAAACCCCGGTGAAGGATCTGTTGCACTATGGTTATGTGACCAGCGTCAGTACGGTGGACGGCCAGGTGCCGATTCACGGCGAACTGCCCACACTGTTGGACAAGGTGGTGCCGGTCAATGCCGTCATCCCAGTGGATTGCTACATCCCCGGCTGCCCGCCGTCGCCAGAGGCCATTGCCTATGGCCTGACCGAGATTCTGCTGGGACGGCTGCCGGTCCTGCCCCGAGACCTGATCCATTTTGATTGAGGAGGCGCCGCATGACGACTGCAACCAAGATTACAATCAATCCCATCACCCGCCTGGAAGGCCATGGTAAAGTCACCATCCACCTGGACGGCAGTGGTGAAGTAGATGAGGCCTTTTTCCATATTACCCAGTTCAGGGGTTTTGAACACCTCTGTCAGGGCCGCCCCATTGAAGAGATGCCCATCATCACCCAGCGCATCTGCGGCATCTGCCCGGTGAGCCATCAGTTGACCGCGGCCAAGGCGTGCGATGCCATCTGTGGTGTAAAGATCCCCGAAACCGCCGCTCTCTTGCGGGAACTGCTCCACATGGGCCAGTTCATTCAATCCCATGCCCTGCATTTTTTCCACCTGGCCAGCCCCGATCTGCTGTTGGGATGGGATTCGGATCCGGCCAAGCGCAATGTGGTCGGCCTTCTCGAAGCCGCACCGGAACTGGTTAAAAAGGGCATCCGCCTGAGAAAATTCGGCCAAGAGATCATCAGCGCTCTGGGCGGCAAAAAAATCCACCCGGTCTTTGCTGTTCCCGGCGGGGTGACCCATGCCCTGCCCCAGACGGCGCGCGACAAGCTGCGGATCGGTTTCGAAGAGGCGTTTCAAACCGCCCAAAGCGCCTTGACAATCATTCAGGATTGGGTTGGTCAACACCTGCCGGAAGTGCATGGGTTTGCCAATTTCCCATCTCATTATGCGTCCCTGGTGGATGACCAGGGACGCATTCAGCTATACGAGGGCGACCTGCGCATCAAAAGCCATGCGGGTGCCACCCTGGCCCAATTCAAGCCCGATGCGTATTTGGATTATATCGCCGAGCATGTGGAGCCGTGGAGCTACATGAAATTCCCGTTTTTCAAGCCCCAGGGATATCCGGACGGGGCTTACCGGGTGGGCCCCCTGGCCCGGCTCCATGCGGCAGACGCTATGGGCACCCCCCATGCCGACGCCGCATTTACGGTTTTCAGACAACTTGCCTCGAACGGGATCAAGGGCGCCTCCCTACTCTATCATTATGCGCGCATGATCGAATTGCTGTATGGGCTGGAAAAAGCGCAGGCCTTGCTGGAAGATGACCGCATCTGCGGCAGGACGTTCCGCACGACAACGGCGCCGGTCAACGCGGAAGGCGTTGGTATGATCGAGGCGCCCCGGGGTACCTTGATTCACCACTATGGCGTGGACGAACACGGCATGGTCAATAAAGTCAACCTGATCGTGGCCACCGGCCATAACAATATCGGCATGAACCGCGCGGTCGCCTTAGTGGCCAAGGCACACATCCATAAAGGAGTGGTCAGCGAAGGCATGCTCAACCGTGTCGAAGGAGCGATCCGTTGCTACGACCCCTGCCTCTCGTGCGCCACCCACGCGCTCGGTCAGATGCAGTTGATCATAGCTGTGCGAGACGTCACCGGCCGATGTATCACCCAATTGGAGAGAACCTGATGACCATGGATATGAGTGCACCGTCAGGCACGCCCACCTGCTGGATTATCGCCTACGGCAATCCTCAACGCGGCGACGACGGCATCGGCCTCCTGGTGGGACAAGAGCTGCGTCGCTATTTTGGCCATGATACCAATGTTGGCATCTGCACGCTGTCTCAACTGGAGTTAACGTTGCTTGAGGAGGTTCAAACGGCCGACCATCTCATTTTTGTAGATGCCTGTGTAGGCGGGGACGATGCAACCGTGCTATGGTCTGCGGTGAAACCGAATTTGGATGGCTGGGCCATGGGGTCCCACCACCTTGAACCCACCGTGTTTCTGGGGCTTCTGCAGCTGCTTTACGAGCGATGCCCGACGGCGTGGCTGGTGACGGTTCCAGGATACCGTTTTGATTTGGAAGAGCGGCTCAGCCCCGAAGCGCACCTCGGCGCCGAGCGAGCCGTGGCCCAAATCCTGGATTGGCTTTGGATCAACCGCATTGCGATCACCGGTGGCGGTCCATGCTGATCGATAGATGAGAACATAAAGCTTGAAAAAGAGGGCCAAACCATGGATAAGGCAACTGACATCCTGATTGTCGATGATGACCGCGATCTGGTCCATTCCATCCAAATTGTCCTGGAAAGCAAACAATACACGGTCCGAACGGCGCACAACGGGAAAGCGGGTTTCAAAAAGGTCGAGGAGAAGCTGCCGGATCTGATCATCCTGGATGTGATGATGGCCACCGATACCGATGGGTTCGACCTGGCCTACAAGCTGAGGAATCAAGAACGCTACCAGGATGTCCCGATCTTGATGCTCACCGCCTTTCCCCAAAAAATGGCTGAGATCGGGCCGGAAAAGTTTCAGCATATCTTGGGAGAGGAGTGGCCCGTCACCCAGTTCATGGAAAAGCCCGTGGATCCCGATGTATTGCTGCAGGCGGTGGCGGCGCTGTTACAGGGGTCGTGACCGGCTGCCGGGTCAGGGATCCAACCGACTAACCGCCCACAGCCCGGCCGGCTAACGGGCTGTCGAATCGACGGACACCCCCATGGGACTGGCCAAGGAACTGGTTGCACAACAGGTTTTTTTTCGCCGCGAGCTCAGTGAAAGGGTCGGTTGGTTCATCGGCCTGCGTTGGGTTGCGATTGTGTTTGCCACTATCGGCACCTGGGCCGGTCACCGTCTTGAACTGCAATTGTCCATTGGGCCCATCGCCGTCATCGTTGGCGGCATGGTCGCTTACAACCTTCTGTTTTTGTTCATCTGTCGCTATTTGAGGCGCTTTTCGTCCGACCACGAAAGGCCCTTCGAGATCTGCGCCCACGGCCAGATTCTTTGCGACCTTACAGCCCTTTTCGCCTTGATCTTTTTTACCGGCGGCTTCCACAGCCCCTTTCTGTTCTTTGCCCTTCTTCACATCATCCTGGCCGGCATCCTGCTCGAACCGGTGTATGCCTACGTCTATTCTGGGGCCATCGTCACCGCCATGGGTTTGCTGGGGGTTCTGCAGCACACCGGCGCCATTACCCCGCATGCCATGCTGGTCGACCGTTTGGTGTTCGCTTCCGGTTTTTCGGCCGTCGAAACCCTTCTTATCTTCGCCATCCTGGCTACGGCCATGCTGGCCACCGCCTTTTTGGTCACCACCATCAAACGCAGCCTGCGAGTCAAAGGCCGAACCCTGCTGGTTTTCTGCCAGGAGCTGGAGATGGCCAACGCCAAACTGACCGCCCTTTACACGATGGTCAGGCAAATGGCCGTGTGCACCGGCTTTCAGGAGTTGATGGACGCAGCCACCTACGGCACCGCCCGTGTCATGGGCGTCAAAGCCTGCTCCATCAAGTTGCTGGACGATCAACACAGGTTGCTGCGTTTTGCCTCTACCTACGGTCTGAGCCAGGACTATCTGGACAGGGGTGAAATCGACATCGAAAAAAGCCCAATCAACCGGAAAATCATCAATGGTGCCCTCTACACAATCGGTAAGATCGAGGAAAAAGACTATTTCCAATACCCGGAGAACATTCTAAAGGAGGGGATCGCCTCCATGATCTGCCTGCCACTGAAGGTGGAAAAGAGGGTTCTGGGGGTCTTTTGTGTTTATAGTGAGGCCAGTTTCAATTTCAGCGACCAGGAGGCAGCCTTTTTTGCCCTGGTCACCGAATTGACCGCCTTGGCTATGCAAAACCTTAACAGTGAACTGAACAAGACCTGGTTTCTGCAAAAAGCCGCCCATCAGTTACGCTCGCCCCTGGCCGCAGTGGACACCAGCCTCAAAGTACTGCGCAAGGCCTATGTCGGCACCCTCAACGAAAAGCAAACCGAACTGGTGCTGCAATGCGAACGCCGCATCGAAAGCCTCTCCAAGCTGATCCAGGACCTGCTTAAGCTTGGTATCAAGCGCGCCGAGAGTGATCCGGTGGCTTTGCGCCCCCTGGCATTAGAACCGTTGGTCCGACAATTTGCAGCCGTTTTTCAGACCGAGGCCCGGGAGAAAGAAGTGACCCTGACCCTGGCCATTGAACCGCATCTGCCACCCATATTAGGTGACGAGGCACTGGTGGACGACCTGTTTACCAACCTGCTCTCCAATGCCATCAAGTACACCCCAAGTGGCGAAACGGTCTCGGTATCCTTGCAAAAGGAGCGCGATGGCCGCCTCTGCCTCCAAATCACGGACAGTGGCATCGGCATTCCGAAAGAACAGCTCCCACGCCTGTTCACCGAATTTTTCCGCGCTGAAAACGCCAAGGCGCTGACCAACCAGGGCACCGGACTGGGATTGGTGATTGCCAAGGAGGCTGTTGATCGCCTGCGGGGCACCATCCAACTCGTAAGCCGCGAAAACCAAGGCACCCGCGTGATCTGTCACTTTCCCGCCGCCACCGAAATCGGGTGAGCCCATTCTGTCTGCAGGTTTCGCCGGCCGTCTACCCCGCGGGGCACCCGACGCTTAATGGCGTTTTTCCAGGTTTTCGCACAGCACGCAATGGGCTTCCGGGTTGCTATCGTGGGAAAGCCTGTGCACAACGATTCGGCCGGGGGTGTCCAGCACCGCGACGTAGTGCAACAGCAGGCGCAGGAGTTGTTGTTGCCGGAATCGTTGGTGGGGAAAGCCAAACGGGTGGCCCAGCGGAAAACCGGTGTAAAGCGCACGCGGCGGTTTGACCTTCTGGCTGATGCCGCGGGAGAGGGTGACGGAAATGGTTGTGATGCCAACCGCTTCAATGGCTCGCTGGATCAGCCCAACGGACTGATTGCACAACCCTCAGGCGGGGGTCAGAATGGCGATGTCCACACCGTCCCGCTTGAGCAGGCCGGCCACCTGGGGGGCGGTGACGGTGATCAGGCTGTGGAGGTGCGGAGGCAAAATGTGGCCCATGAAGGAGAAGTGACGCCAGTTGACCGATCCGATTTCGTCGGCGGCATCCAATTCGACCAGACGCTCTATGGGAAAAACCACATTGATGTCCGTGTCGGCATCACGGTGGTCATAATAGTTGTGCGTGATGGTTAAATCGGCCGGGGTGCTGCGGGTTGGAATTTCACGGAAACTTGGGTCTCCGGCAGGATCGCGCATGTTAAAGGCTGGGTCGCGCTTGAGGTGAACCCCGGCGGTGGTCAGCAGCGCCACGCGGCTGTGATTGATTTTTCCGGAAAAAGGCGTCCAGGGTGTATCCGCAAATTCAACGAAGCGGTGCTTGCGGACCCAGCGGCGAAACAGGGCGGGAAAGCGGGTGAACAGCTTGGCCAGCAGTTGGTCCAGGATGGTTTTGGTATCGATGGTGGGTATGCTTTCTAAGGCCTAGATGGTATCACCGGGTCAGTCACCGGCGGCTGATGGTTTTGCCGGCGAGTATGTCAGCTTGGAAGCTGGGTGTCAATCGTCGTCGTGGGTTAAAGTCGGTTGGATGGGGTTCGATCGTTCCCGTAGCCGAAACCGCCCAATGAAGCAGCCCTTGTTTAGTGGCTGAAAACCCGATAGAATTCGGCCAACAACCTCATCAGACAGGTAAGGGTAGATGGACTTAAAAGACAAAGGCCCCGATTCGAAAACGGGTCCCTCGATTGAGGAAAGAGACCCCCTCATAATGCTCGACAAGCATCCCTTGCACCCGTCGGCCCAGTGGCTTTCGATTTTGGATATGTTTCACAACGGCATCATTATCCTCGATCGTCATGGTATCATTACCGTATACAACAAGGCTGCCAGCAGAATTTTTGGAGAAGGCCAGCAGAACCATTTGGGACGCCACATTAAGGAGTTCCGCCCTACTGTCTGGCCTGATTTTCAAAAAATCATCGCTACGGCCCAATCTCAGGTTGGCATTAAACTCAGCATCGCCGGTGCCACCATCATCGCCAACAGGAGTCCAATCATCTCACATGGCCACGTGCAAGGGGTTATTTCGGTTTTTCAAGACATTTCGGAATATGAACGCATCAGTGACCAGCTTCAGAGCTTCAAGCACTTGACCCGGGAGCTGGAAGCGATCATAGAATCCTCATATGATGGGTTATATATCACCGACGGCAAGGCCAACACGATTCGTGTCAATCGTTCCTACGAGCGCATCACCGGTCTCAAACGACAGGACCTGGTAGGGCGGAACATGCATGATTTAGTCGTTGACCGCGTTTTCGATCATTCGGTAACCTTGGAAGTGCTAAAAAAAGGAGGTCCTGTAACCCTAATGCAGGTGATTAAGGGAGACAAGCAAGTCATTGTCACGGGCACTCCGATCCACGACGAAACCCATGAGATAGCTTTGGTGGTCACCAACGTCCGGGATATAACCGAACTCAATGCCCTAAAAGTGGAACTAGAAAAAAGTAGACAGATCACCTCACGCATGGTTCAGACCTTGTTGGAAAACGACGGAGTTGATCATGCCCTGCGGCAGATGGTCATCAAAAGCCAAAGGCTGATGCAGGTGGTGCGTATGGCCATCCGGGTAGCCGATGCCGGTGTTCCGGTGCTGCTCCAGGGAGAATCGGGCGTCGGCAAAAGTTTGCTGGCTCGCATCATCCATCAAATCAGTCAGCGCAAACAGGGGCCCTTTTTAAAGATCAACTGCGGTACCATACCCGCATCATTGATGGAGAGTGAACTCTTCGGATATGAAAAGGGCGCCTTTACGGGAGCCATGCCGTGCGGTAAAGCGGGATTAATCGAAACGGGTCACAAGGGCACGGTTTTCTTGGATGAAATCGCTGAACTTACGCCAGACCTTCAGGTCAAAATGCTGGAAGTCATCGAGGAGAAAACCTTCACTCGAGTTGGTGGCAACTGTCCGGTGACAGTGGATGTACGAATCATTGCAGCAACCAACCGCAACCTGCCTGAGATGATCCATCAAGGTCGTTTCCGGGAAGACCTTTATTACCGGCTGAATGTATTGCCCATTACCATACCACCCTTGCGGCAGCGCCACGAAGACATCCCGCCCCTGGCCATGAAGGTGATTGATGCCTTCAACCAGGCCAATGGGACAGACAAACGCATTGATGCTCGGGTGGTGGATCGCCTCAAGGCGTACCCTTTTCCAGGCAATGTGCGCGAGCTAATCAATATTGTCGAACGAATGCTGATTATGGGTGAGGGCCCCCGTATCACCATTGACGACCTGCCTGAAGAGGTGCTCCATGCCATCCAATCTCCGGAGTATATCTTGTCCGCAACAAACACCGGAGGCCTTTCCCTCAAATCCACCCTGGCAGCCCTGGAAGTTCGTCTCATCGTCAAGGCCTTGGAGTCTGCGGGTTCCCTGGCCGAAGCCGCCGTGGCACTGGGCATTCATCCCACCACCTTGTGGCGCAAGATGACACGGCACGGCATCGCCGCTGGTGCTGCAAAAATGCAGGGCTCTGCAAAAATGCATGATAAATTATATACTAATCAATATTAAGTGGTTGTGAGTTCTGCATCCCCGAACAGACCATTAAAATTTCATTTTTGCAGTCATCCCTTGATTTCTGTTCAATTTTTGATTTGCAAATTATCCATTTAAAAACAGCAAGATAACCACCACCTTAAATAGTGGCACGCCGATTGCGTTTGCAATTTGGTTGTGAGGATCGGGTCTCCAACGCCGCCCCTGCAACAACATCCAACCCACCCACCCAAAAGAAGGAGAGAGGCATGAAAAAATCAACTTGCATCTGTCTTGTAGTCGCATTGTTGGCATGTGTCACCATTCCCCTTTTAGGCCACGCGCAAGACAAAACCATCAGGATAGGAGCTATGTACCCCATGACCGGCCGGGCCGGTCTCTATGGCATCGATTCGGTGGCCGCCGCTGAAATGGCCATCGATGAGATCAACGGTAAGGGCGGTGTCAACGGTTACATGATTGATGCCACCTTTACCGACAGTAAAGCACGTCCGGCTTATGCGGTGCGGGTAGCCACCCGTTACATCACTGAAGACAAGGTGCACTTTCTTTTCGGGGTGGTGAGTTCCGGCGTGGGACTGGCGGTCACCGAAATCTCTCGGCAGCACAAAACCATTTTTATTGGCACAGACCACGCTTCCACCCAACTCACAGTGGACAAGATGCAGCCCTACTATTTCCGGGTTTCCAACAACACCTTCATGTCCATGGCTGCTGGCGCGCTCTATCTTCAAGAGCTCAAAGCCACCAAAGACTGGAACACGTTAGCGTATATCGGCCCAGATTATGCTTATGGCCACGATCAGTGGAACGAGCTCAAGTACAACCTGGATCGCTTGGGTGTGCCCTACCGGGTGGTGGGTGAGTACTGGCCCAAACTGTACGAGCCCGATTATACCGCCTATGTCACCTCCCTTGTGCGCGACAAGCCGGACATTTTGGTCTCTGGTTTCTGGGGTGGTGACACTGTGGCTTTCATCAAACAGGCTATGCCTTATGGTCTTTTGCAAAGATCGCTTTACTTCCATCCAGATGCAGGGGGTAACTACGAATTGATGAGCGCTATGGGCGATGAGTTGCCAGCGGGTCTGGTGCTTGGTGCACGGCACTACAACAACTGGCCAGATACGGAACTCAACCGAAACTTTGGTGAGGAGTTCAAAAAGCGTACCGGCCGCTATCCTACCTATGCCGCTTCAGGCGCCTATGTGGGCGTCTATGCCATCGCCAAGGCGGTGGAAGCGGTTGGAAACCCGGATGATACCGATGCGCTGGTCAAAGCCTTTGAGAGCCTACAGATTCAGGCTCCATGGGATCCGGAGGGTTTCACCTCATACATGCGGCCGGAAACCCACCAGCTTAAAAAGATGCAGGCCATCGGGGTTACCATGCCCAACCAGGATTTCCCGCCGGCAACAATGATGCTTGGGGACTGGAAATTTTACAAACCCGAAGAGGTGATGCCAACGGACGATTACATCAAGGAAAAGCGAAAATAACGTCTATGCCTGCGCGGGGCGACGGCTGTCGCCCCGCCGTCACTCTTTTCGGCAAGGAAGATTCCATGGACGCCTCCTTTATTTTCACCCAGGCTGTCAGCGGCTTAACCATCGCCACCCTTCTTTTTTTGGTGGCTTCCGGTCTGACCCTGATCTTTGGGGTCGGTAAGGTGTTCAATTTTGCCCATGGGTCCTTTTACATGATCGGCGCCTACTTCGGCTACCAGTTCTCAGCGGTTTGGGGAGTCAATTTCTTTTTGTCTCTCATCCTCACGGGGATCTGTGTGGGACTGGTTGGCATGCTGATGGAATTTCTTTTTCTGCGTCGGATTTACGGCCGGGCCAATGAGGGCGGGTTTCAAATTCTGCTGACCTACTGCTTTATTTTGATCATCGACGACCTGGTCAAGCTGATCTGGGGCACCGAATATAAGTCATTGGCGCGGCCTTCCGGTTTTCAGGGCGCTTTTCAAATGGGTGACATTTTTATACCCGCCTACAATCTTTTGATCATCGGCGTCGGAGTGGTGGTGGTGATCCTGGCTTGGTGGATCCTGGCGCATACCAGACCGGGGCGTGTGGCGCGGGCCGCTGCTGTTGACCGTGAGACGGTCGGAGTGCTGGGGGTCAATGTTCCGCTGACCATGACGGTGGTGTTTGGCCTTGCCACGGCCATGGGCGGCATGGCTGGGACTCTGGCCGCACCACTGCGAACCGTCACTCCCGGTGCCGGTATTGAAGTGATCATCGATTCGCTGATTGTGGTGGTAATTGGGGGCATGGGTAACTTCTGGGGGGCTTGGCTCGGTGCTATCCTAATCGGTGAAGTCAACGCTTTTGGCGTGGCTTTTGTGCCCAAATGGGCGACCCTTTTCAGTTTTCTGATCCTTGTGATTGTGCTGATTTTCAAACCGGAGGGGCTGTTCACCAGCCGTAAGGTACGGTAGCCATGACCAACAACGCCGCACGCCGAATAAACGCAACAGCACTGTGGGGCATCGTCCTCCTTATCTTTGCCCTGGTGCCTGTCTTCACCACCTCCGCTTACAAAATCAACGTGGCCAGCCATATCCTGGTGTGGGGTTTGTTCGCCGTTTCCTTCAACATGCTGTGGGGTATCACAGGCATGCTCTCCTTTGGCCAGGCGTTGTATTATGGGCTGGGAGCCTACAGTGTTGGGCTGATGGTTGAATACATGGGCAACGGATGGTTTCTTCCGGCCATCGCTTTGGGGTTAGTGATCGCCGTTGCACTCTCTTTCCTGCTGGGGCTTTTGGTCATCAGGGTTGGTGGGGTCTATTTTACCATGCTGACTTTGGCTTTTGCCCAGTTGGCCTGGCAGATCACCTTTAAGTGGTACGATTTTACCGGCGGAGACGACGGAATCCAAGGTATCATCCCGCCAGGCATCCTGGAAAACCGGGCGGCCTATTACTATTTCGTACTGACGCTGGTCTTCCTGTCCATCTGGATACTTAAGCGCGTGGCCTACAGTCCATTTGGCATGATCCTACGCTGCGTTCAGCAAAATCCTGACCGCGTCCGGTTCCTGGGCCGCCGGGTGCGGCGGAATCAACTGCGGGTGTACGTGGTCTCCTCATTTTTCGCGGCTCTGGCCGGGGGCCTGATGGCTGGCGTGGATAGCTCTATTCATACCGACATGTTTTTCTGGACCACCTCCGGCGAGGCTATTTTGATGTCCGTGCTGGGCGGCATCAACCAGTTCTTCGGGCCGTTCATCGGTGCTGCGGTATTTATTCTCATTGAAGACAACATCGGCGCCCGCACTGAGTTTTGGCCCCTGATCATCGGGTCAATCATGCTGATTATGGTGATTCTATTCCCCAAGGGAATTGTGGGGGAGGTATTGCGTCTCAAGGCAAGATTCGGCAAAAATGACGCGGGGAGGTAATCGTGGCGCCTATTCTCCAGATCCAATCCCTGAACAAATCCTTCGGTGGCCTGCACGTGACCGCCAATGTCAGCTTTTCGGTCATGCCGGGGGAACTTTCCGCCATTATTGGGCCTAACGGTGCGGGAAAGACCACATTGTTCAATCAAATCACCGGCCATCTGCGTTCCGACAGTGGTCGGATCCAGTTCAACAATCAGGACATTCTCGGCATTAGCCCGCAACAGATTGTTGCCCTGGGTATTGGGCGCGCCTTCCAGATAGCCTCCATTTTTCCAGATGAAACGGTGCTGGACAACATCCGCGTCGCCTGCCTATCCAAGCGGGGTGAGACCCGCAAATACCTGCGAGCGGTGGACGCCTTCATGGAAGCCACTGACAATGCCAAGGCCATCCTCCAGAGCCTGGGGTTGGTCGACCAAGCGGATCGCCTTGCTTTCGAGCTGGCCCACGGTGACCAGAAATTGTTGGATATTGGTATTGCTCTGGCCCTGCAACCCAACCTGTTGTTGCTCGACGAACCGACAGCCGGAATGTCCCCTGAAGAGCGTTTGCACACCAAGGAGTTAATCCTCAAACTTTGGAAAGAGTTCAATCTGGCCCTGATCTTCATAGAGCATGACATGGACATGGTCTTTGGGATTGCCCAAACCGTGCGGGTCTTGCAGCAGGGCGCCTTGCTTGCCGAAGGTACCCCCGAGCAGATCCGCGCCAACAAGGAGGTCATCACCGCCTATCTGGGAGAAGATTTCTGATGGATAGCATTCTCAAAGCAGTCGATCTCAACACCTACTACGGTCGCAGCCATATTTTGTTCAATGTGAGCCTTGAAGTGGCCCCTGGAGAGACTGTCTGTCTGATGGGGCGCAACGGCGTTGGCAAAACCACCACTTTTCGCTCGTTGATGGGGTTAACCCCCCCTCGCACTGGGCGGGTTTTCTTCAAAGGCAAAACCTGCACCAGCTTGGCGCCCTTTAAGATGGCTCGCCTGGGCTTAGGCTTCGTGCCCGAAGACCGCCGCATTCTGGGTCCCTTCACCATTCGTGAAAACCTGGAAATGGGGCGCATACCAGGCCGGAGTGGCCCCTGGAATCTGAATTCGGTTTTCAATCAATTCCCGGTGCTGGGAGAAATGTCCAATCGTATGGGCGAAACGCTCTCTGGTGGCGAGCAGCAGATGCTTACCATTGCCCGAGCTTTAATGGGGAATCCGGATGTGCTGGTTCTTGACGAACCTTCCGAAGGGCTATCACCGGTCATCGTCGGAACGCTTAAACAACTGATATTGGAACTGAAATCCGCTAACACCACCATCCTACTTTCTGAGCAAAACATGCGCTTTGCCACGACGGTCTCGGACCGGGTGGTGCTGCTGGATAAGGGCCATGTGGTGTATGTCGGCACCATCGACGAATTTCAACGCGCTGAGGATATCCAAAAGAGATACCTGGCAGTGTAGGCACCGCTTTCACAACCGATGTCATTGTATCGACAAATTTATAAATCGATTGCGTTTACATTAACCCCAAACCACGGAAAGAGCAAACAATGCCAACCACCCATATGTTTCAGACCACACCGCGAATTATCATGGGCGCCGGTTGCCTGCCCCAAATCATCGGTGAGGTCAAGCGACTGGAAAGCGGCAAAGTGTTCATCGTTACCGACCCGGGACTGGTTGAGGCCGGCGTCGCCGGTCGGCTTGAACGGATCCTTGGCGACGGCGGTATTGCTTTTGAGCTCTTTGATCAGGTTACCTCCGACCCCAACCTGGATGTGGCCCATGCAGCGGCTGAAGCGCTGCGTGCTTCCGGAGCACCGGTGGTGATCGGTTTGGGCGGAGGTTCGGCCATCGATATCGCCAAAATCGCTGCTTTGATGGTTGACAACAACGGAACGCTTAACGACTATTTTGGCATCGACCTGATTCCGAAGCCGGGACGGAGGACCCTCATTGTGCCCACCACTGCCGGTACGGGAAGTGAAGTGACCCCCATCGTCATTCTGTCCGACGAGGTGGAAAGGCTCAAAAAGGGTGTCGTGAGCCCGTATCTTTTCCCGGCAGTGGCGCTGCTGGACCCGGAATTGACCCTGGGCCTGCCGCCGGCGGTAACCGCTGCCACGGGCATGGACGCCTTGATCCACGCGGTGGAAGCCTTCACTTCCAAAAACGCCTACCCTATGACCGACATGCTGGCCCGCGAAGCCATGGTGCTGATCAGCGACAATATCCGAACTGCCTTCGCCAATGGCCAGGATCTGGACGCCCGCAGCCGCATGCTCGAAGGTAGTCTGCTGGCGGGCATGGCTTTTGCTAATGCCGGGGTCACCGCCGTGCACGCCTTTGCCTACCCCATCGGGGCTGAATTTCACATTCCCCATGGCGTGGCCAACAGCATCATGCTCGCCCCGGTGATGGCCTTCAACATGCTGGGCAACCTCACCAAGTTCGCCGAAATGGCCGAACTGCTCGGCGAGGAAACCACGGACATGAGTACCCGCGAGATGGCGCTGGTGGCGGTGGAGGCCCTGCGTACCCTTTCAGCGGACCTGCGAATCCCGGACCACCTGAGCCAATTCGGTGTCAAAGAGGCGGACATTCCAATGCTGGCCCAAGGGGTCATGAAGGTCACCCGGCTGTTGGCCAACAACCCACGGCAGATGACCCAGGAAGATGCCGAACGCATTTACTTGAGTGTCCTGTGATGGGATGCCATCATCTCTATTGCAGCCCCCCGGCACAAGGGAAAAGTGGCTCTTGTCCGGTTCCCAACCCATGACCCGGAGGAAGCCCCATGTACGGTTTTTACAATATGGTTCTCAAAATCGATGTATCCCAGAAGTCGTATGAGCTGCAGATGATTTCCGACAGCCTCCTCCAGCAGACGCTGGGCGGAAAAGGCTTGGCCACCCATCTGCTGCTGGCGAACAACCCTGCGAAAGTCGACCCCTTGGGACCGGACAACCACATCATTTTTGCCAACGGCCCCGTGTCGGGAAGCGGCATCTGGGGCTCGTGCCGCCACGGGGTGTTTACCAAGTCTCCGCTGACCGGATTCTATACCGAATCTTATGCCGGCGGAAAATTGGCCGAACGCATGGCTGGTTGCGGATTCGACGCCGTCATGATCCATGGAGCGGCTGACGGGCCCGTCTGGCTGGAGATCGAGGGTGAGGCCGTCCACTTCCACCCTGCCGATGATCTGTGGGGGCTGCACACTTACGAAACCGAGGACCGCGTCAATGCCTGGGTCAAGAAAAATCGGCCGGACAGTGGTGCCTGTGGGGTGCTCTGCGTTGGACCGGCCGGCGAAAATCGGGTCGCCTTTGCAGTCATCGAAAACGACTATTGGCGCAGCGCCGGGCGCACCGGCGTCGGGGCCGTCCTGGGGTCGAAACGCATCAAGGCCATCGCCTTTCATGGCAAGCGCAAAAAACAGTTCGCAGATGACAAGCGGTTGCGGGAGTTTACGCGTCAGGTTGCCACCGATTCCAAAGAGAACCCCGGCGTGATTGCTTACAAGACCAAAGGGACGCCGATGTTGGTGGACATCATGAACAACGCCGGTGGGTTTCCCACGCGCTACTGGCAAAAAGGGCGTTTTGAGGGCGCATCCAAAATCAATGCCGATGCCCTGCACCGGCAGTGTGAGGTCAAACCCCATGCCTGTCTCAAATGCTTCATGGCCTGCGGGCGCCTATCAACCGTCAAGGAGGGCCGCCACCAAGGCCTGCAGGTTGAGGGACCGGAATACGAAACCATCTATGCGTTTGGCGGGTTGTGCGAGATCGACAGCATCGAGGAGATTCTCTATTTGAACGATATTTGCGACCGCTTGGGGATGGACACCATCAGCGCCGGCAACCTGGCTGCCCTGACCATCGAGGCGGCCCGGCAGAAACGGGTTGATCACCGCATCGATTACGGCGATGTGGACGCTATTGCTCGGCTGTTGGAAGATATCGCGTACCGGCGCGGTATCGGGGATCTTCTGGCCCAGGGTATTCGCAAGGCAGCCGACGCTTGGGGCATGGCCGACCAGGCCATTCATGTGAAAGGGTTGGAGCCTGCCGGTTACGACCCTCGGGTGCTCAAGGGCATGGGCCTGGCGTACGGTTCCTCGGACCGGGGCGCCTGTCACTTGCGGGCCACTTTCTACAAGCCGGAACTGACCGGCATTGTGGATTCGGAAACAATCGAAGGCAAGGCCGAAATTTTCACCGCGTGGGAGGACCGCCTCACGGTTTTTGACACGTTGATTCTGTGCCGGTTTTATCGTGATCTTTATCAGTGGGAACAACTGGCCATCATGATCAAGTATGCCACGGGATTAGACCTGGATTGCGACTCGATGCGGGCTATCGCAGCCGCCGTGAGCAACAACACCCGCCGTTTCAACATTCGCGAGGGGTTGACTCCGGCGGACGACCGGCTGCCGCAGCGTTTTCACAAGGAGACCCTGCCCGAAAACGGCAAAGGGATCAGCGAGGCGCAGATGACGACCATGCTGGGGGAATATTACCAGGCGCGCGGTTGGGACCCACAGGGCCAGCCGCCGGAAAAGTAGCCAGCGCTGCATTATTTCAGGATGTCATTTTGCTTGACCCGGCCGGTTGGATGCGCTACTGGAACGGGAAAATGATACCGGCGTCTGGTCGAAGCGGCCAGCGCCGCCATCTTTGAGTTATGAAACAGGCATCAGCCACCCAGGCTCAATCCGGGTGGCTGTTCTGTTTGCGGGCGCAACGCCCCTGATCGGCAATCTAGGAGACAACCGTGGCAACGCTGCTGGTGATCGACAATTATGACTCGTTCACCTACAACCTGGTTCAGCTTTTCATGGCTTACGACCTGCGCATCCTGGTCCATCGCAGCGATCGCATCACCCTTGCCAGGGTGGCCGATGAGCAGCCTGATTATGTGCTGATCAGCCCGGGGCCCAAAGACCCTGCGCATGCCGGCATCTCCAAGGAACTGATCCGGGCGTTTTACCGCAGCACCCCGATTTTGGGGGTCTGCCTGGGAATGCAGTGCATCAATGAGGTTTTCGGCGGGCGGACGGTGCGGGCAGCTGTGCCCATGCATGGCAAAACCAGCCGGGTTTGCCACCGGCAGGAAACCCTGTTTGCGCAAATCCCGTCGCCACTCACCGTGGCCCGTTACCATTCATTGGTGGTGCAGCTGCCGGCCACTCCCCCGCAACCGCTGCTGAAGGTAACCGGGGCTGCCGAGGATGGCACGATCATGGGTTTGTCCCATCACCATTTTCCGCTGCACGGTGTCCAGTTTCACCCGGAGAGCTTTATGACGGAATACGGGCCGACCCTGATTGAAAACTTTCTGCGATTGGGCCCGCTGGCAACAACGTTGGGGAAACAGTCGCCCCTTGCTTCGGACAGCCGACGGTACCCGGTCGATCCGGCTCGCGTGCTGCCGTTGGAAGCGAGGTCCTCGTGAACGATCTGAACCATCGGCTGGGGGGGGTCGACGCGGTGAGGACCCAGGCGGTTGCGTTGGAGGAGCCGTTCCCTCAGATGGCGGCCCGCTTTGCCGGGCAGCCGGGTACCGTGGTCCTGCTGAGCGGAGGTGAACTGGACTGCGCCCGTTATCACATTCTGGGCATCCACCCCTGGCTCACCCTTGACGGGCGGCGTGAAGAGACCCGAATTGTCATCGATGGGGCGGCCTGGGCGATCCCCTCCGCGCCGCTGGATGTGCTCGAAACGGTTTTGGACCATTGCCGCATCAACCCAGGAAATGGGGTGGGCCCTGTTGCCGCCGGTCTTTTCGGATACCTGGCCTATGATCTGAAAGACGGCCTCGAATCCCTGCCCCGAACCGGCATCGACGATCTCGGGCTGCCCCACCTATTTTTGGTCGCGCCCCAACTGATCGTGGTGCATGATAAAACCAGCGGAAGAACCGTCCTGCACGCACCGGTTCGCCGCGGACGGGATACCCGGGCGGTGGAAGAGACGATACAGGGTTTTCTCGAGGCCTTGAAATCGCCGCCACCGACGTCCGGCCACTACGGTGGCGCCGGGCAGCGCATGCAATCTAATTTCAGTCGACCCGATTATCTCACCGCCGTAAAGCAGATCAAGGACTACATTGCGGCCGGTGATGTCTACCAGGTGAACCTGTCGCAACGCTTTGAAACCGGTTTCGATGGCGATGGGTTTGCGCTCTTCAACAGCCTGTACCAGATCAATCCCGCTCCTTTTTTCGCCTATATCAACGCCGGCGACCATCAGATCGTATCTACGTCACCGGAACGGTTTTTGCTGCGCAGCGGCAGGCGGGTGGAGACCCGTCCCATCAAGGGCACCCGTCCACGGGGAAAAACACCCCGAGAAGACCGGGAGATGCGGGAGGCGTTGACCATCAGCCCCAAAGATGATGCCGAGCTCTCCATGATCGTTGATTTGCTGCGAAACGACCTCGGAAAAGTGTGTACCGGCGGGTCGGTGGTGGTGGTTGAGCACAAGCGTCTGGAGGCATACCGCAACGTTTATCACCTGGTTTCCGTGGTTTCGGGCGCGTTGGCCGAGAAAAAGAGCTCGGTGGATTTGATCCGAGCCACCTTTCCCGGCGGCTCCATAACCGGCTGCCCCAAGATCCGCGCCATGGAGATCATCGATGAGTTGGAGAGCCATTGCCGTCACCTCTACACCGGCGCCATCGGGTACATCAGCTTTCATGACACGCTGGACCTCTCCATCGCCATCCGAACCGCCACCATTGTCGCCAACCGGTTGCTCTATTCGGTTGGCGGCGGTATCGTCCATGACTCGGATCCGGAGGAGGAGTACGCCGAAACCCTCCACAAAGGGCAAACGCTGGCCTCAGCGCTGGAAGACACCGGCATCAGGCCGGCGGCCAAAACCCGGAGCAACTCCTGGGTGTGGCAGAACGGACGCCTGATCGGCCACGAGCAGGCCGTGGTTTCGGTATCCGACCTGGGTCTCCAATACGGGTTCGGATTTTTCGAGACCCTTCGGGTGGAAAAGGGTGCCGCCTGCCGCCTGTCGGCGCATCTGGCGCGATTCAACCGGACCTGGGCAGCCCTGTTTGGCCTGCCCCCGCCGGATCTGACCTGGCGGGACATCATCGACCAGGTTGTCACGAAAAATGGTTTGGGAGAGGCCACCGCGGCCGTCAAGATCCTGGCTACCCGTGGCGACGACCAGGCCAGTCGGTTCAACGGCACCCTCCTGGTAAGCGCACGGCCCTATACCCCTCGCCTGGCAGCCATCGGGGCGCCAGGGTTGAAAGTGGCCACCTATCCGCACCCACGCGTCACCCCGCTGGCAGACCACAAGACCCTGAACTACCTTTATTACCACCAAGCCGGCCGGTGGGCCATTGGTCAGGGGGCTGACGAAGCGTTGATCCTGAATGCCGACGGGACCGTTTCGGAAACCAATTCGGCCAATATCCTGGTTTTGTCGGGCAATACCGTCCTTCGGCCCCAATCGCTCCACGTTCTTCCCGGCGTGATGACGGCTGTTCTCTGCCGACGGTTGGTCGCGCAGGGGTATGGGGTTATCGAGTGCGCGATCCGGCCCGAAGCGCTCCGGGATGCCCATATGGTCCTGCTCACCAATGCCCTTATGGGCGCGGTTCCGGTCTTGAGTTTGGATGGATGGCCGCTCGCGGTCGACAAGGACCAGTGGGCAAAGCTCAACCACCGGCTTTACGACGTCGCGGCCACCAACGGTTACTCGTAACGCAAGGCTTCGATAGGGTCGAGGCGAGCGGCCTTGCGGGCGGGGAAGTAGCCGAAAACCACCCCCACCGTGCCCGAGAAAAAGAAGGCGGCGGTGACGATGCCCGGGTTGAAGACAAAGGGGATATCGAGCAGGCGGGCGCCCACCGAGGCGGCGCCCAACCCCAGGACGACGCCGAGCACCCCCCCGAAACAGGCCAGCACCACCGCTTCCACCAGGAATTGAAGCAGCACCTGGCGCTCCAGGGCGCCGATGGCCAGCCGGGTCCCGATCTCGCGGGTGCGTTCGGTGACCGACACCAGCATGATGTTCATGATTCCGATTCCCCCCACCAGCAGGCTCACAGCGGCCACGGCCCCCAGAAGGGCTGTCAGCACCCGTGTCGAGCCGGTGAGCGTTTCCGTGATCTCTTTCATGTCGCGGACATGGAAATCGTCCTCCTGGCCGACGGCGATACCGCGGCGTTCCCGCAGCAACTGTTCGATATCGGCTTTGACCCGCTCAGTGGCAACACCGTCCCGAGCGGAGACCAGAATGCTGCCCACGTTGATATTGCCGGCGATCCGCCGTTGAAAGGTTTTCAAAGGAATCAGGACGAAGTCGTCCTGGTCGGTGCCGAAACTGGAAAGCCCCTTGGCGCTTAATACGCCGACCACCCTGAAGGCGATTTTTCCCAGACGGATGGTGGCGCCAATGGGGTTTTCGCCACCGAAGAGCCGTTCGCGCACCGTCGCACCCAAAATGCAGACCGCCAGACCCGAACGGGTCTCGCCATCGCTGAAGGCCCGGCCATCCGCCAAAGGCCAATTCCGTACGGCCAGGAAACCGGCGTTGCTACCGGTAATGGCGGTGGACCAGTTGGCGTTGCTGTAAATGGCTTGCCGATTGCGGCTCGAGACCGGAGCCACCGCCCTCAAGCCGGTGATTTGCTGTTCAATGGCCGTGGCATCACCCAGTCGGAACGGAGGTGCGGCGGCCCGTGCGCCGCCACCGCGATGGAATCCCTGGCCCGGGCGCACCTGAAGCATGTTGCTGCCCAGTTTGGCGATGTCGCTGGTTACCTGGGCGGTGGCACCGCTGCCCAGGGTGACCATGGTGATGACCGCGGCCACGCCGATGACAATGCCCAACACGGTCAACGAGGACCGGAGCATATTGCGGCGGATTGCCCGCTGGGCCAGCAGGACGGTTTCCCAAATCAAGGGGTGGTTTCCTCCGGTGACGGCTGAGCGATGCGCCCGTCCAGGAAGTCGATACGGCGGCCGGCGAAAGCGGCCATTTCGGCTTCGTGGGTGACAAGGATGACGGTCAGGCCCCGTTCTTGGTTGAAGCGGGAGATCAGCGCCATGATCTCTTGGCCGCGGACACTATCGAGGTTGCCTGTGGGTTCATCGGCCAACAGCACATCGGGGTGCGTGACAATGGCCCGGGCGATGGCTACGCGCTGTTGCTGCCCGCCGGACAGTTCGGCGGGGGTGCGCCTTTCCCAGCCGGATAGGCCCACTGCGGCCAGGGCCTGCTGCGCCCGCTCGCGGCGCTGGCCGATGGGCATGCCGCGGTAGATCAGGGGCAGTTCAACATTTTCCAGGGCCGAGGTTCGGCTGAGCAGGTTGAATCCCTGGAAGACGAATCCCAGATAATGACGGCGCAACAGGGCGCGTTGATCCCGTGTGAGGGTGTCCACAGCCACGCCCGCAAAATGATAGGTGCCGCTGGTAGGCGTGTCCAAACAACCCAGGATGTTCAAGCAGGTGGATTTTCCCGATCCGCTGTGTCCCATGACCGCCACGAACTCGCCTCGCTGGATGGTCAGGTCGACGCTATCCAGGGCGCGCACCGCGGCTTGGCCATGGCCGTAGATTTTGGTGACCCCGTCCATTTGGATCAGTGTTGTCATGGTTTAACCGTGTTGATGATTGCGTAGCGACCGCTTCTCTCGCAGGGCGGGATACGGCTGTCGCTCAGCCGGTCTTGTTTCAGTTGCCGCCGCCGGTACCCACGATTACCGCCAGGCCGGTTTGGATGTCGCCGCCGGTGATGACGGTCGAGACACCATCGGTCGGTCCGGTGGTGACGACGATGGGCGTCGGCTGGTTATCCCGCAGCACCCACAAGCGCTGCTGCCGCTCTCCGGGTGGCGGCGGACGATCTGGCCGTTGGGTACGCGTGGGTGGTCTGGGCAGGATGATGTCCAACACCCCACGGCCGCTGCGCTGTGGGCGGGCTTGCTCCTGGGCTGGTCGGAATCGCAGGGCGGCATTGGGGGCCAGCAAGACATCGTCGATCGTTTGGACGACGATCTCTGCTGTGGCGGTCATGCCCGGCCGCAGGACCAGTTCGGGGTTCTCCACTTTCAGCAGTGTGGTGTAGGTCACCACACCGTCTGTTATCTGGGAACCGTAACGCACCTGGGTGATATGGGCCGAGAAGGTTCTTTCGGGGTAGGCATCCACTGTGAAGATGGCGGCCTGTCCCTCCTCGACCTGTCCTACGTCGGCTTCATCCACATCCACCCGCAGTTCCATCTGAGTCAGGTCTTCGGCCAGGATGAAGAGAACCGGCGCCTGCAGGGATGCGGCCACGGTCTGGCCGGGATCCACGTTGCGCTTCAAGACGATCCCGTTGATGGGTGAGTGGATGGTGGTTTTGGAGAGATTGGTTTCATCGACCCGAAGGGTGGCGCGGGCCTGATCGATGGCGGCCAGGGTGCTGGCCACATCGGCCCGGGCCCTTTCCAGATCGGCTTCGGCAGCTTCCAGCTCGCCTGCGGCCGGCGCCCGGCCAGCGGAGAGGACATGGGCCCGCTGAAACCGCTGCAGGGTTTGCTCATTTTGCAGCAAAGTGGCACGGGCCTGCTGAAGCCGGGCCTGGGTAGCGGCCAGGGCGGCCCGTGACTGCATCACCACAGCCTCAAACTTGGTGGGATCCAGGCGGGCCAGGGGTTGACCAACCCGGACCCGGTCGTTGAAATCCACCAGCACCGCCTGGACGATGCCGGACAGTTCGCTGCCAACCTCCACTTCATTGGTGGGCGCCAGATTGCCCGTGGCGCTGACGGTCACCATCAGGTTGCCGCTCGTGATCCATGCAGTGCTGTAGTCCGTGGTGGCGCTGCCATCGTTCCGCAGCCAAAACAGTGCGGCCACGATCAGCACTCCGATAAGCAACCCCCACCCCACCCCGATTTTCCATCGGTGCCAACGCCCGCTTGGATCGTCTAGCCCCAGGGTCCGGGCGATATCCCTATCCGTCGAGCGACCTGAATGGTGCATGCCTGGTTTACCTTTGTGTCATTGTGACAAATTTGAAGCGCTCATACAAGGTCTGTGTAAGTTTTCCTGTCCGGTTGCAAGCCGGCTTTCCTTCACTGAGGGGCAAGGGTCTCCGTGCCCGCTTCGGTCCCGGCGGTCCAGCCGCCCCCCATGGCTTTGTAGAGCCGCACCAAATTGGTGGTCACGGTGCCTTCACTTTGGGCTAACTGGTCTTGCAAGGCGAGCAGCGACCGTTGGGCGATCAGGACCGCGGTGAAATCCACCAGACCGGCCTCGTATTGGTCCCGGGCCAGCTGGAAGGCCAACGCTGCGGCAGCATTGGCTTGGATGAGAAACTCCCGGCGCGATTGTTCTCCCACATAGGCGGTCAGAACGGTTTCGGCCTCTTCCAACGCACCGAGAATGGTGGCTTTGTAGTGATACAGGGCTTGCTCTTGGAGTGCCGACCGCACTTCGATGGTTTGGCGGATGGCTCCGCCATCGAACAAGCGCCAGCTGAACCGGGGGCCGAAACGCCATGACCGGCTGCCGCCGTCCAGCAGATCGTCCAGAGCAGGGGCGTCAAAACCGATGGTTCCAAGGAGTCTGAACTGGGGGTAGCGTTCGGCTGTGGCTACACCGATCCGGGCGGTCTGGGCAGCCAACTGCCGCTCGGCGCGGCGCACGTCAGGTCTTTGACGCACGGTGTCGGCCGGAACCCCCACGGCCACGGTGGTCGGCGGCACCGGTATCGCCCCGGGTTCAGACAGTTCCAACTGCAGCCTGCCCGGTGGTTGGCCGAGCAGCACCGTGAGGCGGTTTCGGGAACTTTCCAGCGCGCTTTGCAGCGCTGGAATCTGAGACCGGGTCCCCGCCAGATTGTACAACGCGCTCTGCACGGCCAGTTCGTCTGTCAGACCGGCGTCATAACGGGATTGGGTTAGCTGATGGGTTTCCTGTTGGGAGCGAACATTGGCTTCAGCAACGGCGATGCGGGCTTGCAGCGTCCGCATTTCGATATAGTTGAGGGCCACCTCGGCCAGCAGGGTGATCAGCACGTAGTTCAGGTCCTCCCGGTTGGCGGCCAGATCTGCCTCGGCTGCCTCGACCGCACGGCGTGTGCCGCCGAAGATATCCAGCTCCCAGCCGGCGTCCATGCCCACAGCGTAGAGCTCTGTTTCCCGGCTCGAGCCGCTGTCGCCGTCGCTGCGGCTTTTGGCGTAGGCGCCGGAGGCATCCAGTGTGGGGAACAAACTCGCCTGACTGACACCCCGGCGGGCACGGGCTTCCCGGACACGCGCATGCGCGGTTCGAAGATCGATGTTGCCGGCTACGGCACGCTGGATCAGGGTCGTGAGGACCGGGTCGTCGAGGGTGGCCCACCAGCTGGCCAGGGTTTGCGGATCGGCGGAGGCCGATATTAGCCCATCGTTCATGGTCGCGTGCCATCCGGCTGGCAGATCCTTGTCCGGCGGCACATAATCAGGGCCTACGGCCGCACAGCCCCAAAGGAGAGCCAGAAAAAAAACGGCCTGAAGTGCTGCTGGGCTTTGGAGCCGTTGCTCTTTTCTCAATCGGTGCCTCGCAGTTTGGGGTTGCTTTGGTGGCGCCAGCGGTCCCGGGCGGTTTTCTTTTGAAGATTTTTTGAAATGGCCGCCTCCAGGTCGATCCCGGTCTGGTTGGCGATGCAGACCAGAACAAAAAGCACGTCGGCCAGTTCGTCGCCAAGCTCCGCAGGCCTTGATTCGGCCTTGAAGCTTTGTTCCCCGTAGGTGCGAGCCATGATCCGGGCCAGTTCGCCGACCTCTTCCATCAGCACAGCCAGGTTGGTCATTTCAGAAAAGTAGCGCACGCCGTAGTCTTTTATCCAGCGGTCCACCGTTGCCTGGAGTTTTCTAACCGTCAACAAATCCTGCCGGGGGTTTTCCGAATCGGTCATATTCAACGCCTCCTCAACGCCGGTCCAACGGGAAGCGGCTGCCTGCCGCCGTTTATCCAAGGTGCCCCACCACGTGGCCCAGTTCGGGAAAGATCAATGCCGTGCAGGCCAGTTCGCAGGCCTTTTTGCTGCCGGGCATGCAGAAAACCACCGTGCTGCCGATAATACCGGCCGCTGCGCGTGAAAGAATGGCAGCGGAGTCGATCACTTCGTAGCTAAGCTGAGCAAAAATAGCCCCGAAAGCTGCCATCTCCTTGGTAAAGAGGGGCCGGATAGCCTCGATGGTCACGTCTCCTGGGGTGATGCCGGTGCCGCCGGTGATCAGCAGGCTCTGCAGCCCGTGGTTCCGGATCGCCTTCAAGGTGGTCTCTCGAATGGCGTCGACATCATCGGGGACCACCTGGTGGAACCGCACCTCGTAACCCTCTTTTTGGGCCCGCCGGGCGATCCACCGCCCGCTCTCGTCATCGGCAAGGGTCCGCGTGGTGGAAACCGACAAGACGCCCACGCCCACGGATGCCGGTGCTTTTTTTCGATGCTGGTTGACGCTCATGTTTTGCCTGCCTTTGCTGGTTGGTTGTGGGTCATGTCAGGTCGCTGGTAATCTCCTTGCTTTTAAAACGGTTTTTTCCTATGTTCAAGCGCGAAAGGGTGGTTTTTGTGATAACCATCCGGTTATCTCAAGCCACTCGTCGCGGGGGCGTTCAATGGCGGCACCCTGTACCGGCGTGATTCTCGCCGGAGGAGAGAGCAAGCGCTTTGACCGACAAAACAAAGCCTTCATCCGAGTTGGCGGCCAGCGCATCCTTGATCGTCTGATGGGGGTGTATCAACAGCTGTTTGATCAGGTTGTTCTGGTGACCAACGATCCGGTGGCCTACATGGATACCGATGCCTTGATCGTGACCGATCATTTTGCGGCCCGTAGTTCGCTCAATGGCCTGCACGCCGGCCTTTTTTCGGCTGCCTATGAATACGCTTTTTTCGCCGCCTGCGATACGCCGTTCGTCACCAAGGCCCTGATTCAGGCGATGCTGGAACGGATCGAGGCCAAAACGGATCTGGTCATTCCGTCAACCACGGCCGGTTATGAACCGTTGTTTGCCGTCTACAAAAAAACCTGCCTGCCGGCCATGGCTGATCAGCTGACGCGCGACCGCTTGAAGATCCAGGGCCTGTTTTCCAAGGTGCGGGTGAAAACGGTTGCCGAGGCCGACCTTCGCAAGGTCGATCCGGAACTGGCCTCCTTTTTCAACATCAACACCACCGCCGACCTGGCCAAAGCCGAAGCCATTGCTTCAGGGGGTCGCTGAGGAGTCAAACAGCCAATGAACCTCGACACATTAATCTCACAAGTCAAGCAACACCCGGCCTACGACCAGGTGGGGATGATTCTGTGCCATAACGGTGTGGTCCGGGGCACCTCGCGCGGTGGTCGCAAGGTGACCGGATTGCGGGTGACCGTCGATCCGGCACGGTTGGCGCAGGTGCTGGCCGAACAGCGCGCCCGGCCGGGCATTGTGGATATTCGGGTGGAAATAGCCGCCGACACGGACCTTTCCGTCGGGGAGGACGTGATGCTGCTGGTGGTGGCCGGTGATATCCGCGAAACGGTTATCGAAGCCCTAACCCACACCCTGAACGCCATCAAAACCACCGTGACATCCAAATCTGAGTTTTTCGCCTGATCCGGACCCATTACAACCGGGAGACCAGCATGCCAGAACTGACCCACATCGATGACCACGGCCGCGTACGGATGGTGGATGTCACTGAAAAAACGCCGACCCAACGCACCGCCGTGGCCCAGGCCACCATCCATATGGCTGCGGAAACGGTTGAGCGGATTCTATCGGGCTCGATTTCCAAGGGCAACGTCCTGGAAACGGCCCGAATCGCCGGGATCATGGCGGCCAAAAAAACCGCCGATCTGATTCCCCTGTGTCATCCCCTGAAACTGACCCACGTGCAGGTGGACTTTTTTCCCGACGCGTCCGGCCGGGTGATCCGCATTGAAAGCAAGGCGCGCATCATCGATCAGACAGGGGTTGAGATGGAGGCCTTGACCGCCGCCGCCGTGGCGGCCCTCACCCTTTACGACATGTGCAAGGCCATCGATAAAGCCATGATTATCTCTGATATCTGTCTGTTGGAAAAAACCGGTGGAAAGAGCGGCCTCTTCAGCCGCCCCGTTGATCGCCCGTGAAACCAACAAACCAACTCAATGGAGCTACCGGGTGGGTACTGGTCAGCCTGGCGCTTTTTCTGGCGGCCGGTTGCACCGTTTTCCAAAAGATCCCTCCCGAGCCCGCAGCAATACCCTTGATCCGGCTTTCCATTGCGGAATATCCTGATTTTACAGACGGTCTGTTCCTGGACAACCTGGTGTACGGAATCGACAAAAGCCTGGAATACCTTAAAAAAATTCCGGAAGATCGGTCCTTCCACTTTGGCGAAGACATGTATCGCACCCCTCATCTCGTACTCTCGTTGGAGACCCTGCGCGACTTTGTAGAAACCAAGCCCAGTTGGTCGGCAATGAACCGGTTTATTGCCGACCGTTACCGGGTCTATCGCTCCAGCGGAGGACCGGAAAGCGGGCAAATGCTTTTTACCGGGTATTATGAGCCCCATCTCAGTGGCAGCTTGACGCCTGACGGGACCTACCGCTATCCGGTCTATGCCTTGCCGATCGATCTGATGGTCATTGACCTCTCTCCCTTTTCACAAGCGTTTGAAGGCCAGCGCATCATCGGCCGCCTCCAGGGAAACACCGTGGTACCCTACCCGGATCGTCAGGCCATCGAGGCCGACGCCGGCTTTGCCCGCAACGCACCCCCCATCGCCTGGGTTGACGATCGGGTCGACCTCTTTTTTTTGCAGATCCAGGGATCCGGCCGAATTTACCTGGCCAACGGAGAGTTCCTGCGGGTGCACTATCACGGCACCAATGGTCATCCTTATCGCAGCATTGGCCGGCTGCTCATCGACCAGGGGAAAATACCTGCCGAGGAGATGTCCATGCAGCGGTTAAAGGCCTATCTGCGAGCTCACCCGGCCGAGGTGGACGGGGTGCTCAACCACAACCCGAGTTATATTTTTTTTAAAACTGAAACATCCGGACCCATCGGGGCTATCGGTGTGGACCTGACCCCGGGTCGATCCGTTGCCGTGGATCGACGGGTTTTCCCTATGGCAGCGCCGGCTTTTCTGCAAACACAGATTCCGGTGGTCGACGGCAGCGGCCGCATCGACCGCTGGATGGATTTCAGCGCCTTCGCCCTGAACCAGGATACCGGCGGGGCTATCCGGGGACCGGGGCGAGTGGATCTTTTTTGGGGCAATGGACCCTATGCGCAAATCGCCGCCGGCCACATGCGGCACCCCGGGTCATTTTACCTGTTGGTTCTGGATCCCGAAAAGCAATGATGCTGCTTTTCGGTCGGGTGGCTGGAATCGTTTTTATCGGCCGTTAACGCGGCGCTCTTGGCTTGACACCCCTGCCCTAAGCAGCAGGGTTTTCGATTTCCAACACAGTGACCCTCAAGTGCGATCAAGGAGTTTTGTCATGTTCGGTATTGGAATGCCGGAAATGCTTTTGATTCTGGCGGTGGCCCTGATTGTTATCGGGCCGAAGAAACTGCCGGATCTGGCCAAATCCCTTGGAAAGGCCTTGGGGGAATTCAAGAAGGCGGCCAGTGATCTCAAGGATAGTTTGCAGATCGAAACGGAGATCAACGCCTTGAAATCGGCCCTGGACGACGATGACCGGGACGGTAAACCGGAAAAGGGGCCCAATGCCGTCCCATCCTCAGCAGCGCCGGTTGACGACCGTGACGATGCCGGCGGAGGTGGCGGCGGAGGTGGCGGGCCTTTGCAGGAGGGGGCGCCGGTTGGTATGGATCCGATGACGGCCGGTTCCGACCGTCAAAAGGGCGGTGATCCATCAGATACGGGTGATGCGGCTGCCACCGGACCCGATTCCTCGGAGGCAGGCTCACACAAGGGATAAAGACAGTGGCGGATATGGAAAAGGATACTCCGGACAAAATTCCCTTCACGGCTCACCTGGAAGAGCTGCGCAAACGCTTGATCACCTGTTTTGTTGCGGTTGCCGCAGGCTTTGCCATCTCCTATGGTTTTAAAGAGAAGCTGTTCCAGGTCCTTACCCGGCCGTTGATTGCGGTTATGAAACAGGGTGAAACACTGATTTACACCGGTTTGCCGGAGGCCTTTTTCACTTTTCTCAAAGTTGCCTTTCTTTCGGGGCTCATTCTAGCCTCTCCGGTGATCATCTACCAGTTCTGGATGTTCGTGGCGCCAGGCCTGTACGATCGGGAAAAGCGGCTGCTGATTCCCATCGTCGCGCTTTCGTCGATCTTTTTTGTGGGCGGTGCGCTCTTCGGCTATTTCATTGTCTTTCCCCTCGGCTTTCAATTTTTTCTGGGTTTCGCCACGGAAACCATCCGCCCTATGCCTTCTATGAAGGAGTACCTGGGTTTTGCAGCCAAATTGCTACTGGCCTTCGGGCTGGTGTTTGAACTTCCCTTGGTGCTGACCTTCCTGGCCCGATTGGGGATTGTTTCGGTTGAGTTTTTAAAGAAAAACAGGAAGTATGCAATTCTGCTCTTCTTCATCGGTTCTGCCGTGTTGACCCCGCCCGATGTGGTGACCCAGGTCATGATGGCCGTGCCGTTGATGGTGCTGTATGAGGTGAGCATCGTCGGCGCCCGGATCTTCGGCCGCAAAAAAGAAGCCCCGGCATCGGGTGCGTAAGCCGCAAAGAAATTCCAAGATTCATTGACACCCGCTCCAAGGATTGATAGGTAGTCTGTATCCAGAAACGAGGAATTTTGGTCGAGATCAAGGCATGCGAAGAATTTTACCACAGGCATATCGTATTGTGGATGGACACTTGGTAATTCGGGCGGAGTGATTCAGGTGTGCTTTACCAATCCCGAAAGAGGAGATAGGCGGTCATGGACAAAAGAAATTTGATTCTATTGGCAGCAGTCGGTTTTGCGTTGACGTTTGTGGTGGGTTCGCTTTACGCAGGTTCAGGGTTTCCGGATGTGATCCGGATGGAAAACAAGGCCTACAGCGCCCATACCCGCGCCATTGTGGAGTTCAACCACCTTAAGCATGTTGAGACTTACAACGTGGGGTGTGGTGAGTGCCACCACGATGGCGAGGGCAAGCCTTTGAGCGATTTAAAAATGGGTGATCCGGTTCAAGGCTGCATCGAGTGCCACACCATACCCGGGCAGATGCCGGCCAATCTGAAGAAGGAGATGCGGGAAAAAAAGGCCTCCAAGGAAGAGATTGCCGCCAAGGAGTTGGAGTACCACGCCGAATCAATCCATGCCAACTGCGTCAGCTGTCACAGAGAGCGTAATAAGGAGAGCGACACCAAAGCTGCACCTGCGACGTGCAACGCGTGCCATCCGCGAGAGTAATCCTTTCCTGATTTGTTCGATCTGTAGCTCCAACGGGGCGACGCCGTGAACAGCGGCGTTGCCCCGTTGGTGTTTCAGGGGTACGGGGTCGATTATCGGTGGTGGGTTGTTGCCGGTTTGCGTTGCTGCAATGATCGCGATCCCCTCGACAGCAGGGGGCCTTGCTCACGAAAACGGGTGGTAAGGGGCCTTTTCAACCTCAACCAGAGCATCGCGGTGGTAACTTTTGAATCGTTGGGCCTGGCGCACCAACCCTGCGGCCCAGGCCGGTGTGCCCAGAGCGTGAATGTGGGTGTAGGTGGCCAGTACGTTGTGGATGCAGACGCCGTCTTTTCCGTCTATAAAGCCAGTTCCGCGCTCCATGGTGAAAACCAGGTTTTCCTTGCATCCCCTCCACTCCCTGACGCTGGAGTAATGAAATTCATGGCCCAGCAGGGTTGTGCCGGCTGAAAAGAATGGGTTCTGTTTTTCTACCCGCACGATCGTGTAGCCATGACCCTGGGGGCGTTTGGAAAATCCGAACACGGCCGGCAGTACGCCGGCCATCTCGAATTCGCCGTCATCCAATATCAATCGCTCCCCCAGGTACATCAGTCCGCCGCATTCAGCGTAGATCGGCAAGCCGTTTCTCGCCAGGGAGTTCAATTCGGCTTTAAAGGTCTGATTGCCTTCCAGTTCGCGGGCGTGGGTTTCCGGAAAACCGCCACCGATATAAAGCGCATCCACCGCTGGAAGATGGCGATCCTTGAGCGGGCTGGCGAACACCAGCCGAGCTCCGGCTGCTTCCAGCGCTTCCAGGTTCTCCGGATAGTAGAATTGAAAGGCCGCATCCTTGAGGATGCCGATGGTTGGCGAATCAGTGCCGGACCGTCGATCAACGGCGCTGGCTGTTACGGCGACACCGGTTGGTGCGGGGGTCGCCGTTGCGGCCAGGGCCATAATCCGATCCAGATCCAGGTGTTTTTGCGCAATCGAACGGATAGCATCGATGGCCGCGTTTGCCCAGTGGTGTTCGGGCGTCGGCACCAGGCCCATGTGACGTTCGGGAAACCGCTGTTCGGTCAGTTTCGGCACCGCTCCCAGAACCGGGATCCCGGTATACGCCTCGATGCTGCGGGTAAGAATGGTTTGATGCCGTTTGCCGGCCACGCGGTTAAGCACCACACCACCAATGTGCACGTCAGGATCAAAAGCGGTGATGCCACCCACAACGGCAGCCATGGTGCGGGTGGTTTTGGTGGCATCGAGGCACAGGATCACCGGCAGTCCCAGCAGCTTGGCCAATTCAGCGGTGCTGGTCTGGCCATCGGTGTTGATGCAGTCATAAAGGCCGCGGTTGCCTTCGATGACGGCGAAATCGCTGTTCTGGGTGTGTGTGTGAAAAGACCGGAGAATGGCGTCCCGGTGGATGAGAAAGGTGTCCAGATTGTAGCAGGGCCGGTCGGCCGCAAGAGCCAGCCAACCGGCATCAATGTAATCCGGACCTTTTTTGAACGGTGTGACGAACCTGCCAAGGCTCCGCAAAGCAGCGATGATGCCGACGGAAAAGATAGTTTTTCCCGACCCTCCCCGTAGGGCGGCGACAACGACGCCTGGAGTCGGGGGGTGCGGATGATTTATTGGAACCGGTTTCAAAAATGCGTGTGCTTGGCGGCGGCATGCCCTGAAATGTGGCCTGCCGTCGCGGACGGGGTTTAGTCCTCGTGCTCGGCGGCGGCCTGTTTGCCGGTACCGGGCATGCCGTACATGGAGGTGCTTCCCGAAGACCAATACTCCAACACCTTATCCTGAACCAGCTGGTTGATGATCTTTTTGGCTTCGCGGGGTTTCATGTCCAGGATTTTGGACAGATCGTTGAAGTAGAACTTGGATTTGTTTTTTAATTTCTTGGTCAACTCTTCTACAATCAGCTTTTTTGCCTCTTCGTATTCCATGGTAACCTCTTTTCTAAAGCAGGCAGGGGGGGCGCGCGGCCTCCCCCTGCACAGAGATGGTCATTGGTAAAGAATTAGAACTTGAACTGCGTGGTCTGACGCCAGGTGTAATAGGCGGGATCACGGAAGTCATCAATGAGATGATGGGTGAACTCAAGTTCGCATTTTTCAAAGAACCGTTCCCAGCTGATTCTTTCGGCCCAGTCACCCACGCGCTCGTATTTGTTGGCGCCGGCAGCGTAGGCTTCGACGATTTTTTTGATGACCGCGGTGGTCTGCGGCCAGCGCGGAGCGTCGTTGGGCAGGAAGGCCACAACGACTTTGGAGAACTTGGGCGTGCTGATGCGGTTGGAGACCTTGCCGCCGACCATGATCACGATGCCGTCACCTTCCGTATCGGCCAGGGGCAGGGAGGGACACATGGTGTAGCAGTTGCCACAGAACATGCAGCGCTCGTTGTTGACGGCCACCGATTTGAGCTCCTTTTCCCCCACCTTGACTTTGGTCGGTTTGATGGCGGCGGTGGGGCAGGCGGCGATGGCCAGGGGAATTTCGCACATCTTGTCCAGGTATTCATGGTCGATCATCGGCGGTTTGCGATGGTAGCCGAGGATGGCGATATCGGAGCAGTGCACAGCGCCGCACATGTTCAGGCAGCAGGCCAGAGAGACGCGCAGTTGAGCCGGCAGGCGGTGATCCTTAAAATCGTCAAAGAGCACATCCATGGTGGCCTTGACCGGGCCGGAAGCGTCGGTGGCAGGGGTGTGGCAGTGAAGCCAGCCCTGGGTGTGAATGATGTTGGTGACGCCGGCGCCGGTGCCGCCAACCGGGAACTTGAAGCTGCCGCCGTCGAATTTGCGGCTCTCCAGATCCTTGATCAGCGGCTCTACCTTGGCTTTATCGTCGACCATAAACTCGATGTTGTTGCGGGTGGTGAAACGCAGATGGCCGCTGCAGTGCTTGTCGGCGATTTCACAAATTTCGCGGATGTGGGAGACGCTCATCAGGCGGGCGCCGCCAACGCGCACGGTGTAGCACTCATCGCCGCTTTCGGCCACATGCACCAGCACGCCGGGTTTGATGATTTCGTGGTAGAGCCATTTGCCATTGTTCTTGGCGATGACCGGCGGGTAAAACTCGTCGTATTTTCGCGGCCCGATGTCGGTGATGCGGTTTTCCATTGGTTTGTCGGGATTGTATCCTGAAGAAATAAATGCCATTTGTAAGTCCTCCCCCTTATCTCGCGTGATGTTTTCTGAATTCGTTGATGTCACGATCCCAGCCACCTTCGACCTCGTCCTCTTTCCAGAAAATGTAAGGATTGTGGCGGGGTTCCTGAACATGCTGCGGCATCGGCTTGATATTGGTGACTTCCAGCATTTTCTGGAATCCCTGGCGTTTGATCAGCTCACCGAGGCGCTCCCGGTTCTTGCCCTCTTCCATCCACCAATCCCAGATGGCCTCGATGACCTCTTTGATTTCATCATAGGGCTCTTCCACCTTGACGAAGGGCACCAGCAGCGAGCCCATCTGAGCGCCGTCGAGGATCGGAGCCTTGGCGCCGACCAGAATGGAGAGCCCGCGGTCGTCACCGATGCGCAGGGCCCTGGGCATGACGTTGATGCAGTGCATGCAGCGGGTACATTCGCGGTTGTTGATGAAGAGCTTGCCGTTTTCATATTTCATGCACTTGGTCGGGCAAAGACCGGTAACCTCTTTTTCCATGTCGAACTTGCCCCAGTCACGGCCGCTGTGGGCGCCGCCGTTGGGGGCGAATTCCCCGCCGACGTAGCCGGCGACGGCTTCCTGGTCGATTCTGATGTCGTCCTTCCAGGTTCCCACGAAGGACATGTCGGCACGGGCGATGGAGGCCACGCAACAGTTGGGACACCCGTCAAACTTGAATTTAAACTTGTAGGGGAAGGCCGGGCGGTGCAGTTCATCCTGATAATCTCGAGTCAGGGTGTAGCACAGGGCCTGGGTGTCATAGCAGGAGTATTCGCAGCGCGACGACCCGATGCAGTCGGACGGGGTTCGCAGGTTGGAGCCGGATCCGCCAAGGTCCTGATTCAGGTTGTGGGTCAACTCAAAAAAAACCTCTTCCAGCTGCGGGGTGGAGGTGCCGAGGAAGATGATGTCGCCGGTGGAGCCGTGCATGTTGGTGACGCCGGATCCGCGCCGCTCCCATAGGTCGCAGAGTTTTCTCAAATAGTCGGAGGTGTAGTATTTCCCGCCGGGCTGGGCGACGCGCATGGTGTGAAAGTGGGCCACGCCGGGGAATTTTTCCGGCTGGTCGCAGTAGCGGCCGATAACGCCGCCGCCGTAGCCGAAAACGCCCACAATGCCGCCGTGTTTCCAGTGGGTCCGGCCGTGTTTGAAGGAGAGTTCCAAGATACCCAAAATGTCTTCGACGCAGTCCTGGGCGACCTGGAACTCAATGTTTTTTTCGTTCTTGGCCCGGCTTTCCGCCTCCTGCTTCAGGTCTGAAACGAAGCTCGGCCACGGACCGGACTCAAGCTGGTCCAACAACGGGGTTGCATGCTTTGCCATCTTTTACCTCCATTTGAAGTGATAGTGTATCATCATTCCCAAAAAACGGAACCAGCCCCGGCGGGGGGTTTCAAGGTCACCTCCTCTCGATTTTCTCTTCACCTTTTTATTTCTGTTGGGATCGCTGCTATTTCGTGATTTTTAACATAAAACCGTAAAGGGCCGATATAGAATCAATCATGAGACTTGTCAATAAAAATCATGGTTTCGAGCAGTTAAGGATGGGATCGCAGCGCGGGTGTTCGGATTACACCAGATGTTGTGCATCCTAACCAATATTAACCGCCATATGGTGTTAATGAGTCCTCGGCCGGCGTCGTTGGCGGGGGCTGGGTGGGCCGCGATGAACCGCTCCATTCAGGCTCGGCGAACGCCGGCTGACGGCGTCGAGAGCAACCGGCAAAGTCTGTGGATGTGGCGGTCAAGATGGTTTAGCACAACCCGGCGTTCTTCAGTCTTTCGATCAAAAACGGCTTCCGTGATGTGGCGTGCCAAGGTCAAAACCGCGGTCTGGCTGTGGCGGTTACAATAGCGCTGAAAGATTCCGGGAAACGTTTCCGAAAGACCGCTAAGTCGTGCCGTAAGTTCCAATCCCTCAAAAAAACCATCCACCATGGGTTTGAGGCACGCACCGGGTGCCCAAAGAATCTCTCCCACCCCTTCCAGGCGATCCAGGCGCATGCGTATGGAGAGATGGATAAAAAAGAGGATCAGGGTATCAAGAATCTTTCGCAAACTGTCCGGTGCCGCTGCTAAGCCGGTCATTGGTGCATAGTCCCTGACAGTGACCAGCCTGACGGATACCCCCGCTGCCTGAACCTTGACCACAAAATCACCGGCGGCATGGTGCCAGGGAAAGATCTGGCAGGCGGTCAGCGGGTCATAGCAAGCGGCCAGGATCATGGCGGCCTTGCGGTAAAGATCCATGCTTTGATTTTCGGATAGCAAGCTGCCCGGGAACGCTTCATCCCAGACCCGGATCGCCAATTCCTTGCCGCCGGCCGGCCGGGTGAGATGGAATTCATGAAAGCCGTCAAACCAATCTCCCAAAAACAGGGGTGGATCGGCCATCGCGTCGCTGCCGTAAACTTCGGGAAACCAGCCAAACGGTCGCTGATGATGCAGTCGCTGCAGGGCGGTGATCTCGTGAGGCAGGGTTCGCCGGCCCTCCTTCGAGGTGGCCACATTGGCAACCAAAGCGACCGTCTCTCCCGCAACCGTTACCAGGAGTCGGGCAGGGTGGTAGAACGCCCCATGTTTTTCCAAAACAACAGAGAGGTGTTCCAAGTCGGCGGCGAAAAGGCGACGCGATTGTTTTTTCGATACCGCCCTGAGCAGGGGGGACCATTCGTCCGTGGCACAAAACCGCGCCACGGCTGTGAAATAATCGCCATAGGTGCAAGGGGCCGTCGGGGCGGCGTGGGGAGGGGGCGATTTCCCGGGACGCTGGTCCGGCAATGGCTGTGACCACAGCGGGTGGCTACTGTTTACGGACCCGGTGGCAGCGGGCAGGTAAAAAGCGACTGAGGGCATGGCTTGGCTACGGGTCGAGCTGAAATGGGGGAGACGGTGATCCGAACCGACCCTGGTTGGCACCCGTCCAGAATCGATTGAGAACCCCTTGGATCCATCCCGGTGGTGAACCGATCAGTTGCGATGGGGCTCCAGTTCTTCCAAGATTTCCGGTGCGACAGCATAGCCTAAAGCCGTAGCCTTGTCGGCATGTTCCAAGGCTAGGTCCGGCTGTCCATCTTCCAAGTAAGCGATGGCCAGGTTATTGTGGGCGACCGCAAAATCCGGCGCTAGTTTCAAGGCTTTGAGGTTGGCCTCAATGCTCTCCTTGACCTGTCCATTCATCAAATAGGCATTGGCCAGGGTAGCGAAGGCCTGAATGAACCGAAAATTGAAGAGCGTGGCTTTTTCCAGTGCCTTGATGGCCCCTTCCACATCTCCGCGTTGAAGCAGGGCAAAGCCGATATTACCCCAGCCTTCTGAAAAACCGGGTCTGGCTCGAACAGCGCGGCGGTTCCAGTCGAGGCAACCCTCCAGATCGCCGCGCTTCAGGCAAATGCCACCCATCTGGACGTAGGCTTCGGCCAGGCCGGGGCTGCAGTCAATGGCCGTGATCAGGGACTGCTCGGCGGCTTCGATGTTTCCCTGCCCCAGGAGCGCGACTCCCAAATTGTAGTGGGAGTTCCCGCATTCAGGGTTTGAAGCGATGGCTCTTTTCTGCTGGTCGATGAAAGCTTGCGCATTGGGTGCTTTTTCCATGCTGACATCCTTTTTTCCGGCACCGGCTGCGATCGGCGCCGCTTTTTAAAGTCAGAGTGCGTAACGTGGCTGGGTTTTTCTGTCAAGGAAAATAATCGCCAAAACCAGCTTTTCGCTTGACATCAAAGCCCATTTTACCTACAAGGGGCCGAAAACAGGAGGTAACATGAAATCAGGATGTTATACCGCTATGGTGACCCCTTTCGACGGAGCGGTGGTCGATGAACCCGGACTTGCCCGTCTGGCCGATTTTCAGATCCTAAACGGAATTAGCGGGATTTTGGCTGTAGGTACCACGGGGGAAAGCCCCACCTTGGACTGGGAAGAACACCACCGGGTGGTTCAGATCTATTGCCAGCAAGCCAGGGGACGCTGTTTGTGCATTGCCGGTGTCGGCAGCAACAACACCCAAGAGGCGCTGTCTGCCACGCGCCATGCTGTCGATGCGGGCGTCGATGCGGTCCTCCTGGTGGACCCGTACTATAACGGGCCCAGCTCCATGGAGATTCGAAAAGAGTACCTTTCACCGCTGGCGGCGGCCTTTCCCGATGTAACCCTCATCCCTTACGTGATACCGGGGCGAACGGGCGCCCAGCTGCTTCCCGAAGACCTGGCGTTGCTTCACCGCGCCCACCCCAACGTCACTGCCGTGAAAGAGGCCACGGGCAATATTGATAACATGCGCAACACGCGTCGGTGCTGCGGCCCTCAGTTCACGATTCTATCCGGCGACGACGGCCTGACCCTTGAAATGATGACCGACCCGGACATTGGCGCCGCCGGCGTGATTTCGGTCGTCTCCAACATTGCCCCCAAGGCGGTAAGCGACCTGGTGCGACTGTTGGCGGAACAGCAGATGGACGCGGCCAAAAGGCTGGCGGAGGGCCTTGCCCCCCTCTTCGGGCTGGTTACCGTTACAACCAAAGAAGCCACTCCTTTCGGCGAGGTGGTTTGCCGGGCGCGCAATCCGCTGGCGCTCAAGACATTGATGCAGTTGCTGGGGATGCCTTCCGGTCCCTGCCGTCCGCCGCTGGGGAAAATGAGTCGGGCCGGCTTGGAGCGGGTCGTGGCCATTGCCAAAACCGTTCAGACCGACCATCCGGGGATTTTTGCGCCCCTGGGGCAGTTTTTTGACATCGACATCGATGCGCGGCTAAACGATAAACGGCTGCTGGACAGCCTGTGCTATCCCACCTACTGAACCGTGCAGCGCAAGTGAAAAATCGAAAGGCCCGTTCGGGAGGATTCCCATCGGGCCTTTTTTCCAGGTCCTGATACCAGAATGCGATCCTCCGAATCACGAAAATCGGTTGGCCGTTATCTGGGGGGCTCGGTGGTTGCACCTGCGGCTGCCTGCTGTTCGGGGTCGGTCTGCCTGAAAAGAATGCTTTTTAACCATTCCAGCCCGAATTTGAGCAGCTCGATCTCATCCGCCCGGATTTTTTCAACAGTGGCTGCATCCACGCCGAAACGCTTCAGAAATGAGCTTTCGAAAACAAATTCACGGAATGTGTCGATGTCGTAACTGGCCATGAAAAACATCCGTTTGGCCGGTTCGGTCAGTTTGATGCTGGGCGGAAAGGAGCGTTTGCGCACCACCAGGTCGGTCCACTCACGGTTGATGGCATCCCGCAGGTCCACTTCCTGGTCTGCCCGCCATTCAGCCACTGACCACGAGGCCGGCTCGTCAAAACCCTTGCAGTGTGGTTCATTGACGAAAAAGAAAAATCCATCATCGTCGGCCCCATCCCGATGCTGGAGGGTGGCCACCCCCAAAGGGTAGTAGCGGCAGGAGGTGGGGCGATCCTGGTAAATCATGCAGCCCTGGCTGTCCTTGACAAAAGGACAGGACTCGCGTTCGTCATCGAGCAGTTTAAGGGTAACCATGGGCAGGTCGGTTTTTTCCAGCAGATGAGGCTCGGTGTAGATGGCCAGAAATTCCCGTGACGATAAACCCAGCCGGTTTTTGATCTGAATGATGTCGAAGGGGGTCAGGATGATTTGGATTCCCCGGCAGCAGAGGGTAAAACAGGATACACCGGGGTGGCATTGGAAGTTGAATTGACTGCCAAGCCCCAGTCGCACCGGAGCGATGGTGGCGGGGTTGTCTGTTTCGTTCATGGGTTGTCCTTTCATGATCATTGAATCGTGGGGGGGTAATTAATGGAGGCCCGAGCTAAAGTCAAATTAAATGATCGGCAGTCGGGAGCCCCCCCATGGTCGGCTACATCGGCACCGTGGACCTGGGCACCACCAATGCCCGCCCGCTTTATCTTTCCCGTAACCCGGCCGTCCATCACCGAAACCACGGCTCTGGGAGCTGCGTGTACGCTTGGCCGGTGGGCGGAGGTGGAAAAAGGCGGTTGCGCGCAGCTTGGATTGGGCGGATCAAGACCCTTTCATCGATGTTTGAGGCCCACAAACAGGTTGGCGACTCCCATTGTCAGTCGCTGATAATGGATTCGGTCAAAACCGGCCGTGGCCATGCGTTGCATGAAACCGTCCGGTGTTGGAAATCGGGAAACCGAGTCGGGCAGGTAAGCATAGGCGAAACGGTGTTTGGAAAAAAGGCGGCCGATCAGGGGCAGGACCCGCTGAAAATAGGTCAGGTAGGCTCGCTGTAGGCGGCTGTCCTTCGGTGTGGCCAGTTCCAGCACCAGTAGCATCCCGCCGGGCATGAGGTGGTGGTGAAACGCTTTGAGGGCATCGGCTTGGTTTTGAATATTGCGAATGCCAAAAGCGATGGTCACGGCATGAAAACAGGCTTTACGAAAGGGCAGCGCCAAAGCGTCGCCGGCCAGCAGAGAGATGGCCGGTGGGTCATGGCGACGGGTTTTGGCTTGGGCCAAGCGAAGCATGCCAGGTGAAAAATCGATGCCGACCACACTCACCCGGGGACCTTTTTGCCGGCAGATTTCAACCGCCACGTCGCCGGTGCCACAGGCAACGTCCAGTACCCTTCCATTTTCGGGAATGACCAGCGCTGAAACCAATTTCCTGCGCCAGACCACATCCTGGCGCAGGCTGAGAAGGCGGTTGAGCAGGTCATAGCGGGGGGCGATGCTGTCAAACATCTCCCGGACAAAGGGAAGCTCCTGGTTTTGCATTGACATCCTTTCATCTTGCATTAGTTTCAGCGGTAATCTAAGGGTCGCAACGTAACACATCACTCCGCCTGTGACAATTTGAAGGAGCGGCGTTTTCAGGAAGGTCCATGGCAGCTAAACGGGATTATTACGAAGTACTGGGTGTCGATCGCAACGCCACCGATTCGGATCTCAAGAAGGCGTATCGCAAACTAGCTCTGAAATACCACCCGGACAAAAACCCGGGTGACCGCGAAGCCGAAGAAAAATTCAAAGTGTCCGCTGAAGCGTATGAGGTGCTTCGGGACCCTCGCAAACGTCAGATTTATGATCAGTATGGTCACCAGGGGCTCGAAGGCGCCGGTTTTTCCGGTTTCGGTGGTTTTGAAGATATCTTCTCCAGCTTTGGGGACATTTTTGAGGATTTTTTTGGCTTTGGAGGCGGCCGTCGCTCCAGAAGTCGGGTTCACCGGGGTGCGGACCTTCGGTATGATATGCGGCTGACGTTTCTCGAAGCGGCCTTCGGGACTAAAAAACAGGTCGATGTGGAAAAAGCGGAAACCTGTGCCGCCTGCGGGGGAAGTGGTGCAACTGCCGGTACGGGGGTGGAGGCGTGCGTCCAATGCGGTGGCAGTGGGCAGGTGGGGCGCAGCCAGGGGTTTTTCACGGTTCGCACCACTTGCGGCCATTGCCGGGGTCAGGGTCAGGTCATCGCCAGCCCCTGTACCACCTGCCGGGGCCAGGGCAAGGTGCTGGCCCGGAAACAGGTATCCGTCAGAATACCGGCCGGGGTGGACAACGGGTCGCGCCTGCGGCTTACCGGTGAAGGGGAAGCCGGCACATACGGCGGGCCCCATGGTGATCTGTATGTTTTTATTCACGTGGAAAACCACGAGTTTTTCAAGCGTGACGATACCCACGTGTTGTGCCAGATCCCCGTCTCCTTTGTGCAGGCGGCACTGGGCGACACCATCACCATTCCCACCCTCAAGGGCGAGGCCAAGCTGGAGATTCCCAAAGGGACCCAGCCCGGAGACGTCTTTCGCCTGCAGGGTGAAGGCATTCCCTCCCTAAGGAACGGTCACCGGGGCGATCAGGTCGTGCAGGTGAATGTGAAGACCCCTACCAACCTGAACAAGAAACAGGTGGCCCTGCTCAAAGAATTCGCCAAAGCGGAAGCTAGCAAGTTTACCAGTAAACTAAAAAACATTCTCAAAAGTGGACCCTCTCGGGCAGCCAGTTGAAATAGGGGCTGCGAGCCGGCAGGACCCACAGGAGCGGACTGACAATGTTCGAGCTAACCATAAGCGGCCAGTTTGCGGCCGCTCACCAACTGGCCATGGTGGCTAAAAAATGCGAGAATCTTCATGGGCACAACTGGAAGGTGGAGGTGTGCGTGCGGGGAGACCGCCTGAACGATGCCGGCGTGGTGATTGATTTCGGGATCCTAAAAGACTATCTCAAAGAGGTCATCAGCCGACTGGACCATAAATTTTTAAACGAGCTGCCCTATTTCGAAACCGTTGCGCCCTCCTCTGAAAACCTTGCCGTCTGCATTGCCGACATGCTTCAGGAAAAGGTCCGGTCTTCCGGACTGGCGGTTGCCCGAGTGACCACGTGGGAATCCGATTCCGCCTGCGCCACCTACTTTCCACGGTGATGGGGTCGCCGTCCAGCGACGGCCCAGCCGCTCGGATTCAATGATCCGGGCAGGGTCCCCTTGATCGACCCTAGCGGGTCGGAGTTCCCTTCGGAGCGACCTCACCGGCCGGTCAGGATGGTGGCGCCATCTGCTCCCAGCAGTCCACCAGCTCATCACGGGTGATAATGGCGTCGGCACGGGGCACGTGATGGCGGATATTGTCCATGCCACCCTCCTGGCGGTCGACCAAAATCACCGCCCCAATGACATCCAGGCCTTCGGAACGAGCTCGTTCGATGGCCTGGATGGTTGATCCACCGGTAGTGGCGACATCGTCGATCACCACCACCTTCTCTCCAGGTTGAATGTCTCCTTCCACCCATTTGACAATACCATGGTCCTTCTGGGTTTTGCGGATCGAAAACGCTTTTAAGGGTCGGCCCTGAAGCTCAGAGGCGAAGGCGGTAGCCATGGCAATCGGGTCGGCGCCGAAAGTCAGGCCTCCCACTGCCGAGGCCCCGCTCTCTTTCATCGCTTCAAACATCAGGTGGCCTGTCAGAAACATGCCGCGGGGACTCATGGTGGTGGGCTTGCAGTTGACATAATAGCGGCTCATGCGGCCTGAAACCAGTTTAAAGACCGGGGTTTGACTGTATTTGAAGGATTTTTGACACAGCAAGCGAATCAATTCATTTTTCATCAGGACCCCCTTGGACCGCAGCCTCGACATGAAATAGTTGATTTTAAGGGATTTTTAGGATAGAAAAGCCTCCACCGAACTGGAAGAAGCCCGTTGTGGGAATTCAGTGGAGGCGTTGGCAAGGAAAACTGGAAACAGCACTCCTTGAGCGTGCTGTGGGTCATAACAGCTGCGGGGTTTGCGGTCAATGTAAAACACCGCATGGGATTCAGCCAACATGATACATAAATTTGATTGGATGGCCCGCCACCAGCCTGCCCTTTTTATCAAACCGCTCCTCTTTTGGGGAGTGTTGACAGCGCTGTCGGCGGTTGGCGCTGCAACGGTCAACCCGGCTGACATAGATCTGGAAAAGACGATCAGTTTGGCACTTGAGGCGAATCTTTCCTCCCAGATCTCAAGCGAGCGGACCCGCGCCGCGGAGGCGGCCGTCAAGGGCCGGCGAACGGAGTTTTTCCCCACTTTCAGCACCAGCTATCGCTATCAACGTACGGACCAATCGCGCATCGGATTTCAACCCGGCGGGGGGCTGGTACAACCCAAAGAGCAATACACCTGGGTGACCAGCGTCACCCAACCCCTGTTTACCGGGTTTGCCCTGACCCATCAGTATCAGTTGGCCCAGTTGGGGCTGGACATGGCCCGTTTTGATCAGGTCCTGATCCGGCAAGACATCATATTCGAGGCCAAACGTGTATATTTTTTGCTGTTAAAAGCTGAAAAACTCAAGATGGTTGCCGAAGAAGCGGTCACCATGCTTGAGGCCCAGACGGAAGTGGCGGCCAACTTTCACCAAGTCGGGATGACGGCGCTCAACGATCTGCTGAAAACCAAAGTCGAACTGGCCAATGCCCGCCAGGATCTGGTGGCGGCCCAAAATAACCGGGCGCTTGCCAGGGTCGACCTAAACCTGCTGCTGCGTCGACCCATTGGAAACCCGTTGGATCCATTGGACATTCTAGATTTCGTGCCGGTGGCCGAAAGCCTTGCGGCGTGCCTTGAAACCGCCGAAAAATATCGCCTGGAAGTGGTGGTTGCCGACCTCGAGATTCAGATCCGAGAAAAGGAGGTGGCCCTGAGTCGAAAGGATTATTTTCCAACCCTTCAAGTCCAGGGGAACTACTACCGACAGGGTACCGACTGGGAACTGGCCGGTATAGAAGGGATTAACGACAGCGGTTTTTGGGATATTCAGGCCCAGGCCCGATGGGATTTCTGGCAATGGGGCAAGACCGGTCACGATGTTGCGGAAAAAAAAAGTCGGCTGACCGAAGCCCGTCTCCAACGCAGCCAACTGCTGGACACCATCCAGCGGCAGGTTCAGCAGGCTTGGCTGAAGGCCGATGAGTTCGAAAAGAATATTGTCACGGTGCAATCCGCCATCGATCAGGCCAGAGAGAGTTTTCGCATCAGCGAGGCGCTGTTCAGGGAGCAAATGGCAACGGCTACCGATGTTCTCGATGCCCGGACCCAACTTTCCGAAACCATCACCCGCTACTACCATGCCCTTTACGATTTTCAAATTGCGGTGGCAGCGCTGGATCGCGCCATGGGAAAGCCCAGGTTCGAAATGGTCGAGGCCCAATGACCATGATGGTCGATAAGAGCGCGGTTATCCGGATGTTTCATGTCCACAAGCGCTACGGCGCCAAACAGGCATTGGTCGATGCCACCCTGGACATCGTCAAAAATGAATTTTTGTTTATCAGTGGGCCGAGCGGGGCTGGGAAATCAACACTGCTCAAACTGCTATACCTGGCTGAGCCGGTTTCCGAAGGGCAAATTCTGGTAGACGGCGTCAATCTTTCCCGAATCCAGCGGCGGGGCATTCCGTTGCTGCGGCGAAAATTTGGCATCATTTTTCAGGATTACAAACTGATTCACACCCGCACCGTATACGAAAATGTGGCCTTGGTGCTGGAGGCCCGCGGTCAAAAAAGCAGCCTGGTCGGGAAGAAGGTCAAAAGTGTGCTGCGGGTGGTGGGCATGGAAGAGCGTATGGGCGCCTATCCGCCCAGTCTCTCCGGTGGTGAGCAGCAGCGGGTGGCTGTGGCCCGGGCTGTTGCGGGTGATCCCAAGATTATTCTGGCCGATGAGCCTACCGGAAGTTTGGATGATGAATCGGCAGCCACCATATTTGACCTGCTCACTCGATTTCACGACCGGGGATCGACGGTGGTGGTGGCCACCCATGACAAACACCTCATCGCAAACGCTACCGGCCGGGTACTCCAGATCCGGGAAGGCCGGTTAGAAGCACCGCCTGACATCTGAAGAGGTGATCCGATGACCGTTTACACCCGGCGTGCGGTCCGGGACATCCTGGAGAACCGGTTCCTCAATACCGTGACGATCATCACCGTTGCCCTGTCGGTATTGATCGTCAGCGCCTTCGGACTCTTTTTCATCAACGCCCACGACCTCTTCGATGCCTGGAAGAAGGGGGTGCGGATCATGGCTTACCTGGCGTCGGGAACCTCAGACGCCCAGCGTTTGGACACCCGCTACCAGCTTCAGACCATTGCCGACATCGAAAACATCCGCTTCATCTCCAAGGACGATGCGCTGCAATTGATGAAGGAGCGGATGCCCCGGCAGACCGCTCTTTTGGACAACCTGCGGGAGAACCCCTTGCCCGATGCCTACGAGATCACCTTGGTCACGGCCTCGCAGTCACCGGCCAGCCTTGAACTGGTCGCTCAACACATCGAAGGCTTGCCGTGGGTTTCAGAGGTCGAATACGGGCGCCAGTGGATTGAGCGGTTCGCCAATTTTTTTGGCCTCTTCAAGCTGGCTGGATACGGTATGGGGTCCTTGTTCTTTCTGGCCACGATGTTTATTACCGCCAACACCATCCGCTTGGTGCTTTACTCACGACGGGAGGAGATTCACATCATGCGCCTGGTGGGCGCAACGGACCGTTTCATCAAGGGCCCGTTTTACCTGCAGGGTCTTATTCAGGGTTTCTCGGGGGGCGTGATCGGTGTTGCCCTGCTCTACGCCGCTTTTTTGGCCATCGGAACCCAGTTTGAACAGGCCCTAACAGCCGAGATGATTGCTATGCGGTTTTTTCCCATTGGCAGCTGTGTCGCCATCGTTGGCGGTGGCATGCTAACGGGCCTGTTGGGCGCCTTTTTTTCCCTAAGACAGTTTATGAAACCATAATGGCTCTCTCGAATCAGCACGCCAGACCGCCTGGAGAGGTTTTTCCCAGCTCGATCAGGGGCTGCCGGTGGCTGCTGCCGGCACTGATGCTTTGCCTGTTGTTTCAACCGGCCTGGGGTGCGGGGGAACCCAGGACCGGAACGATTATCGTCTCGGCGCTCAATATGCGCTCCGGCCCCGGGCGTCACAACCCACCTATTGCCGCCTTGCCGGAAGGCGCCCGGGTGGTGGTGCTCTCATACGAAGGGGAGTGGGTTCGAATTCTTTTCGAGGGGCAAACCGGTTTTATTCTAAATCATGACAGTTATGTCCGAATCGACGATCCCAGCGAAAAACCGAACATGCACCCGATGACCCCTGGTGTGCAGGATGACTCCGATGATCGCGTTCAGACTGAACTGGAGTTATCCCTGGAGCAGGTGGCCGCCTTGTCAAACGAGGAGGCCGCCATTGTCAGTGCCCTGGACGAGACCGCAAAAGCGGTGGACAGCGCCCGTAAGCAAGTGACCCGGCTTTCCACTGAACTGCAGGCGGTAGAGCTGCGCATTCGGGAACTCGAAAGTCAATACCGAGAGATCGAACAGCGTGCCGAGGTCAATGAGCCGTACGTGGCTGAACGGATCTCTGCGCTTTACAAGCTCAGCTGGCTGGGCAAACTCAACCTTTTGGCGTCGGCGGAGTCCATGTTCGATTTTTTTACGGACCGGCGGTCCTTAGAATTGGTTCTGGCATATGATGCATCTGTGATGAGCCAGCTTTCCCAGGATAAGGCCAACCTGCAGGCGGTGATCGCCCAGTTGGCCGCCCTTCAGGTTGAAAAACTTACAACCACGGCCGCCCTGAGCGAGCGTATCGACGCCTTGAACAGCGAGCGAGTGCGGCGGGAGACCGTGCTTGCGGAAATCCGGAGCAAAAAACACCTGCAGCTGGCGGCCGTCGAAGCACTGAAGGCATCGGCCCGGGACTTGGACCAGACCGTGGCCGCCTTCCAGGCCGAGTCCCCGTCAACGGCCTCACCGCTGCCCATGGTCGCCGAAAAACCTTTTTCGGCGCTTAAAGGCTTGCTTATGATGCCGGTGAAAGGTAAAATAGCCTCCTCATTCGGTCCACATACGGACAGGCAGTTCAAGGTGACCCATTTTCAAAGCGGCATAAATATCCAGGCGGACAGGGGGGAGCCGATTCGAGCGGTTTACAGCGGTCAGACGTTGTTTTCTTCCTGGTTGAAGGGCTTTGGCAACATGATTATCATCGACCATGGTGAACACTACTACACCGTATATGCCCACCTGGAGGAACAGTTCAAGTCGAAGGGAGATCCCGTCCAAGCCGGCGAAGTGATCGCCACCGTGGGTGATACCGGATCCTTAACCGGGGCTGGTTTGCATTTTGAAATACGTCATCACGGAAAACCGATGAATCCATTGGGTTGGATCAAGAGAGGTTAAAGGAGATACAAATGACCGCCAGCAAAACCCGACACCTGAAACTATGGGTGGCAATGGTGCTCGTGTCGGCAGCACTGATATTGGGCCACGGCTTTTACCGGGATCTGTCCGCCAACAGCGCCGAGACCTACAAGGGGCTGAAGCTGTTCTCGGATGTCATTGATCTCGTCCAGAAAAACTATGTGGACGAGGTGGACACCCAGAAAATGATCGAAGCGGCAATTCAGGGGATGGTGCGAAGCCTGGACCCACACAGCGCCCTGCTTCCACCGGATGCGCTCAAAGAGCTTCAGATCGACACCCATGGCGAGTTTACCGGCATTGGCATCCATGTGACCATGCGCGATAATCTGGTTACCGTCATCTCACCCATTGAAGGCACGCCCGCTTACCGCGCCGGCATCAAGGCCGGCGACAAGATTGTCAAGGTTGACGGATCACCCACTGAAGACCTGCGGGACGCGGTTCAGCGCATGCGTGGCCCCAAAGGCACCACCGTCGTTCTGACCATCATTCGGCAGGGCGTCCCAGAGCCGCTGGACTTCACCCTGGTGCGAGATGTGATTCCCATTTACAGCGTCAAGGCTGAGCTGCTTAAACCGGGGTACGGATACGTCTGGATTACCAATTTCAGGGAAAACACCACCGCAGACCTGATTGAAGCGCTGCAGGCTCTGGAAACGGCCGAGATGCCGATGAAAGGCCTGATTTTAGATTTACGGGACAACCCCGGCGGAATCCTGAATCAGGCCATCGACGTGTCTGATCTTTTTCTGGAAACAGGAGAAATCCTGCGTATTAAGGGGCGTGATGGTAAAAACACCAAAGTATTTCGCGCCCAAACCGGCAAGGTGAAGCGGGACTATCCCATTGTGGTCCTGATCAACGGCGGAAGCGCCAGTGCATCCGAAATCGTAGCCGGTGCGCTCCAAGACCACAAACGGGCCCTGATTTTGGGCACCACCTCCTTTGGCAAGGGTTCCGTTCAAACGGTCGAGACCCTCCGGGATGGATATGGCCTCAAGTTTACCATCGCCCGCTACTACACTCCCTCGGGCCGTTCGATCCAGGCGAAGGGGGTGGAGCCGGATGTAACGGTCAAACAGCGCATCCTCTCCGATATCGCGGCCCCGGCCGGGAGCATACTCCAGGAGAGAGACCTGAAAAACCACCTGGATGCCGAAGCCGACGACCCGTTGGACGGTCCGCCGGCCGAATCGGGTGCCCCGGGGTGGGAAGCACCCGAAGATCCGCCGGCGCTGAAGCATTTCAAAGCCAAGCAAAGTGCGTTAGACCGGGATTTGCTGTTTTCCGACGAGCAGGTTTTGCGGGCACTGGACATTCTGATCAGTTACGATATCTTCAAAGGCCTGAAACATGGCTAGGAAGGTTGCCCCAAAACCCAGAGCCAGGAAAAGAAAAAAAAATTTCGTTGACCGCTACCGCCAGTCCTTGAAAATCGTTGCGGGGTTGAGCGTGGTGGTGTGCCTGGTGGTCGCCTCCGGGTTACTGGCCAACCGACTGTTGCGGCAGCCGCCACCCACGGTGGACGCGGTTGCCCCGCCCGTTGCGCTTGCGCCGCCGGCAACGGCCCCGAAACATTACAAAGTCCCCGAATACGAAGCTTTCCTGCAGGAAATAGTCCCCCCCCCGCCGCCGATTTCCCGGATCAAGCCGGTGACCAACGGTGCCCCCGTGGCTATCATCATCGACGATATCGGCTATGACCGCAAAATGGCCGAAGGTTTTCTGGCTCTGGGTGTCCCGCTTACCTTTTCTTTCTTGCCCCAAGGGACCTTCAACCGCAGCATCATCGATCAGGCCCTGGACAAGGATGTGGAGATCATGTTGCACCTGCCCATGGAGCCCAACAACTACCCCACGGTCAATCCTGGTCCGGGTGCGTTGTTGGCTTCCATGCGTCCCGACGAACTAATCGCCCAGTTGAATGCGAACCTTGACGGAATCCCCAATTTGAAGGGGGTCAACAATCATATGGGGTCGAAACTGACCGCATCATCCGAACAGATGCGCCAGATTTTTTCCATTTTGAAAAAACGCAATCTCTTTTTTGTGGATAGCCGAACAACGGCCGACAGCCTCTGCCGGCCGTCGGCGGAGTTGCTGCACCTACCGTTTGCCGAGCGGGATGTGTTTATCGACCACTTGCAGACGCCCGAATTTGTTAGAAAACAGATCCGGTTGTTGATCAAACGCGCTCAGCGCCAGGGATATGCCATTGGCATTGCCCACCCACACCCGGTCACCTTGCATGTGTTGGCGGAGATGTTGCAGGAACTCAAAGCGGCGGTCTCTTTGACGTATGCGTCCGAGGTGGTGGCCTTTCAGCAGGGGTGACCGGCAGGGGTGGATAGGCGCTTTCAACCCATCCCCTGGCTTCCCAACTGCGGGCGGTTGCCCGCAGTTATCAAACATCGGTTCGAACCCTGTTTTCCCTCACAATGGGCCGGATGAGGCGCTCCCGAAGGACGGTATTGGCCGTCGCCCGGTCAGGTGGCAGCTGCTTTTTCGGCGGCGATGGCCACCCAACCCTCTTTTTCCATCACCTGGAGCACCTCGAATCGGTTGCTATTCAATTCGGAAAGCACGGCATTTTTTTTGGCCGCTATAATGCCGGAACAGATAAATACACCATTGTCCTTGATCACCGTCGCCAGATCCGGCAGTAGAGCCAAGATGACTTCGGCCAGAATGTTGGCTGCGACCACATCGAAGGTCAAATGGATTGCATCTATCAGGTTGCCGCAGGAGAGGCTGAAGTGCTCGATGCGATTTGCCAGCAAATTTTTCTCGGCCACACCTATGGCCATGTCATCGTTGTCCACGCCCCAGAGTGTTCCGGCGCCTAGTTTGGCGGCGGTGATCATCAGGATACCCGATCCGGTTCCGACGTCCAGGAAGGATGCGCCGGGTTTGAGATGGTTCTGGATCAGGTGGATGCACAGGGCTGTGGTGGGATGGGTTCCGGTTCCGAAAGCCATGCCCGGGTCGATCTCCAAAATGATCTCGCCGGGTCTGACCGGATACTCCCGCCAGGAAGGTTTGACCACGATGGTGGCGGTGATTTTTTGCGGCCAGAAGTATTCCTTCCATGCCTCGGCCCAGTCCTGCTCGTCAATGCGTGCGTATTCCACACGGGTTTTGATGCCGGCCGTTCGTTCGAGGTGCTGCAGGGATGCTTCAAGGGCCGCGCACGTGCGCCCAGCGCGTTGGGTGTCCGCAAAATAACCCGTGACAGCCGGCGTCTCAGGTGGTTGTGCGGCATCCTCGCCCCAATCCTGGTCAGGGTCCATGTCCGGGTCCTCCACGACCACGCCGGTTAGACCCAGCGCATAGAACCGATCGGCGATCAGATCCGTAGCCAGTTCACGGTCCAGGCCGTCAAAGGTCACTTTTGCCGCGATCCATTTCATGGAAAGCGCTCCTTTGGCGCTGCCGAAACAAACGCCGGGAACCGCTCTTTGGGCGGGTTGAAATAGCCGTATTGCAGGTTGGGGAAACGATTGCGCAGCATCTGCAGCAACCGGTGCATGCCTACGGGTGGGCCCAATGGCGCGACATTTTCCATGATCCGGAGGTAGTGTTGAGGATCGATGTTTAGATTGCGCCACTGGATCAGGTGCACGGGGTGCTTTTCTAAAAAAAGCGCCAAAGCCGCCGCTTCTTCGGGACTATCGGTGAAGCCTGGACAGTTCAGATAGTTGACGGCCACGTGTTTGCCTTTGGCGATGGCCAGGTCGATGCTCTGCAACACCTGGGCGAAACGATATCCTTTGGGCCGAAAATAGGCCTTGTAGCAGGGTTCCCGAACCGAATTCATACTCACGCGAAGACTGTCCAATCCGGCGCTTATCAGGGGCGCCAGCACATGCGGCAAGCTGGCATTGGTATTCATGTTAATGGTTCCATCGGCGGTTTCCTTGCGAATCCGGGCAATGGCCGGGCCGATCACCCGGGCCGCCAGCAAAGGGTCGCCCTCGCAGCCCTGGCCAAAGCTCACCACACTGTTTTTGACCCGACGGATATGTACCAGGGCGACACGGGCAATCTCATCAGCCGATGGGGTAAACGCAATTCGATTCTGGCAGCTGGTCAAATGGCGGTCTTGCTGCAGGGAGATGCAGCCCAGGCAGCGGGCGTTACAGGCGCGCGCTGTGGGTAACGGCGCCTCGTAGCGACCCAGGAAAAAATTTTTACCGGCCGGACAGCCATAGGTCAAGGCACAATGCTCCAGGTGGCGGGCGAGGCGGTTGTCGGGCAACTGCAAGCGCATCCGTTCGATGCCGGCGAGAATTTTTTCCCGGGGCATCCGGCGCAGGTCCTGGCGGGGCTCGCGGTCAACCACCATTGCGGCAGACCGGAACCCATGCCCCCGCCAGCCCACCGCGCCGTACGAGAACAAGGGGAGGCGCTGCGCCCCGGGCTGCTCTTCATAGGCGCAAAACCGAGTCACCACCGTTCCGGGAGCGTTGAACGCCGCCACGGGAAACAGCCGCTCATGACGGTCGTGGGGGTTGCGGTCAACGGCTCGGGTTTGCCCAGTATCCAGATCCAGGAGCACTGGTACGCGGTCCGGCAGAAACATCAACTCACTTCCATGGGGCAGTGCAATGGTGCTAGCGTCGGTCAGCGGGGAGAGCAGCGATCCGCTGGCACCAATGGCTGCGAAGCCTTCCAGGTCGAAAATCTCTCCTTTTGGGTTGGCCACCACGGCCGTCAAGGGCGGGTGGTGGGTCCGGGGCCGAAGATTGCTATGTTTTTGAAGTCGTTTGGTTGATGTCATGGCTTGGTTGTGGTTTTCGGCGGCCGATAAAGCGGCGCCAGTCGTTGGGGCGCAACACCGCTCAGGCAACCAGCAGCGATGATGGCGTTGATCAGCGTGGTTCGAATGGGCCCCAAGCGCTGCCAGCGTCTGGCCGAGGTGACGGCCGCTGCCGGGGCCAGTGAGATGCGGCCCTGCCGGGCCAGGCGGCGCACCAGGAAGAGATCTTCGGCGATGGCTGTTTCAGGGAACCCGCCGACCCGTTGAAAATCATCGCGGCGCATGAACAATCCCTGGTCGCCGTAAGGAAGCTGCAGGTATCGGGCGCGCAGGTTGGTCAATAAACGGATCCAGCGCATGCTCGATGCGGTGATATCGACTTCAAAGCGAAAAGCACCCAGAACGGTTCGTCTGTCCATCAAGGTCTGGAAAATATGATGGACATATTTTGGGGGCAGGCGGGTGTCGGCGTGCAGAAAAAGCAGGACTTGGCCGGTTGCCGCGGCTGCCCCCCGATTCTGCTGGCCGGCACGGCCCCGGTTACCATGAATAATGCGGGCACCCAAAGACGCGGCCATTTCAACGGTTCGGTCCGTGCTGCCCCCGTCCGATACCAGGATCTCCGCATCGGGGCTGAGGGCGGATGCGAGCGTTGGGGCGAGCTGACGCTCTTCATTCCATGTGGGGACTACCACCGACAGGTAGGGCCTGGGAAGGTTGTGCTCCAAGCTGGTATCCCGGTTCAGGTCGTCGGGGCGGTCGATATCCGTCAGCGGATCCAGCAACAGGAACGACAGCCCATGATGCCGCGCCAGCGTGAGGGTTTTTTCCAGAACCGTCGGTTTACTCCACGCGATGCCCGTGAAGATATCTTCCAGCCGGGTCATCCCCACCAGCCAGTAGCCCCCGTCGGTACTGGGCCCCAAAACCAAGGGGTGACCGTTGAGCGCGTCGAGTGCATGCTCCAGAATATCCGGGGTCAGACCGGGGATGTCCGTTCCAACCAGAACCACCCGCCGAGCGCCTTGATCGAAAGCCGTTTTCAGTGCCAGATACATGCGGCACCCCAGATCACCCGACGTCTGGGGCAGGAACGCCATATCCCTGCCGCCCAGCCATCGCCGCAGATCGCTTTGGGTTCCGCCGTCATGGCAGAACAGCAAGCGGGCGCCGGTCCGACAGGCGGTGAGGCGGGCGGCGGCAACCGTTCCTTCAGTCAGCTGGCGCTGAAGCGAGGCCGCTCCAGCTTCCCCCAAAACGGGGATCAAGCGGGTCTTGGTCGTTCCTGGCTTGGGGTAGCGGCCAAAGACGATCAGCCGACTGTGGTTCAGGCGCTTTTTCACCGATCCATTCCAACAGGCGCTTTAAGGGGACGGGTTTCGTCAACCCACGCAATCGGCACATCGTTAACACACTCGAGGGCGATCGTACACTGAGTCGTTTCACGCTTCCAGCCTAGTGTCCATCCAGAAACGAGGAACTTTGGTCGAGACCAAGGCATGCGAAATAACCGTTCATGGATGGACACTAGCCTAAATGGTACAGGCCACCCCGGTGGTAAGGGCGTTGTCCAGATCGTCTAGAATATCCTGGATCTCCTCGATGCCCACGCTGAGCCGGATGAAGTCCGGAGTCACCCCCGCTGCCCGCTGCTCGGCTTCACTGAGCTGTTCATGGGTGGTGGAAGCCGGGTGAATCACCAGGCTCTTGGCGTCACCGATATTGGCTAGGTGGCTGAACAGTTTCAGGCTTTCGATGAATTTAACGGCCGATGCCTTTCCTCCTTTGATACCGAATCCGACCAACGCCCCTTGCCCCTTGGGCAGGTATTGCTCAACCAGCGGGTAGGTGGGCGAAGCGGCCAGGCCGGGATAGCGCACCCAGGATACACAGGGATGGTTTTCCAGGTAGCGGGCCACCGCTAGCCCGTTTTCCGAGTGGCGCTCCATTCTCAAGTGCAACGTTTCCAGTCCCTGCAGGAACATCCAGGCGTTGAACGGGCTCATGGCCGCACCCATGTCGCGCAATCCAAGAACCCGGGCGCGCACGATAAAGGCGAGGTTGCCGAAAGCTTGGACAAAATTCAGGCCATGGTAGGCTGGATCGGGTTCGACATAATCATTGAACCGACCCGAACCCGCCCAATCGAAGGTGCCTGAATCAACGATCAGGCCACCGATAGACGTGCCGTGACCTCCGATGAACTTGGTTGCTGAGTGAATCACAATGGCCGCACCATGGTCGAAGGGCCGGGTGAGGTAGGGGGTGGTCACCGTGTTGTCGACCACCAACGGAATGCTGTGGCGTTTGCCGATGGCGGCAATGGCGGCAAGGTCGATGATGTCCAGTTTGGGATTGCCGATGGTTTCAACAAAAAAGGCCTTGGTTCTCTCCGTGACCGCCGCCTCCCAGGCCCCCATGTCGTGGGGTGAAACGAATTTCACGGTAATACCCAACCGTTTCAGCGTGTGCGAAAAGAGGCTCACCGTGCCACCGTAGAGTTCCGCCGAGGCGACGATCTCGTCACCGGACCGGGCCAGAGTCAAAATGGTCAGCGTCTCTGCCGCTTGTCCCGACGCTACCGCCAGCGCACCCACCCCGCCTTCCAGGGCCGCTATCCGCTGTTCCAGCACGTCCGTGGTGGGGTTCATGATGCGGGTGTAAATATTACCGAATTGTCGAAGGCCGAAAAGATCGGCGGCGTGCTGGGTGCTGTCAAAGGTAAAGGATGATGTTTGGTAGAGCGGAACCGCCCGGGAGTGGGTGGTAGGGTCCGGCTTGTGGCCGACATGCACGGCTTGAGTTGCAAACCCCCTAATAAAATCTGTCATTGAGTTCCTCCTTCGTCGGCAGGCGTTTTAGGAAAGCTTGACCACAGACATCCAAGGGCTCCGGGTTCAGGCGGCGCCCAAAAGGCCACTTTCAGACCGAACCCTTGGTTTCCGATCAAACTGGATGGGCATCTTTGGGAAGATACTCCGCCCAGCGCCCAGTGGGCCGGGCACCATCATTGGGGCGCATGATCCTAAGGTAGGAAGCTAATGGTGGCAGCGAACTTGTCAAGTGCGCATCGATAAACGGTTATTTAGCCCGAAATTCGTCTCTGGATGGACACTTGTCAATAGAGACGGGCGTCAGGCTGCTGCCAAGAAGCCTTGAATTTCGTGCTGGCAGCTTTTGTAGGTGATCATCAGGCTTTTGAGCTGCTGCCGGTCGGGGAAAAACTCATCGAAGATATCCGGGTAGACGTGATAGGCCAGCCGGTCGACGCCGATTCCCGTATCCACCATCATGGCCACCATGTCGGCCAGGTAGAGGGTGGCGGTGGCCGGGTCGTTCCGCGAAGCGGGAATGGTCAGGTGATGATTTTCGATCATGTAGATCATATGGGGGCTAAAATGCCATTGCTTGGCGATCACGCCGCCAAGGGAGGTGTGATCCATTCCCAACACCTTTTTTTCGGCTTCCACGAAACTCATTCCGTTTTCGGCCACCAATTGCTGGATTGCTTTGATCTGGTCGGCTACATACTCATGCAGAATGACTTTGCCGATATCTTTGAGCAATGCGGCGGTATAAATAGCCGGCAGGCTCATCAAATCCCGCTGTCGTGCCAGGGTTCTGGCCACCATGGCCACGGCCAGACTCTGCTGCCACAGCGCTCCTTTGGCCAAGCCGTACCCCCTCTGGGAGCGGTTGAGGTTGGCGCAAAGGTTTTGCGAGAGCACCATCTCGACGACTTTCTGCAGCCCCAGCATGGCCACGGCCTGCTGAACGGAATCGACCTTGACCGGCAATCCCATTTGGGCGGAGTTGACTGTTCTCAACAGGTTGGCGGTGATGGCCGAATCCCGTTCGACCACCGCCACCAGGTCTTTCAGGGATGCTTCCGGGTCTTCGACCAGACTGAGAACCTGGTGAATGACCATCGGAATCGGGTCCAACTGATTGACTTTTTCCAAAAGGGAGGATAGACCGGCCATGGTTTTCAAACCCCTATGTTCCGTTCATTGGTGTCGCTTTGAAAAATACAACCGGGCGATAGCATTGATATCGGCCTTGTGTGGGTAGACATGAGTTAATTTTTATCGGTGCTTGAGTTTCCAGATGGATCCCAGCAAGGAAACTTCAAGAAGAAAAGACCGGCAATCGGTTTGAGGCGGCAGGATGATTCGGTTGGGCCTTTGCTGCATTTTTCGGAACGAACCCATTAAATTCCGGCGGGCCACGGCCCGTCACCTCTTGTCCCTGTCAAGGACAGCACGGGCGACCAAGCTGGCATCCATCTGCATGGACAACGCGAACGCGTTATATCAAGCACTGGAATTCTGCACGCATCACGGCATCGGCGCTTTTCGGATCAACAGCCAGCTGCTTCCCGTTAAAACCCATCCAGAGGCGGGTTATGAACTGCAGGAATTGCCGGACGGGGACCGGATTGTTGCGCGCTTAAAGCAATGCGGGGCCTTGAGCCGCAAAAATGGCGTCCGGACATCTTTTCACCCCGATCAGTTTCTGGTGCTCTCCTCTCCAGACACGGCCGTGCTCCAGCGGTCCATTGCGGATCTGGAGGTCCACGCCCAATTGGCGCAATGGGTGGCGGCCGATGTGATCACCATTCACGGTGGCGGGTCTTACGGGAACAAGGCCGACGCGTTGAAGCGGTTGACTGGGGTGATCAACCGGCTTTCACCCGGGGTAACCAGCCGCTTGACGCTGGAAAACGATGACCGGGTGTACACCCCGGCGGATCTGCTGCCCGTGTGCCGACAAGCCGGTGTCGCATTGGTCTACGATGTGCATCATCACCGCTGCCTGGCTGATGGAAACAGCGTCCCACAGACCACGCAAGCGGTCTTATCCACCTGGAATCGGGAACCCCTTTTTCATCTCTCCAGCCCGGTCAACGGCTGGGAAAAGGGTCCTTGTCGACCCCATCATGATTTCATTGATCCGGCCGATTTCCCTGGTTGCTGGCGCGATTTGGCCGTTACGGTGGATGTTGAGGCCAAGGCCAAGGAACTGGCGGTGTTGAAGCTGCGGCAAGAATTGCAATCCTGGGGGCTGGACACGAACGCTTTGGTTTCAGAAACGGGGCGACCGGTTTAACCACGGCTTGGCTTGGGTGTAACAAGAGGCTGTTTAGCCCGTTGCCCCCATCCGTTCGTGAAGCCGTTTGGCCTGCAGGCAGAATGCTTCCAGCCTGGCGTTGATAATCTGGGGAAAGGGCGACCCGTCACTTTCGATGGCCAGAAAGGGCAAGGCTTCCATGCCTGCCAGCATGGCCTGCAGCCGGGCGTCTCCGGGAGTGGCCTTCAGCTTGTCGGATACGGTCATGACTTCATTTAAAATAGATTCGGCCAGGCGATTGGGCATGCAGCCGAAGGGACCGATAGCGATTACGCCGCAGGTTTTCGAGGCCACGTCGCTCAGGGCGCTTCCCACCGTCAGGATTGCCTCGCCGAGGTGATCAGGCGTGATGTAAGGGTGAGCATGACGAATGATGGTTGACAGGTTGATCGTCTCGCAATGGATCAAGCCTGAACGGGCAAGCTTCTGTTTGATTCGGAGTTCGGTTTTTTTCATGGAGCGGCCCTTGAGAGCAAAACCAATTTTTTCCCACCAGGTCATGGGCTCACTGTAGGTAAGACCTTTTTTTTGCAGCCAATCGGAGTAGTATATCCATTCCGCTACCGGTGCGCAGACGCAAGCGAACCCCATCTGGGCCAAATGACGGGTCAGGTGTTGTCGTGAAAGGCCGTCGCGGCGTACGAAAATTTCACCCACCAGGGCGATGACCGGCACCTCGTGCAGTGGGCGCTTCAATGCGATCCGCCCAAGCAGGTCTGCGGTTTGGTCCAACTGGCGGTCCAGTCCTTCGGGATGACCGGACTGGATGGCTTGAATCAACTGGCCCCACGCTTGTTCAAAGACAATTAGCGCCGGTTGCGGGTCAACGGCATTGGCCAGGAGCATGGAACGAATGTCTTCCATTGCATCAGCGATAATGACCGATTGCCATGCCCGGTAATGGACGCTGCGGTCCAGCCCGCTGTAGCCGTCTTCGGAATTGAGGGAAAAGAGGGCCACGTTTTCGATGTGGCGCTTCTTAATCAGATCCTCCATGAAAACCCTGTATTGACCAAAACGGCAGGGACCGGCACCGGTGGCCATGAAATAGACCAGAACCTCGTCCGGTCGACGGTTCCGATCCAAGTGGTCCAGCAGGGTTCCGGTTGTCAAAATCAGCGGCAGGCACTCCTTGCAGGTGGTATTGGCTTTACCCCGTTTAAGAATGGCTTCGTCTGCGGGTTCGGCGGCGACGCTGTTGATGCCTTCGCTGGTGAACACAGCGGCCAGAGCCTCTGAGGAGCGTTTTCCCATGGATGGAAACAACAGGGTGACCCGAGGGTCGGTCAATGGAAGCCAGCGACCGGATGACGCAACCACACCGGCTCGACCCCGCTTGAATTCGGTCCGGGCTGGTGCAAAGGATCGCGATTCCGTTCGGGTCGGCTGTATCTGGTCCAAATGTCGCCAGGCGGCCACCACATCAAGGAACGCCTCGATGCGGGTCTCCAGCCCCGCATCGGCCGTATGGCTGTCCAGTTCCAGGGTCAATGACGGCTTTTGTCCCATGATATCGCGAAAAAAGTTGATAACAAACGAATCCGGACCGCAGGAAAAATTGGTGACATAGACCCCGAACAACTGGGGGTGGTCTGCGACCAAGCGAGCGGATTGGATGATTCGCTGTCCGGTTCCCCAGTACATGTGGCGTTTGGCAGGTTGGTTCTGCGATGCCAGGCAGTCCAGAGGCAGTACCAGCACCCCTCGTGATGCCAGTTTGCGGGGGATGCCCATGTGCGCTTCGTCCGCCAAGGCATTGTAGGGTCGGCCGAAGATGACCACGGCGATCTGCCGAGGATCAAGCGCCAGCGCCTGCAGCGCCTGCCGACCCATCTGTTTGACGTGGTCGGCGCAGCTGTTTTGAACGGCTATGGCATGCAGAACGGCATCATGGGCTTTCCGGGCGGGAAGGCCCATTTTTTTTGCGGTTTCCACCAGCGGGGCCCGGGCGGCCTCCAGACCGGTGTTTAGGTCCAGCACGGGTGAGAGCACCCGATCAGGGGTCAGACCGGCGCGGTCGAGGTGCTGGCGAAAGGTCGTTCGCAGCAGGTAGGGCTCCCCTTGGACAAATGGGCACAGGACGCAGTTGCTGGGCGCGCCTTCGCTGGGCATGGATTTGACTTGTGGCAGAAACAGGTAGTCGGGTGGATCGTCGCCGCCGATCAGGCGATGGAAAAAGCCGTGCGCCAGTTCGGCCGGATAGCAGAATTCTGCTCGCCGCTCGGCGATTCCTTGACGCGAGGGTGCATCCGGCACCCGCACATCAAAACCCAAGCGCTCAAAAAAAGCGGCATACAACGGGTAATAGGTGTGAAACAGAAAACTGCGGTTGATCCCAACGCTAGGCCGTTTGGACGGGGATGTCAACGTTTGCGGAAGGTTGGTTGCACCCTTCAGAAAGGCATCCTGTCTTTTTTTGACCAAATCCAGGGCCGCCACATCCACCTGAATCTGCTTGCGCAGGTTGTAGTAGCGATTGCAGGCGCCACCGAATGGGATGTTTTTCCCTTCAATGCTTACAATGGCGATCTCACAGCGTCGGTCACAGCCTTTGCCGCCGGTGCGGCAGACAAACCGTTTGCCGTAGGTGGCTTGGCGGTTCTTCAAAACATCCAGATCAAAGGCGGCCGGTGCCATCAATCCGGCCGCCAACCGCTTTTTTACTTCCAGGGCGCCACCGAAGGCACCCATCAGCCCCGGTTCGGGGGGCACAATAATGGGCTTGCCCACCAGCGCAGCCATGGCCATGGGAACAGCGCGATTGTAACATACGCCGCCTTGCATGAAAATTCGCTCGCCTACGGGCCGGTTGCCTTTGACACGGTTGGTGTAGTTCATACAGATGGAATAGACTAGACCGGCGACAATGTCCTCACGGTTGACCCCTTCATGAATGGCATTTTTGATGTCTGATGAGATAAAAGCCGCACATTGGTCGTTGAAATTGGGAGGGGCTTGGCCGCGCAGGGCGTGGTCAGCGATCGCTTGCATCCTGATGCCCAAGGTTTCTTGGGCCGATTCCTCCAAAAAGCTGCCGGTGCCGGCCGAACAGGCTTCGTTCATGGCATAATCGGAGGCCACCCCGGCAGTGATGTGGGTGTATTTGGCATCCTGGCCGCCGATTTCAAAAAGGGTGTCCACCTGAGGGTCGAAAAAAACTGCCGCTGTACAGTGGGCGATGATTTCGTTGATCACCCCATCGGTGTTGGCATGCAACCCGGCAATCTGGCGGCCGCTGCCGCACACGCCCAGCCCCACGATCTCCAGCTTGGTCGGGTCTGCTGATTCCCGGACCTGCTCTGCTATCGCACCGTAACAGTGGCGCGACGCGGTGACCGGATCACCGTTGGTTCTCAGGTAAACGGATGCCAACAGGGCGTTGTCTGCCTCACGAATTAGCACCGCCTTGGTCGTGGTGGAACCGACATCGAGCCCCAGCAGGCAGACGTCGCCGTCTCTGGCGGTGTCACGTTCCATGCTTTTGAAGGTCACTTGCTGTCGGTAGGCGTTCAGCGGTTTTAGTCGATCAAAGCGCACAGCCGTTCGAGAAAAGAGCGAATCGGTTCCCACAAAGGGCTGGGTTGGGTGCTCCAGCGCCCACAGCGCCGCTCCGAGCGCTTCGAAATAAGGGGCCTCTTCCGGGACGATCAGGCCGTCGATGTGTCGGCGCAGATGGGATACCATCATTTTGTTTTTGGCGGTGCCGCCGACCAGCATGATGTGGCGCCGGGGAATCTTCTTGAGCAGGTCCAAAATCTTTTCAGCCATCATCCGGCAAAGACCGGCAGCCACCCGTGATCGCGGAACCCCTTTGTTGGTGGCGTGGGTGCAATCGGATTTGCAAAATACCGAGCAGCGGCCGGATACCGGGTACGGTTCCTCGCTTTCCGACCAAAGGGATGCTTCCTCCAGAGTGACGTTCATGCGGCGCAGCTGCTGCAGGAAAAACTCGCCGGTGCCGGAGGCGCACTTGTTGCCGGTCATCACACTGGAGATACTGCCGGTTGCATCCAGGGCATAGGCCATGAAGGTCTCTCCGCCGGCCGACACGATGGCCGGGCAGTCGATCCCCGCCGGCTTCAGGAAGCGGTAGGCGTAACCCACAGCCTCGGGTTCGGGAATGGAAGAGAGATTGACATGATCGCGGAATCGACGCCCCGTCACGGCCAGCCTGTCACACGCGCTCGGGTCGAAATCCGACAGCGCCGCTAGGAGTGCCCGTTTGGGGTCGCCTTCATGGGGGTAGGTGCCATGCTTGATGATCTGAATCGGATTCCGGCCCGAACGGCCGGCGGCACACGCTTTTTCGCAAATTAACACAACCGATATGGTGGACGCACCCAGGCCCAGCCCCATTACCATCGTTTCCTGATGCTGGTGGGGTCGGGTCGGCAAAGCGGTGTCGGTCGTTATGGAGCCGGGTCTGCCGTCAGCGATCGTGGAATCAAACATAACCTGTGGTCCTGATCGTGGCACTCATTTTTCGAACACAAGCGGCGACATCACCCGATCGGGGCGAAGTCCCCTCACCGCAGATGGTGTCCATCACTGCCAAAAAACATCAAGGGGTTCAAAACCACCGTTTTTCCGCTAATGATAATCCTGCTGACCACCTGCTGTCAATCGGCTCAATTATGCTCGCAGCGTGGATTGGGTTGGGCGATAACTTTCGAAACCCCGATCATTTACCCCCATTGGGAGAATCTTTAGGACCGGATTGGCGATAAATCCGTCGATATCATCGTCGATAGGCAGGAAGCACCGATGGGGATTTTCGAAAACCGGACCTTTTCTGCAGGCATTAAAACCCGGGCTGCTCCTTCTCCTTTATCAGCCGTTCCAATCCGTTGAGTACGTGTTGCTTGACACCTCGAATGTGACCCGAAAGTACGGACCTGGCACCTGCCAGATTGGTTTTGCCCACATGCGCGAACAGCTCTTTGTGAGCCGTGTCCGCCTTTTCCATTGAGGTCGCAAATAGGATGTTTCCCCCGTACTTCAGATAAAGCAGGTCAAAAAGCAGGCGCAGGGTCTGAACTTGAACCCGGTTGCCCGATAGGGCGGCCAGGCAGAGGTGAAATTCCATATCCCGAAGCAGCCGGTCATGCAGGTAAATCTCCCGTGACGCTTTCAAGTGCGCTTCCAAGGCCGTCTGTAGTTTTTTTAGCGCTGCCTGGTCCAGGCGGGCCATGGTTTGCGGCAGGAGGGCCAATTCAATCTGCTCCCGGAAATCGTAGATCTCCTCCACTTCCTGAATGCTGATTGGCTCAGTATAATAGCCGCGGTGGCGTTCATGCCGCACAAGGCCTTGAAACTCCAACCACTTTAGCGCCTGAATCACGGGTGTTTGGCTCATGCCCAGCCGTTCAGCCAGATCCCGGTAGGCAATTTTCTGTCCCGGAACGATCTCGTTGTGAAACAGCATCCGCCGGATGCCCTGGTAGGCCTTGCGCGTGTGGCCCGAATCCGGCGTTGGCTTATCCTTTGATGGGACCATTTGACTACCCTCGGCCAAACAGGCGGCACCGGAGGTGTCCGCCGGGTAAGGCACGTGCGACTCAAACCTGATAGATGTGATCAATTATTTGATTAAATAAAAGCGGCCAGAATGTCAATACAGAGATCATTTACGATCCGGTTGGTTGCGGTCGGGTTGGTACCGCCACGGCAGGCCAGCCCCTAACCATTGATCGGGAATCAGGATGGGTCGCCCGACACCGCAAGGCCACCACCGCCTGCTGCCCCGGATGCAGCTAGGGAAAAACGCCAGGCGCAGTACCACTCCTCGGGGTGGGCGTCCGGTGGGCAAGCGATGCATTCCGTTTGAATCCGAGCATCGATGGCCCGGGCAAAATAGGTGTACTCCACCAGCCCGGCGGATTTGCAGGGGTAATCGGTAAGCTGCTTGCTTTTGCGGGCTACCTGGACGCGGCATTGGTTCATCTGAAAAACGAAGGCGCCGGGTCCATCATCGACAATGGATTGAACGTTGATGCGGGCGTAAACACGAAAATTCAAGGCTCTTTTAAGCCCTTCCAGGCCGGGGTGCTCGTCGAGCTTCAGGAACTGTTTGATGGCCCAGGCTTCGAAGGGTGAAAAATGGGCCCAGCAGGAGTCGTTGCAGCGTTTGGCGTCGTTCATGCCGCTGCTGAACTCGACCGACTGAAACCAGACGCCGTCGTTGGCCAGCCAGTTGATGGCGGCACCATCCAGCAGTGCCATCAGATCCTTTTTGTCCAACTTCAGCAGCGCATTCGGAATGCCGTCGTGCATTTCGAATCCCAGGATTTTGGCCAACCGTTGCAGTTGAATCCCAATGCTTCTTTGCGAGGCAACGGCAAGGGATTCAAGCGCCTTTTGCATGCCCATCTGGTGTCGGATCTCAGTGAACCAAAGTGCATGGTGGATGATGGTCCGGTGCATCACATCCATGATCAGGCGCGCGGTCTGTTCCTGGTCTAGATCATCGATGGAGTTGATGGTGTCAGCCATCGGACACCTCCTCTGGTGGACTGGCAATGGGTGGCGGCTGGGTTGTGCGCGACCGATAATGGACCCCCACTGTAGGCAACGGGCAGCGTGAAGTCAAGCGATTCGATCAGGAGCCGGCCAATACCAAAATGGTCATAGGTGACGGCTGGTTATCCGAAATCAGAGCGTTGGTCAAGTGCCATCTGTCCCAACAGTCGTCTCCGATCAACTGCCTTCTTTGCTTTACAATGGGTTTGGTATCAGGTATTTTCGGAAAACTGGTAATTATGAAGGACGTTGGCCCAAGACAAAATTCAAATTCGTTGACGTTTCAAAAACGGTGCTGATTTGACGACCTTATCCGTTTCGATCACTGATATGCTGGCCGGCCTCGGTCGCATGGCTATTTACCCGGTCCAGGAAATGGGCCGGGTGGCGATCTTTTTTTCCCGCGGCCTTTTGCATCTTTTTTCGTTTCCCCTTCAGGTGCGTAAAGTCATCGACCAGGTCTTTTTTATCGGTGCCAAGTCAGTGCTGGTCATCTGCCTCACCGGGGCGTTTACCGGCATGGTTTTGGGCCTGCAGGGCTACTACACCCTGGTTAAGTTTGGTTCAGAGGGCCTGTTGGGTGCAGCGGTGGCCCTGAGCCTGATCCGAGAAATGGGACCGGTGTTGACCGCCATCATGGTGGTGGCCCGGGCCGGATCGGCCATGGCCGCGGAGATCGGAATCATGCGCATTTCGGAACAGATCGACGCTCTCGAGACCATGGACATCAACCCGGTGCGTTTTCTTTTCAGCCCCCGGCTGGGAGCGGCGTTGATCAGTTTTCCGCTCCTGACCGCCATTTTCGATGTGGTGGGGATCATCGGCGGTTATATTACCGGCTCTCTGCTGCTGGGCATCAACTCGGGGATCTATTTCGGCCGGGTCGAGTCCAGTGTGCTGATGGCAGACATCAGCGGCGGGTTTGTCAAAGCGTTTTGTTTTGCCGCCATCGTGGCAACCATCTGTTGTTATCAGGGGTACACCACCCACCTGCGCAAGGACGGTTTCGGGGCCAAGGGGGTCAGCCTGTCCACCACATCCGCAGTGGTCATTTCCTGCGTTTTGATTTTGGTGTCCGACTACGTGTTGACCTCTTTTTTGTTGTGAGGCGACGATGACGATGCCGTTGATCCAACTGGACCAGGTTTTCAAGCGCTTCGGTGACAATGCCGTGCTCAAGGGGGTGGATCTCTCCATTTATGGCGGGCAGGTAACGACCATTATCGGCAAGAGCGGCATCGGCAAAAGTGTCCTGCTCAAGCACATCATCGGCCTTCTGGAGCCCGATGCCGGCGAGATCCGGTTTCAGGGACGGGCGATCAGCGCCATGACCTCCGCCGAGCGGCGTGCGGTTAAAATGAAGTTCAGTTATATGTTTCAGGGCACGGCTCTGTTCGATTCCATGACCGTCTACGATAATGTGGCCTTGCCGATCAGAGAGAAGGGCCGGACCCCGTCGCGTGAAGTTCAACGCCGTGTTCGCGAGAAGTTGGCTCAGCTGGATCTGGTCGGAATCGAAGACCAATATCCGTCCCAGCTTTCTGGGGGCATGAAAAAACGGGTGGCCATGGCACGGGCGCTGGTGACCGAACCGGAGATCGTTCTTTTCGACGAACCGACCACAGGGCTGGACCCCATCCGCAGGAACGCGGCCCACGCCATGATTTCCCAGTACCAGAAAACCTTCGGTTTTACAGGGGTTATGGTCAGCCACGAAATCCCCGATGTTTTTTTTATATCTCAGCGCGTCGCCATGCTCGACCAAGGCCGAATTATTTTTCAGGGCAGCCCGGAGGAGATCCAGACCAGCACCGAAGCGGTGATTCGGCAGTTTATCCGCGGTGAGGACCCGGCGGCAATGAGCGCCGCCATCAACGAGCTCGTATAAAGAGGACCGCATCAGGCCTGAATGGGGCTGTGGAGGCATTATGAAAAAAACATCCGTTGAAACCGGGGTGGGCGTGTTTGTGCTGGTCGGTCTGATCTGTGTCGCCTACCTTACCATCAAACTTGGGAAGATGGAGTGGTTCGGTGATGCTCACTACACCCTCGAGGCGCGGTTTGATTCGGTTTCAGGACTGAAAGCCGGTGCTCAGGTGGATCTGGCCGGTGTCGAAGTAGGCCAGGTGTCCACCATCCGGCTTGACCATCAACGCCAGATGGCCATTGTCAGCCTCAGGATCAAAAAAGACGTCATGCTCACCGATGATGTTATTGCGTCGGTCAAGACCTCCGGATTGATCGGCGACAAGTTCATCAAGTTGACACCGGGCGGGTCGGATAGAATACTCCAGTCCGGGGATATGATCATTGAAACCGAATCAGCCCTGGACATCGAAGAACTGGTTGGAAAATACGTTTTCGGGGACGCCGAAAATTGAATCGACTCTGTACCCCCGGATCGGCCGGGTGAACTGACCGGTGGAGACCTGTTGGCCGGCCAGGGACCCCGGATTTGCGGAACAAGCATTTCGGGAGAATGTTATGATCCTTAAAAGGAAGGCAACCCTGCTGGCGCTCATCGTCGTGTTGTTTTTCCCGGCCATGGCGGCAGCGATGGATCCCATGGAGAGCATCAAAGCCCCCATCGACGCGTTCATCGTTATTCTCAACGATCCTCAGTATCAGGTGCCGGGCGCCCGATCGGCCCAACGGGAAGCCATCTGGAAAACCGTCAGGCCGATGTTCGACTTCGAGGAGGTTGCCAGGCGGACCGTGGCGCGCCACTGGAGGGATTTCAGTGAGTCGGAAAAGGTCCAATTCAAGGATGTCTTTGCTGAGTTCCTCGGTAACACCTACATCGAAAAAATTCAGGGAGAGTACCACAACGAGCAGATCGTTTATCTCGGGCAGGACTTCTTCTCGGACCTCTTCGCTGAAGTTAAAACTCAGGTTGTCAGGCAAACCCTCCAAACCCCGGTCAACTATCGCATGCTCAAGGGCGCCGACGGTCAGTGGCGGGTCTACGACGTGATTGTCGAGGGGGTCAGTCTGGTACAGAATTACCGCACTCAGTTTGCCAGCAGCCTAAGGCGAGAAACACCGGCTCAGCTTATCCAGCGGCTCAGCGAACGGTTGGATGAGCAGAGCCAGCGTCTGGCGGACCCAAACTGATGATGGCGAGGCGACAGCCGGTTGCAGTTGGCGGGGGCGGTTATCACACGGCGATGCGATCAAGGGTGCAGACGCTCGGGTGGTTGGCCTTGCTGGTGGTACTGCTTGCGCTGACCGCCTGCGCCGGGAGCAGTCAGGCGAGCAAATCCAACGCTGTGACGTCCCAACCACAGGAGGGTCGACTGTCGGATTCGTCGGTTCCATTCGACCCTTTCGACGACGAATTCAGCGATTATGATGATGACATAGGCTTGGTTGCCGACCCCTTAGTCGGTTTCAATCGGGCCATGTTTGTTTTCAACGACCGATTGTATTTCTGGGTGCTGAAGCCGGTGGCCTCTGGATACCGTTTCGTGGTTCCGACCCCTGTTCGGCTGAGCGTCAAAAATTTCTTTTTTAACCTGCTGGCGCCGGTGCGGTTCGCCAATTGCCTGTTCCAGGGGAAGTTCAGGGCGGCTGAAGGAGAGTTTGGTCGCTTCGTGGTCAACAGTGGTGCAGGGATGCTGGGTCTGTTCGATCTGGTGAAGGACAAACCGCAGTTCAACCCTCCCGACGAGGATTTCGGCCAGACCCTGGGGTACTATGGGATCGGCAACGGCTTTTTCATTGTTTGGCCATTGTTTGGCCCCTCGACCCTGCGCGACACGGTGGGGACAATTGGTGACTGGGCCTTGAACCCGATCCAGTTCATGCAGTTGGTCAATGTGGACGCGGGTGAACTGACATCCAGCAGCACCAATTTGATCGCGACCGGTGTCAGGGTCGTCAACGACACCTCGTTTCGCATCGGCGACTATGAAGCCCTCAAAAATGCAGCTTTGGATCCCTATGAAGCCTTTCGGGATGCCTTCATCCAGTATCGCAACAGCAAGATTGCTCAGTAAAACGGTCCAGAACCTTTTTTCAGTTGTGCCCGATGAAAACCAAATTGACCATTCTTTGCGACAATTCAGTGGGGCGGCCGTTCGGTGTTGTGGGCGAACATGGATTTGCCTGTTTGATCGAAACCGAGGCCGGCAATGTGCTTTTTGACGCCGGCCAGGGCGTCGGTATTTCCGGCAACGCCGCCGCCTTGGGCAAGGGGTTGAGATCGATTCGGGCCGTGGCTATCAGCCACGGCCATTACGATCACACCGGGGGATTGCCGGCGGTGCTTCAGCAGACCGGACCGGTGGCTGTTTACGGTCACCCGGATATGTTTGCCGCACGAACCTGGTCGGATGGGCAAGCCAGCCGTTATATCGGCATGCGCCACCGGCGGGATTATTTGGAATCTTTAGGGGCTCGTTTTCACCTGATTCGGGAACCGATTGAGATCAGCCCGGGGATCCATCTGACCGGGGAGGTTCCTCGGCTAAATGACTTTGAAAAACCCGACGCTCAAATGACCCTGCATCCCGTTGGAAGGTCGGCTGTCTGTCCGGACCCCATCGTCGACGACCTCTCCCTGGTGGTCGATTCAGAAAAGGGGCTTATCGTTGTGCTGGGTTGTGCCCATGCCGGCATGATCAATATTTTGGACCATGTTCTCAATACCTTTCAACGCGAGCGCATCTATGCGGTGATTGGCGGGAGCCACCTGGGCTTTTCACGGCCCCCCCAATTTGACGCAACCCTGAGGGCCATTGACCGCTTCGGCATCGAAAAGCTGGGCGTATCGCATTGCACGGGGTTGGAAAAAGCGGCGATTTTGCATGCGCGACTGGGTGAGCGGTTCTTTTTTGGCTGTGTGGGCGCCGAATTGCGAGGCTGATCCTGTTGCTCCGGCTGCCTCCCCGATGAGATCTCGCGGTCAGGCACTCTGAGGTGCTGTGCCTGTTCCGGTCTATTGACGACCCAACGTTGACAACCTGCAAGCGGTTGCTATGTATACACGTTTTTTTGGTTTCCACGAAAAACCCTTCAAGCTCGTTCCCGACCCGGATTTTATCTTTCTCTCCCGGAGTCACGAGGAGGTGCTAGCCCACCTGAACTACGCCCTAAATCACGGCGAAGGCTTTGTCGAAATTATCGGTGAAGTGGGCACCGGCAAAACCACCTTATGCCGGTTGTTCCTGGAAAACCTGGACGAGAATACCGAAGCGGCTTACATTTTCAACCCCAAGCTCGACGCCCGGCAGCTCCTCGAGGCCATCAATGATGAGTTCGGTATCCCTTCGGGTGCTGAATCCCTAAAAACCCTCATTGACCGGCTCAACGCGTTCTTAATGGAGAAAAAAAGCGAGGGCAAACGGGTGATCCTCCTGGTGGACGAGGCTCAGAACCTGACACCGGATGTGCTGGAGCAACTGCGGCTGCTGTCCAACCTGGAAACCACCACCAGCAAACTGCTCCAGATCATTCTGGTGGGGCAGCCGGAGCTGGGAGAACTATTGGATAGCGATGTGCTGCGTCAGCTGAACCAGCGCATTAATTTGAGTTGCCATTTGAACCCCCTCAATTATGCGGAAACCCGGGATTACATTCGCCACCGCATTCACATCGCTTCCCGAAAACCGGGACCCTTCTTTTCGGCGGCGGCATACCGGTCGATTTTCGGCTATTCGCGAGGGGTTCCCCGGCTAATCAACATCGCCTGCGACCGGGCACTGTTGACGGCGTTTTCGTTAGGCCAGCACCGCATCACCAACCCGATTGTCAAACGTGCACTGCGTGAGTTGGAGGGCAGGCATCGGCGGCGTCGCAAACCGATTTTTGATCGAGAAAACCTGATCATCGGCCTGCTGGTGATTTTGGTTTTTCTGGTGGGGGTGGTCATTGCCGGACAGGCCCTCCTCAACCGGATCAGCACGGGATTTTTTTCGCCGGCAGAGCACCACAAGATTGAAAAACCGCTTTTGGCCGAAGTGCCGGAGCAGTCACGCCACGCGACCATGGATCAATCTCGGGAGACGCACAGCCCGGGCTCGGACCTCCAGCCGGATCGGACGGAGCCCCCGGCTGAAGCGCCGGGCGGGACACAGCCAAATGCCGCCAACGAGAACTGGGTCCTGCAGCCGCTTGGCCGCGACCTTCAAGCGCGGGTCCTCTCTACCGACCCTCTGAACTCCCGCATCGGTGCACTGGCAGCCGTATTGGAAGCATGGGGTGCATCGAAACCTCCGCTCACCGGACCATTGGGTGTTGTGGGCAATGACACGTTTTTCCGGATCTCTGCGCGGCACAGTGAACTCGAGGCCCTACGGGTTCGGGGCAATCTGAAGTTGATAAAAAAACTGAACCTGCCGGCCATTTTGGAATTGACGCCTCGTGAGGGCAGCGATTCACGGTTTATGGCCCTGGTGGGTTTTGCAGCCGATGATATCCAGCTGTCCGATGGGGGTACCACCGTTTCCGTCCCACCCGATTCTCTGGAAGGATTGTGGAACGGTGTCGCCTACATCCTTTGGAAAAACTTCTACAACTACGTGGGGGTGATCCCCGTTTCGTCACCCGGTGAAGTGATTGTATCCCTTAAGGTGCATCTTAACGCCCTAGGATACCCCATTCCAGAAATGACCCCTGCTTATGACACCGCCACACGGTTTGCGGTGGAGTCGATTCAAGCCCGCAATGGTCTGGAAGTGGATGGCGTGGTGGGTTCGCTTACAAAAATAGCGCTTTACAATGAGGACCCTTGGCTGACAATTCCCCGCTTGATCGACAACACCCCGGGACGGCAACGGTGACCAAGGAGTCGGTACGGTGAGTTCCATCCTGGATGCACTTAAAAAGGCCGAGCGCGAATCCATTGCGGATCGCGAAGGCAAACCACCCTGGCCGCCCGTGCTGTCCGCGCAATCGTGCAGCCGGCACCGCAGCCGCCGGTGGTGGCTGCCGCTGGGCGTGATCGTTGGATGCGGTGCCGTTGCAGCAGTCTTCTGGATGGTCGGGCAACCGCAAGCGCCGCTGCCTGCACCACCAGAGACGACGGCTTCGGCGCTGCGCACAATCCAGGAAAGCCCGGCGGCGGTGGTTTCCGAAGCGCCGCCACCCCGCGGGTCGAATGCAGAAAATGCGCCTGGGCTAGCCGCCAACCAGGCTTTGGAAGCCGAGGTGGCTTTGCCGCTGCTGCCGGTCAGCGAGGAAACCGAAGCGGCTGCTGCCCCGCCAGGCGCCCCGGAAGGTGAGGGGCCGGCCGGGGCGCTTCGCCCTTCGTCCGCGCCAACCCCGAGTGGCAAAAAAAATTTCAGGAGTGACCCCAGAATAGCATTGCAGGCCTTGGTATGGGCACCCGAGGCGGCCGGTCGGTTTGTGGTCATCAACAATCGCCTCATCAAAGAGGGCGGCACGCTGGATAATATCGTGGTGCTGGAGATCAACCGGGATGAGGTGCTGTTGTCCGAAGGCGCCGAGCGATGGTATCAGCCGTTTAAAGTCCGATGATTGAAAAGCCGCTTGATTGCACCACCCCAAATTGTTAAACGCGTGCATTACGCTGCTAAAGTTTGTGCTGAAAGGAGCCGAAACCGTTTTTAACGTGTCAAGGATGATAATGGTACTTAGAAAACGCAGGCGGTTGGCAAGAAGCGTGGGTGCAGCGCTGATGGGGGTGTTTTTGCTTTTGTTGCCGTTGCCAGGTTGGGCATCCGGCCTCAAGGGGCAAACACCGGCCCATGGGACCGGGGCACAGCAAAAGCAGCCCGAGTTTAGTCTAAGTGTTTTGGAAGGCGAGCTTCGCAACCGGACCCTGTACGAGGCCCTGAGAGCCTGCGATATACCGTCGGCGGAGGTGCTCTCTCTCTCCCAGGCTTTTGCGCCCATCTTCGACTTCCGTCGGTCCCGGCCGAAGGACCACTACCGGGTCAGTGTCGATGACGACAACTTGATCCACAGATTTGTATACAAAACCAGTCCACTCCATGAATACGAGGCCTTCAAGGATGACAGTGGCGGCTTTAGCGTTAACAAACGGGAAATCACCCTGGACCGGCAGGAGGTGGCCCAGGTGTTTACCGTCACCGCTTCATTGTACCAGGCCGTGTTGGATGGTGGAGAAGACCAGCAGTTGGCCGGTTTGATCGCGGATATTTTTGCCTGGGACATCGATTTTTATCTTTATCCGCGAAGAGGCGATCGGATTGCCGTTGTTTATGAGCGCGCTTACAAAGACGGAACCTTTGTGCAATACGGGGATATTCTCGCCGCCCAATATGTGGGTCGGCAGAGGACTTTTTCCGCCTTTTTGTTCAACGATGGCAGGTTCGATGACTACTATGATGAAAACGGTCAGCCGCTCAAAAAGATGTTCCTGCAAACGCCGGTCAAAATCGGCCGGATGACCTCCTCTTTTTCCTTTCGCCGGTTCCACCCGGTATCTAAACGCTATCAAGCGCACACCGGTATCGACTATGGGGCGCCGACAGGAACGCCGATTCATGCAACGGCCAACGGCCGGGTCACCTTTGCGGGTTGGAAATCGGGATACGGCAAGTTGATGATCGTTGGACACCCCAATGGCTACTCGACCTACTACGGCCATTGCAGCAAGCTGCTGAGGAAATCCGGCCAGCTGGTCGAGCAAGGTCAGGTCATCGCCCAAGTTGGTCAAACCGGAGTGGCCACCGGTCCCCATGTACACTACGAGGTTCGGGTAAACGGCGCTCCCATCGATCCCAAAACGGTCAAGACCAATCGGGCAAAACCGCTAAAACCCGAATTGCTGGTCAAATTCAAAGAGACGGTCAGCCAACGGTTGCTCATCGTGGACAATCTGCTTCAGGAACGAACCAGTCTGGTGATGCTGACTTCTGATCACTGATTCTCTTGACGCCGCGGCAAAAAAGACTTAGACCCTACCCTGCGGTGATTTCAGTTGCCAATCCGAACGGGGGTGTAGCTCAGCTGGGAGAGCGCAGCGTTCGCAACGCTGAGGCCAGGGGTTCGATCCCCCTCACCTCCACCA
>JAWOIA010000105.1:0-3615 GCA_046484885.1 Desulfosarcina sp. | reverse complement strand
GGAATGTCCTCGCGGCGTTCCCGCAAAGGCGGGACCGTGATCGGAAACACGTTCAAGCGGTAATACAGATCCTCGCGGAAGGCCCCCTCGCGGACCATTTTTTCCAGATTACGATTGGTGGCCGCAATCACCCGTACATCGACCTTCATCGTAATGGAACTGCCCAAACGTTCGAATTCGCCGTCCTCCAGCACCCGCAGCAGCTTCCCCTGCAGCTCGAGCGGCAATTCACCAATCTCATCCAGAAATATGGCCGAACCTGTCGCCAATTCAAAACGACCGGTTCGCCGGACCTGGGCCCCGGTGAAGGCCCCCCGCTCGTGGCCGAACAGCTCGCTTTCGATCAGGTTGGCCGGCAGGGCCGCGCAGTTGACTTTTACCAGCGGCCGTGCCTTGCGCGTGCTGTTGCTGTGGATGGCCCGGCAGACCAATTCCTTGCCGGTTCCGTTTTCCCCCAGAATCAGAACAGTGGTGTCTGTAGCGGCCACCTGTTCGATCTTGTAGAGAACGTACTGGATGGCGGCGCTTTGGCCGATGATCCCCTCATAGTTGTGTTCCAGGCGGATCTCCTCCTGAAGATAAGCCGATTCATCCTCAAGCTGCTTCTTCAGTTGCTTGATCTCCGAAAGGGCGGTCTGCAGATTGATTTGCGCCAGTTTTTGCTCGCTGACGTCACTGTGGGATATGATGGCCCTGCCTTTGAGACCGGAAAACGGGATGACTCTCATCATGAACCATTGTTTCTTACCGGGCGATTCGCAGGGATACTCCAGAATAAATGTCTCCCGCGTTCCTTCCAGCACCGAACCGATCCCCTCCAGCGCGGCTTGCGCCTCCGCGTTACCGGTTTCGGAGCTGCGGCGGCAGACCTCGAGGTAATTGGCGCCGCGGCCGATCGGCGTCAGCAAAGCCGCGTCGTTTTCGCGGGCAAATTGCATCCAGCCCTCATTGACGTCCAGAATGTTGCCTTGCCGATCCAAAACGGTAATGAGGGTGGTTAGAGAATCGAGAACGGATCGATTGTAATTCTTGCTTTGCACGAGGGCTTCATTGGACCGCTTGCTTGCCGTCGCGCGGGCAATGACATGAGCGATAATCTCGTATCGCCGGATCATCTCCTGGGACCATTCCCTGGGGCGTGTCACCATCGCGAGTATCAGCATACCGCGGGTTCTTTCGTCGATCGGAACGGGAATAACAACCGCCGACCGGATGCCCTGAGATTGCATAAAGGCCTTCTCTGCTGCGGCTTCCGGAGGCAGGTCGTCGGGATCGGAAAAATGAAAGCTCTTGCCCTTCAGTAATCTTTCACTAGCCCAGGTAAACGGGTCAATTTCAATCTGTGCGATTGGTGGCGGGACTCCGGCGTCGAAATAGGATTCGACCAGCACCATCTGTTGGTCGCTTGCGGAGATTTCGAACAACGTGATACGATCCACTTGGAGATACTCGCCCAGTTTCCTCAACCAGGCGGCAATCTGCGAATCCACCTGTTCCGGCGCCAGGTCCACAAATCGGGCCGAAAACTCGGACAGCATCTCCTCGAAAGCCAACCGTTGCGCCAGATGAACCTCGGCCCGGCGGCGCCGCACGCTCTCCACCACCAGAAAAAAGACCAACGCGCTTTGAAGAAAAATCACCACAATGGTGGCAATGATATAGTTGCGGTATTTAACCCAAGGCGAAATGACTTTGAAAAGAACCTCGCTTTCGGGCGGAAGGCGCTTTTCGTCGATGCCCCAACGCCTCAGCTGATGCCAGTCAAACGCGAACCGATTTTCCGAGGGGGCTGTATCGATGGCCGCCGGCGTGTCGCCGTTTAGCAATTGAAACGCAACGTTCGCAAGTCTTTCCCCCTGATCGCCGGCACTGAGAAGATAGCCGCCCACCATTCCGTACCCAAGATAAAGATCGAAGAAACCGAATACGGGGGCGTTGGCGGCTTCCGCTACCTCGGACAGCACATCGCGTGACACGAATGGTTTTCCCTCGGCATCACGAATAAAACTGGTAAAGAGCACCACAGCGTGTTCGGGCAGCCGGGCGACTTTTGCCAGCAGCGCCTCTTTGCTCATATCGGTGAGATAAACGACTTCCAGCGGCCCCTGATAATTTCTCAGACTTTCCCGGACCAGCGTCGAGCCTTCGCGGTCGCTCTGCGAGTAACCATAAGTGACAAAGAGGTGACGCGCTTCGGGCAACAGTTTTTCAATCAGGAGGACTTGCCCAAGGACATCGAATCCATAAACCAGGTTTTTCAGGTGGGGCTTTACGTCTTGCTCGTAGCGAGGTTTGACCGTGAGGAGGATCATCGGAATATTCCCGAACAGGGTCTCGCCCTCTTGGGCGAGAAAACTAGCGCTTTCATCACCCACGCCAATGACCACGTCCATTTGGGACTGCGAATATTTATATTGCAATAAATCTATGAACTTCTGCAGGTAGGCACTATCCGCATACCGCAGTCGGTCTGCGAACTCGGTGCTCAGCTCGACGGGATACTGAGACTTCGAAACCAGGTTCGTGCGCAGGCTTTTGACAATTTCAGACGAAAACGGCTGCCCTTCGTCCGAAAAAAAGATCGCCAGAACCCGCTTGGTTGCGTCCCGGTTGGTCTGGGCGGCATCCGCCGGTGAAATCAGCGCCAGGCAGGCCAGAAAGGCCAGAATAATGGCCTTCTCAAGTCTTCGCATTGCGCAAAGTCCTTTGGGTTTCATTCATGTTTAAGGCCGTTTGAACAATACGTGACCGACCACGTTCTGCGCACCTATTCGATAAGCGAGTCGGCATTCTGTCAGTTAAGAATTGTAAATGTCAATTCAAAAATGATGAACGCGACCGCCCCATTTGTGATTGCGAGCGAAGCGGCCCGTCCGACCTAGCCCGTCCTCCGCGGTAGCACTGCTACGGTGGATGGACAGGCTACTGCGGACGGTGGGCTTTTCCGAAGGCCTTCTATGCGCTTTGCAACGGCGACCTCTGGATAACCCAGATCGTCAGCATCGGAAACAGCAGCCCGAGACAGGTGATGGTGATCAGTAAAACGCCGAGCGCGGAGTAATCGGCAGGGACGGTGACAGCACCGGATTGCAGATCCAGAATCTGGCGGTTGACCGTGAAAATCTGATGCAGGTATTTCGTACCGAGGTTGCTCACGGACAGGGCCAGGTTGGTAAACGAGGCCATGACCGCAAAAAAGGTGGCCTTCAGGTGCGGCGGCGCGCTGTTGGCGATCCAGGCCAGCATGGGGATCATCGCCACCTGGCCCAGCGGCGATTCCAGAGCGGTGTCCACCACGGCGATGAAACGCGCATTCACGATTCCATTGGTCAGAGCCGAGGTCCACTCGTGCAGCCCGTAGTACATGCCGATGATGGGCAAACTCAACCCAGACCCGACCAGAGTCAGGAATCCCACCACATAGGCAATTGATTTTTGGGCCATAAAGCGCCGAAAGACGAACATGCCCATCAGGGCGAGCCCGCCGCCGATCAAGGACAGCATCGACATGAATTGCTGGTCGAAGCCTAAGGTGTCGATCTGCCACCAGGTGGCGCCGGCGCCGGGTCCGGGAAGGGCCCGAAACACGAAAATGACGATCGCCGTGCCGACCAG
>JAWOIA010000229.1:0-7185 GCA_046484885.1 Desulfosarcina sp. | reverse complement strand
CCTTTGCTCCGATTCAATTTTCCGGCATAGAGCAGTTGCACCGTTTCGGCAGCGCGCTGTGGGCCGCGGTTAAAAATGGTGTCATCGTATCCGCCGCCGATAACCACGATGGACTCTCCGGGGATGTCATAGACCCGGCGGATCTCGGTTTTCTGATCAGCACTCAGGGCGATGATTTTATCGATACGCCGGCAATACCGTCGCACCATACGTCTCAAATGGGGGCAGCGTTCCACTTGCCTCAGGTCGGTGCCGTGGCAGGTGGTGACTATGGGCAGATCCGGAAAGCGTTTTCTGGCCAGGGCCGACAGCAGGAAAAGGTGATTCGTGTGGAGGATATGCGGACGGAATCGATTCCAGGTTTCCTCCAGCACACGGGTGAATTCCGCTTTGTAGGCCGTCAGTCGCCGGCCTTTGAGCTCACTGAACAGCGAACTTTGATAAGGCATGACATCGGACATACCGACGACCGGGAAATCGAGCGTTTCCGATTCAAAAAGAACATGGTCTCCGTCGACTGATGACCGAACCTCTTTAGAGTCCAGGCTGCCTGCAGGGACACCGGCAATCCGACAGCAGGCGATCCCGTGTTTTCGAGATTCCCGGATCAGGGCTTCAACATATATCCCGCTGCCGGTCATTTCCGGGCGTTGTCCAAGTAGGTGCAATACGCGAAAATCCTTCATTGGCGCAAACGGCCCTTCTTCAGGTCGGTTTTTCCGCCTGCTGTCGGCAGCAGCATCGAGACCAATAAGCAATATAACAGTCCCATCACAAAAAACCCCTCCCAATACCGGTTGGCATCACCAGCAAACCCCATTAGCATTGGACCTGCGAAAAAGCCAAAACCCCAAAACAGATAAAAAGCGCCGGATGCCGTACCCTTGAATTGGTCGGATACCTGATCGTTGATGAAAGCAAGGGATGCAACTAGAAAAACGCCTAAACCACAACCGGAAAAGGCAAGGATAAAGAGAGCTGCAAGAAGGGCAAGATGAGGAAATAAAAACATGCCGATGGCGGCCGCCAGCAGACCACCCAGCATCGGAATCATCCGCCCAAATCGGTCCGCTATAGGCCCGATGATGATCTGTGCAACACTAATGGCGATATAAAACAGGGTGAAAAAGTAACCGACAGTATCCGCGGTTGCCTGTTTTGACTGGATCAGAAATGCGGGAATTATGGTTAAATACAGGCCGTATCCAATTCCGTAGAGGAGAATGCCCAGAAACACCACCAATAGAGTCCTGTTCCTCAGCAGTACCCTCAGGTCGCCGATTCTACCCATGGTTTCAAGGGTCGTTTTCCCTGGAGGCCTTGAATCAACACCGAACCCTATCCACAATCCTCCGAGGGCACTCAAGGTGCTGAACATCAAAAAGGCCTCTGATCCGAACCAGAACCGTGACATCAACACACCGGTCAAGCTGCCTGACATCAGGCCCAGGTGAAGTGAGGCGTTGTACCAGCCCATGACCCGCGCTTTATTCTGGGGATACATGATGGACAGCAACGCTGGCGCCAACGCCCACACAGGCGCTTCACCGATTCCTTGGATCATGCGTCCAAAAAGAACGGTTTGCGAGGAGCTGGAAGCGTAAAAAATTAGCCCTGCCAGGGCGCATATCAGGTATCCTCCGACCAGGAACCATTTGTACCCATAGCGATCCGCCAGCCTGCCGATGGGCAGTTGAAAAACGATGTACGGAATAGCAAACGCCGAAGCCAGAGCCCCCACCTGGAAGGCTGAATCGGAAAGGTCCAACATTTTTCTGGGCAGCAAAGCGACGATCATGCCAACGCCAAACATAAGAATGAAAACAGCTCCATTCAGAGCGCCAATCGATTTGAGATCCTTCATCTGGGAACACCCCCTGCCTTTTTAAAAACCGAGCTGGATTGACGCGAAGGAGTGCCGATTAAAGGGCGATTCTATTGGAAGCACAATGAACCGTTAGCGAATAGGCTCGCCCGAGAAAGCACCCGATGTTTCGGTTCAACAGACCGTTAACACGGGGGTGGAGGCGGTGGGAGGAACAGGTGCGATTTTGTACTCATTTGTGGGTATGTTCCAGTGCCTGGTACAATTGAACGATTTCTGGTTTTGTCTATGCCATTTATTGAAAACATGCAAGGCCCTTAATAACTCAGGCCGGACTTTGATAAAACCGAAGTGGTCGCGTTCAGATTTTTTGTTGCCCGATGCTGTAATACACAGCTTTGCATACACCTGATACGCCGCCCTTGAGCCCTTCGGGGTTTTTAAACCCTTCCGACGCATGCAGGCTATCCAAATATTGCTGAAACGGAACCAAGGATTGGTGGTATGCTTGGTCGGTGCCGCTCTTCAGTTCCACCCGAAACAGCCACCCCGTGCCGTAAGGGTCCTCGTTAACGCACGCCGGGTTTTCCCTGAGCCGCTGATTGTAAAATATATTTCCACCGACAGGCGTGTCGATATAAAGAATTTTCCCGGTGATTGTAAAGGCAACCGAATCGCCTGGCTGGGCCGGCTGACCATCTTCGAGAAGCCAATCGATCGTTTTGATACCTCCCAACAATACCAGGCCGGGTTGCGTCAGTCCGAACCATATGGCTTGATCCGCTTGTCTGCCCCACAGGTTCTGCTTGACGGCATAGTGGCGGTCTTCCGGGATCTCCACGGTTTTCCCTAAGAATTTCTCTATGACGGCCATTCGATGCCTCCTTGCATTTATATGAAAATAAAAAATTTTCATCCTCCGTTGCGCCAGAACCGGGCAGGGGGGTTAATCCCAAATCCGTTTCAAAATGCCTTTCTTCTCCAGCGCAGGTTCTGGAAGTCCCAATTGACGGCATATGCAGGCTGTCACCGCGCGTTCAGACACGTCGGATCCCTCAACCACGATCTCATCACCCACCATCACCGCCGGGGCCACGGGCAGGTCCAGCTCGAAGTATTCGTCGGTTTGGTATTCGGCCTGGGGTTTGGCGATGACCCCGATTTCAATGGGATAGTGTGCGCCCAACCTGGGCATCATCTTTTTAAAGTGCTTTCAGGGCTTGCCATTGGGTTCGTTGAGAAAAAAGCGAACAGTGAGCATCATCTTCTCCTCATGGAATCGATTACTGGTGACGGTTGGTTGTTCAGGTCTGGGTCATCAGGTGGTTTGGAATGCCGCACCTCAGCCATGCGGATCAAAAACTGTTGAGGAGGCAGATAATCCAGCAGACGCAGATCGTTACGCTCCCGGCCCTGCGCATCCAGGAACACAATCGTGGGCACCCCTTTGACGGTGTATCGGTTCAGCAGGTGTTCGTGCACGGGATCGCCACCCCGGGTTACATCCACCTTGATCATCACAAAATCGGCTTTTGCCTGCCGGACCACCTCGGGGTGGTGAAAGGTCTGGGTCTCGAGTTCGCGGCACGGTGCGCACCAGTCGGCGAAAAAATCGATGATCACCGGCTTGTTTTGCGCCACGGCCGCCTGCAGAAGCGACTCGGAATAGGGTTGCCAGGCGACCCCCGGACCCCGCACGGCCCAGGAGGTCGTCCAGGCCGTCGCCAGCACCAGACAGGTGATGCCGACTGCGGTTTTGAGCCACGGAAAGGCTTTGAAACCCGCCTGGCTTTTTTCGATCCACCCCAGGTGCAGGCCGGCGGCCAGAGCGAAAGCGACCGGCAGGATGATCTTGAACAGTTCAGGCAGGATCGGTCGGATAAAGTAGATGGCCATGCCCACCAGAACCCAGCCCATCAGTTTGCGCACCCAGAGCATCCACCCACCGGCCCGGGGCAGCCGCTGCAGTTGCCCGGAAAAGAGCGCCAGCACGAAAAGGGGCAGCCCCAGGCCGATGCTGAGGGTAAAAAAGATCACAAACCCCAGCCAGGTGCTGCCGATACCGGCCACCCAGGTGAGCAGACCCAGCACGAAGGGGCCGATGCAGGGGGCGGCCACCACCCCCAGGGTCAACCCCAAGAAGAGGCTGCCGAAGTAACCGCTGTAGGATTTGGCGGCCATTTGGTTCAAGGCGCCCGGCAGGCGCAGTTCCCAGAGCCCGAAAAGACTGGTGGCAAACACGATCAGCACACCCGCGATCAGGGCCAGCACGATGGGGTTTTGCAGCACGGCCCCCATCAAACCGCCGGTCAGCGCGGCCGCTACACCCAGGGTCGAGTTGGTCAGGGCCAGGCCCGTTAGGTAGCAGAGCCCATGCAGCACCAGCTTGCCCTGGCCCGGTCGATCCCCGGCGGCTCGTCCGCCGAAAAACGACACGGTGATGGGAATCATGGGATAGACACACGGTGTCAGGTTCAGGGCCAGCCCGCCGATAAAGACGCCCAGCAGGGTCCAGAGCATGGCCCAGCCCTGCGGCGATGCGGTATCCATCGCTGCCGCAACCCTACCCTGGGGAGCCGCAAGGCCCGCCGGAGAAGCGGTGACGGGCAGGCCCTTTTGCTGCCATGCAGGAAAACCGATCGGATCACGATAGACGTTCGAATAACCCAGTTTAACGGCCACCCGGGCCGCCGAGTCGCTGCGGACTCATGCCAGACCTTCTCAGTAAAAGACGACGGCGCGATCCTTGTCCGGACCCAACAGCGCCGCCAGGTCGCCCGCCCTTCGCCATCGTGCCCACCAGGTGGGTTCCATGGGAAACAGGACCGCCTTGGCGATATGACCGCTGCGGTATTCCCAATCCTGGCGCGTATCAACCAGCAGCAGCGCCGATCGGTCTTCATGATACCGTTGCGCGAGCTGGTCAGTGGTGATGATGCGGTAACCACCGGCCTGGGCCTCGGCCAAAACGTCATCCCAGGTGGCCGGCCGGGGGGCAATCGGGCGTTGCACATACCAGACGGTTAGGATGGTGATCATCACCGCTGCCAGGGCCAGTAAATTGGATGGTCGTTTCATGGGCGTGCCGAAAGTTTTCCTTCTCTCTCAAGCTTTGAAAGCAGAAATGTCGCCCCCTGCGGGATAGGCCGAGTTTGGCCGCGAGTTGGCCCGCGTCCAACCGCCCATGGGTCTTGACGAGAACCTGCACTTCGGTTTCCAGTTCCTCCAGCCAGTCTTCGAACAGAGGCAGCAGTTCAGATTCCGTAATGGACGCCAGTTGCCTGGATTGGTAAACTTTGTCCACTAAACTCTGGCACATCTGCGTTGGGTCGACACCTTCGCCCATGCACTCGGCCAGTCACAAATGGACCATACTGGATACCGCCGGTTTCGATTACTGCGGTTTTGGGCGCCTAACACGGCGCAAACTGCAGCGGCAAAGCCTGCTTCATTCCGTTTATACTGTTCACGTCGGATAACCGGGATTTCCAAAGGACCGCCTTCTCACCGAATGGAATGCGCTTAGTTGTACCACCGGCAGTTCTCATCGAGCATTCAAACCAACATATAAATTTATTTTTATATGCTAATTTGAAACTTTGTCAACCGCATCTGCGGTGTCAGATGCCTTCGCGCATAGACGACGATAGCACAAAGCCATCTTCCTTGTAGCTGCGGCAAGCTCGACAATCGCTCAACTTAGTATGAGAAACATGAAATCAGTGACGGCGCTATAGCCTCAAGGAATTATCAGAGGTGTTCAGAAGGTATGATTACAGAAGATGAAAAGAAAAAGGTCTTTAGGGCTTTGCGTCAAGATTGTGAAACGGACACGTATGTGGAGTCAAAATTGATTGAAAAGCTGTGTGAGTATACCGGATAGAGGTTTTTGAGGGCGAAAAGGCAGACCCCATCCAGTCTGCCTTCTCAATGCAATCGATGGCGAGCGAGACGATCAGGACATTCTCTTGAGCGAAATCCCCGCCTTGGTCTTTCTGACGGCAAACGTAGTGCCTGCAACAAATCCCATCTCATCGACCAATCCCTTTGGAATGACCACACTGCCACGCTTGCTGACCGCCACATCCCTGGCAGGTGCTGCTTTTGATGATACCCGGCCAACCTTGATTTCCGGAGCTTTGCCGGTTTCGATCAGAGCGTTCAGATAATGGTTTTTGAACTGAGCAACGCTTTTAAAGTTGAACTCCCTAATCACTTCGCTCTGGCGTTTTCCACTCTCGATTGATTTGACCAGTTTTGCGTAATCAACTTTCTTTTTCGGTGGCATTCATTTTCCCCTTTCTGTTTTGGGTGATGATTGTGATTTGTGATCTGACTATAATCGGCATCTGGAAATAAAAATCAAGTTTTTTTTATCAGATTGCATGGGAAATAGATTTTTTTCGGGATCGCAGATCCTTCTCTCATCGTACACGGATCTGGTATTTTAGGATTAAAACCGCGATCGTGATGGGACTGAAGTTTTGATCTTGGAAAATGTTTGTTTGAAGTGACTTCGGATATAGGGTTTGTGTGGGGTCGAGAAAAAAGTCGTTTCTGTAATCGTTCGGTTCTTGGGGTCCGGGCAAGCTTCTTCAAATTTTGAAGGATCGCAAAAAATGGCAGGTCAAATGTATTTAAAAAGACCCTGAGGATTACCATTTTTTTTAAACGCCTGTTTCACCAGCGCCGCAGTCCTTCGCTGTCGCGCCAACGCGGAGGTAATGGGTGCTTAAGTCAGCTCGTCAGTCCCGATTTAAATTCACTGAAATAATCCTGTTTCGCCGAGCTTGTGGTGGATGCATTCAGGCGGCGACAGAGACACGCCCTACCTCCCTATGCTCCCCGCTGACACCTGTGCCGCCAGGGGGTTTCGGGAGCAGAAAGTGATTGTGATTTGATCCCGGCGGCTGGTGCTGATCAGATTCGGCGCCACAGCCGATTGGTCCGCTTTGGACACCGATGCTTTCATCGCCAACGCGATTCAGGCGCTTTCCAAATGAAGCGCATGCATCGCAGGTAAGCTTGACGGGCCGCCGATCGGTTTTATTCTTACGAGTTAGCGTAACAACGGGGTCCTGGTCTCCATTGTGCGGCTGAGAATCCCGCAACCAGGCAGGCATGCAACAGCGAGGTGAGTCATGACCGATCCATTGCACCATCAAACCGTGGTTGTCATTGGCGGCAGTTCGGGCATGGGGCTGGCCGTGGCTAAAAAAGCCTCCCAATCCCACGCCCGGGTGGTGATTGCCGGCCGCAGCCGGGACAAATTGACATCAGCCGCCGAACAGATCGGTGGTGAGGTGCACTGGCAGGTGGTCGACACTACAATCGAGGCCACGGTCACCGACTTGTTCGAG
>JAWOIA010000220.1:0-8398 GCA_046484885.1 Desulfosarcina sp. | reverse complement strand
ATCGGCGCCGGCACCGCCGGGCTGGTGTGCGCGGCCGGCGCGGCCGGTCTGGGGGCCAAAGTCGCTCTGGTCGAGCGTCATATGATGGGCGGTGATTGCCTGAACGTGGGCTGTGTGCCGTCCAAGGCCGTGATTCGCGCGGCAAGGGCCGCCGCCGCCGTTCGCGATGCCGGCGAGTTCGGGGTGCATGTCCCCAAGGGTGTCCATATTGATTTTGCCCAAGCCATGGAACGCATGCGGCGGCTGCGGGCGTCCATTGCGCCCCACGACTCGGTCCGGCGCTTCAGCGATCTGGGAATCGACGTGTTTATCGGCGAAGGCCGGTTCGTCGATGCCCACACCGTCGAAGTGGCCGGTGAACGCCTGAATTTTAAAAAGGCCGTCATAGCCACCGGCGCGCGGGCCGCGGCGCTGCCCATTGAAGGGTTGGATCAAATCTCCTATCTAACCAACGAGACCGTCTTCTCCCTCACCGAATTGCCCAGGCGGTTGGCCGTTATCGGCGCGGGCCCCATCGGCTGTGAAATGGCCCAGTCCTTCGCTCGTTTCGGCTCGGAAGTGTTTCTGGTGGAGACCCTGCACGGCATTTTGCCCCGGGAAGACGCCGATGCTTCCGGCATCGTTCTGGAATCCATGCAAAAAGACGGGGTGAAGCTGCTGTGCTGCGGCAAAGAACTGAGGCTGGCCAAAGCCGAAGGCGGCAACATCCGCCTTACCGTGGCGTCCCACGGCAAAGGGTACGACGAGGTGGTGGACCACCTGCTGGTGGCCGTGGGGCGTGCGCCGAATGTGGAAAACCTGGGGCTGGACGCGGCCGGTGTCGCTTTCACAAAAAAAGGCGTGCAGGTCAATGACCAACTGCAAACCAGTCAACCTAACATTTTCGCGGCCGGCGATATCTGCTCGCCCTATCAGTTCACCCACGCGGCCGATTTCATGGCGCGCATCGTCATCCGCAACGCCCTGTTTTTCGGCCGGTCCAAGGCGAGCGCACTAACGATCCCATGGTGCACCTATACCGAGCCAGAGATCGCCCATGTCGGACTTTACGAAAAGCAGGCCGCCGAGCAGGGGATTGTGGTCGACACCTTCACCCGCAAGCTTGGCGAAGTCGACCGCGCGATTCTCGAAGGCCATACCGACGGTTTGGCGCGCGTGCATGTGCGCAAGGGCACGGATAAAATCCTTGGCGCCACCATCGTGGCCACCAATGCCGGAGACATGATTTCGGAAATCACACTGGCCATGACCCACAAGCTGGGCCTTGGGCACATCGCGAACACAATACACCCCTACCCGACGCAGGCGGAGATCATGCGCCAAATCGGCGACGCTTACAACCGCACGCGGCTGACGCCTTTTGCCAAGTCGCTGTTTTCGCGGTTGATGACCTGGAGACGCTGAAAGGCAAAATGCAGCAACTAAAAAACGTTAAAACAAGTGAAAGGTGACCTGACATGACCGATACCTATTATGAGCCCAAGGATCTGGAAGACTTTGAGAACATCGGCGAATACGCTCCTGAGGCCGGCAGCCGGTTTTTCGACTACTATGGCGTTGCCACCAGCGCCGGCAAGCTCACCGAGCGGGAAAAGGCGCTGATCGCCCTGGCCGTGGCCACGGTCCGGCACTGCCCCTATTGCATCGATGCCTACACCAACAAATGTCTTTCCCTGGGGGTGGGCAGCGATGAGATGATGGAGGCCGTGCATGTCGGGGCCGCCATGGTGGCCGGTGACACCCTGGCTCATGCCACCCAGATCCGCAAGATCGTCAAGAAAAAGGAGATGTGACCCATGACTGATGCCGCGCCAATATCTTGCCGCGATGTTTTCATCCAACGGCTGTCTGATTGCGGCCATTACCCCCTGCGGGCCGACGGCATCGAGGTGCTGCAGTTGAACATCACCCGGCGCTGCAACCTGGCCTGCAAACACTGCCATGTTCAGGCCGGGCCTGCTCGCAGTGAGATGATGTCCCGGGGCACCATGGCCCAATGTGTGCGGGCCGCCGCCGACAAACATATCAACGCCATCGACATCACCGGCGGCGCGCCGGAAATGCATCCCGATCTCGAATGGCTGATCGCCAAAATGGCCGCCCTGGGCAAACGGCTGATCGTGCGCAGCAACCTGCTGATCATGCGCGAGCCAGAATACCGGCGATTCATGACGCTGTTTGCCGATCACGGGGTTGAACTGGTGGGGTCGTTGCCGGGCGTGGATGCCCAGGGCACCGACCGGCAGCGGGGCGATGGCGTTTTTGAGCAGGTAGCCCGGGTGATCCGGGCACTGAACCAGTTCGGTTACGGCATGCCCGACAGCGGCTTGCGGCTTCACCTGGTACATAACCCGGTGGGCGCCTATCTACCGGGGCCGCAGCCGGCGCTGGAGGCCGAATATCGCCGGGTGCTGCGCGACCGGCACGGCCTGGCCTTCAACACCCTCTTTTGCCTGGTCAACTGTCCGGCCGGCCGGTACCGGGACTATCTGCAGCGCAGCGGCAACCTGGGTGCGTACATGCGCACCTTGCAGCGGGCCTTTAACAGCGCCACAGTCGGCCAGGTGATGTGCCGCACCACCCTCTCGGTGGGTTATGACGGCCGGCTCTATGATTGCGATTTCAATCAAATGCTGAACCTGACGGTCAACAGCGGGGCCCCCGGTCATATCCGCGATTTCGATCCCCAGCGGCTGGCGGCGCGCGAAATCGTGGTGCGCAGCCACTGTTTCGCCTGCACGGCCGGAGCGGGATCGTCCTGTCAAGGGGCACTGACATCTTGAGTTGCGTTTGGTCGAAAAGATGTCCATTTTGGGTGCGGTTCATGCTTGGCAAACAAATATCTTATTAAGAAAGGAAGGCCGTGGACGAGCTGGATACGCCGGAAATCAACACAGAAGCATGGGTGGACCGGTACGGCGATGCGCTGTTTCGTTTCGCCATGGCCCGGGTCGACAACCGACAAGTGGCGGAGGATCTTGTTCAGGAGACCTTTCTGGCTGCTTTGCGGGCCAAGGGGGGGGTCAAAGGTCAGGCCACCGAAAAAACATGGCTGTTTGCCATCTTGAAATACAAGGTGATCGATCATTATCGGAAAGGCAAGCTGACCATTGATGCCGGGGATATCACGGAGGATCCCGAAGAATTGGAGGCGTTCTTCAACGCCAAGGGGGGCTGGCAACTGCGCCCGGCCCAATGGCGCGTCGATCCGGGCAGGGCCCACGAGACCAAGGAATTTCTGGATCATTTCTACCGCTGCCTTTCCGATTTGCCTCCGCGCAGCGCCGATGCGTTTGTGTATCGCGAGGTGGACGGACTGAGCACCGAGGAGATTTGCAAACGGTTGAGCATTACCGCCAATAACTGCTGGGTGATGCTGCACCGGGCCAGAATGTTGCTGCGCAAATGCCTTGAGCTGTTCGGGTTCAGCCCGCAGCCGGAAGGAAACGGACCATGACACACTGGATGTTTCGCTGCCAGGAGGTTTCGCAGAAGGTGTCTCAATCCATGGACACCGCGTTGTCATTGCACCAGCGGATGGCGATTCGGATGCACTTGTGGATGTGCCGTTACTGCGCCTTGTTTGCGCGACAGTTGCGCATGCTTCGAAGCATGGGTCGCCACATGGAGGGCAAAGATCCTGAAGACACCAGTGCAGGAGGGCTTTCCTTCGAAGCCAAGGAACGCATGAAGAAGCATTTGCGCGACTTGTGACGACCGCCGCCGCTGCGAGCCATCAACCTTGAAATGTAAGGCAATCGGCCGCCAGACGACCCAATGAAAACAACATCGTCACCTATCAATCAAAAGGAGATTATCATGGCCAGACTACCTGTGATCACCAAAGAAGCAGCAGACGAAAAAACTGCAAAGACCTTTGACGCCATCCAGTCCAAATTCGGAATGGTTCCCAATATCTTCAAGGGGATGGCCAACAGTTCCGTGACCTTGAATGCCTATCTGCAGTTGGACCAACTGATTGCCGGGGGCAGTTTTTCCCCCGTCGAACAGGATATCGTGCGCATCACCGTCAGCCAGTACAACAAGTGCACTTACTGCTTGGCCGCGCATACCGGCAGCCTCAAATCCAATGGTGTTTCCAAGGAAGAGATTTTGAACATCCGCAAAGGAAAACCCACGGATCCCAAGCACGCGGTCCTCATCGACTTTACCCTGACGGTGATCAAAACCAGCGGGTTTGTAGGTGACAGTGACCTGGACACATTCAAAAAGGCCGGCTTTTTAGACACCCACGCTGCGGAAATCAGCGTCATCATCGCCCAGAAGGTCCTGTCCAACTATTTCAACCACATCAACGACACGGATCTGGATTTACCGGCCGCACCTGAAATCTAATCAAAGGCTGTGCCCTTATGCCGGATGCTCCAATCGTGCCGTACGGCGCCCATTGGTACCCGGACTGTCGTCGCATCAAACAGTTTTTGGGTGAACACCAGATCCCATATACGTGGGTGGATATCGGGCAGGACCCGGACGCGGAAGTCCTGATGATATCAACAAACGGCGGCAAACGCATCGTACCATCATTGTCTTCCCAGACGGGTCCTTTCTCGCGGAGCCATCCAACGCCGAACTGGCCGAAAAGCTGGGCCTGAAAACCGCCGCCCTGGAGGCCATCGACACCCTGGTCATCGAGCGGGCGGCGCCGATAAGGTCACCATCCTTGTGCGCGGCGCTTCGTTCAAGACAACCCGTTTCATCCAGGAAAAGGTCTTTGCCCATCCCAGGATCGATGTGCCCTGGCATACGGAGGTGACGGCGTTTCGAGGCGCGCAGAGCAAGCTGAGTCAAATCGACCTGGTCAACAACCAGACCTCGGAGACCTCCGCGGTGGAGAGCGCCTTCACCTTCATCGGATTAACACCCAACTGCGCTTTTTTGCGCGACAGCAATATCCAATTTGACCCTTGGAGGCTTCCTGGTAAACGGCCCGGATCTGGTCCGGTATGTGGAGCGGCCGTTCGGATTTGAAAACTGGGATCCTTATCTGCTGGAGACCAGTGTACCCGGCATCTTTGCTGCCGGCGATCCTTTGACGCAGCGGACGTTTGCCCCGTTTTCCGACTTGCTGCGCAACTTTCTGATTGAAAAGTCAACAACGGAAGGCGGACTGGTGTCTGCCTTTGATTACCGGGGCGCCATGGCAGATGCGCAGGCGGGCGGGTGGCTGCAGGAGCAGCGCCGGCGGTTGGCGCAGTTTGACGTGACCGCCCTGAAGACCCGGGAACAGGCCATTGCCTTTTGGGTTAACACCTACAATTTCTTCATGGCCGCCCATATTCTGGAGAACCCAAAGGGAGGTCAACCGGTCACTGGTGTCAAGGACTACGGCAGCCTCTTCAATCCCTACCGGGTGTTCCGGCAGAAACTTTTCAATTTTTCCTGGATCGCCTTCTGGCCGAGGCGTGCAACCAGGGCGGTGGGGATATATACTATTCCAGCACCTGCCGGACCAGGTCGGTGTCTGCAATAGATCTGGCAAATGCTGCTCGCAAAGGTTTTGCAGGTGAATGACCTGCTCGCTGGTGGTTTCCGACAGGGCGAACAGCGGCACGGCGGGATGTTTGAACCGTTCAGGATCGACATCCGGCACCGGGAGCCATTTTACCTGGAACTCTACTTTTCTTGTAAGGTTTTTCCATTCACTGAGACCAAAAGGCAGGACGACGTTTTTCGTACTCTATAAGGGTCGGGAGCATGAACCCGGTTGTGCGGCTTTTGTGCCAGCAGACGGTTTGCCTTTTTGTGAGGCCTTTATCCTGGTTCGTTTGTTGACAATGTGCGCCAAACTTACAATGATTAAACCTCAACAGCAACGCTCATTGGAATAGTGCGCATGGGAAACGACAGTGCAGAACCTTCAGGGCGGCCATCGGCCAGTATTCTCGGCATTCGCGAAATCCTGATGGCCGGTGTCTTCTGGCGTATCGTCATTATCGAGGCGGTCTTACTGGTTGGGTCGGTGTTCTATCGGATGGTTTCCGAGAATGCCGGCCCCGTGGAGTTGTTCTGGTATGAGATGCGCATTGTGTTGCTGGTGACCATCATCTTGCTGTTCATGATGCTTACTTTGAGACGGTTTCTGGAGCAAAAAATCATTCGACCCCTGGAGGCCGTGTCGGCCGCCAATATGCGTTTGGATGTGGCCAATCCCAAAGTGGACAACGTTCTCCTGGATGCCGATGCAGCCCTTGAGATCCGGGATATCGTGAATATGCGCTCGAAGATGCTCAAGGCCCTCATCAAAGTCTCCCAGCAGCGGCTGAACCTGGTCAATTTTATCAGGGACACTTTTGGCCGTTATCTGTCCCGGAGCGTTGTGGACGAGATCCTGGAATCCCCCAACGGCCGCAACATCGCGGGCGGCGCCAGAAGGTGACCGTATTGATGTCCGATTTAAGAGGCTTTTCAGACCTTTGCGACGACCGGGCCCCGGAAGAAATGGTGCGGATTCTCAATCGCTACCTTGAGATGATGACACGGGTGATTCACAAATACGAGGGCGTAATCGACGAGTTTATCGGAGATGCGATTCTCACCGTATTCGGCATCCCCGAACCCCGACCGGACGACTCGCTACGTGCCGCGGCATGTGCGCTGGACATGCAGCAGGCACTGCCCATTTGAATCGTCAGATGGTGCAGGAAGGACTGCCCACGCTGGAAATGGGGATCGGTATCAATACGGGCGCGGTGGTGGTGGGGAATTTGGGGTCCGAAGCCAGAATCAAGTACGGCCTTGTTGGTTCGGTGGTGAATGTCGCTTCGCGGATTGAATCCAATACGGTCGGCGGGCAGGTGCTGGTAGGCGAGGCAACCTATGAACATGTGCGGGGCAAGGTGACCGCCGAGTCGCCCATGACGGTCATGATGAAGGGCCTCAAAAAACCGTTGGTTTGTTACCCGGTAACGGCCGTCGGAGAGCCCTACGAAATCTCTTTGCCCGACGTTGATGAACGCCGCGAGGCGCGCGCGGAGATTCGGCCGCCCTTTGCGCTTTGGCGCCTGGAGGGTAAGAAAGTGGCTTCCGAAACCATTTCAGGAGAGACGCGTTATCTCGGGGAATCGAGTTTGGAAATCGATCTCCCGGTCCGTCTTGATCCCCTGACCGATGTGAAGCTGCAATTGGTCTTTTGTCAGGATGTCCACTGCTTTTCAGACATCTATGGCAAAGTGCTGGCGGTGCAAGCACAAAACGGGCGGCTGCGTCATCGATTACGGGTAACCTCCATGGTGCCGGACGACAGGAAGTTGCTGCAAAAATGGATTGCCGATGCCTCTCCGTCCTGAAAGCGCGGCCTAAGCTCACCTCTCCGTCAGGAAATCACCACAGGCCTTTGCGACGGTAATATGACCGCCGACACAGGCTGGATCTTCCTGGACTTCTCTTCGATGCCATTGTCGCCGCTCATTCATCGTTGGGCGTTGCGCGCGTGTCGGCATCAATTGCACTATAAAGCATCGCACGCCGATGTCATTTCGGCTGAATTTGCGTCGGCGATGTGACCGGTAGGAGGATCTGATGCGTTTGATTGTCACTGCTGTTTTCGGCCTTGTTCTATTGCTGTTTATGAGCGCCGGCGGTTTGCTGGCCGGGGAATTGCGCATCGGCGTTTTTGCCGAGCTGCCACCGGCCGACGGGTTGCCCGAGGCGTGGCAGCCGATGACCTTCCGGAACATGGATCGCCACACGCAATATACATTGACGCGTGATCAGGATCGCACCGTTATCCGGGCGCACAGCCAAAACGCCGCCTCGGGCCTGATCCGCCACCTGCGGGTCGATCCAGTGGAATATCCATTGATCCGATGGCACTGGAAAATTGAGCGCGTGTTGGAGAAAGGGGACCTTTCGACCAAGCAGGGGGATGACTATGCCGCCCGGATATATGTGGCCTTTGCCTTCGATCCGGAAGCGGCCGGCTGGTGGGAGCGGATGCGGCACCGCAGTGCAAGCCTGTTTGCAAACCAAGAGGTGCCCGGCACCGCCTTGAATTATATCTGGGCCAACAAGGCCCTGGAAAACACCATTGCCCCCAATCCTTATGCTCCTGAGGCCATGATGATCGTCCTGCAAAGCGGCAATGCCGCCGCCGGCCGCTGGATAACGGAAACACGGAATATCGCGGCGGACTACCGGCGCGCCTTCGGCCGTGCACCACCGCCGATCATCGGCATCGGCCTCATGACCGACACCGATAATACGGGGGAGGAAACAACCGCTTACTATGGCGATATCACCCTTCTGGGAGCAGACCGCTGATGGTTGCTAATCATTGCATAAGGATTTTGCCACCGGGTAGACCAACCGGGATACACCACCGTGTGCGCCCGCGCTGAGGCAGTTGAGCGACCGCCGAGGGCGTTGTGGGTGCCGT
>JAWOIA010000129.1:0-44323 GCA_046484885.1 Desulfosarcina sp. | reverse complement strand
ATTTTTTAACGCGTATCAGCGAGCAAAATGCCTCCTGCATGCGACGCATCTCCGAGGCAGCCATGGAGCAGCTGTTGCAGCAATCCTGGCCGGGCAATGTCCGTCAACTTGAAAATGCAATCGCGCGGGCGGTTCTGATCGGCAGCGGTGAAACCCTGCTGCCGGTGCATCTGATGCTGGATGACGCCGCTGCCGACTCGGGGCAAAGGGCCTTTGCAGGGGTGGGCACCACCGTGCGCGAAATGGAAAAAGAACTGATTTACAATACCTTGAGTGCGGTGAACGACAACCGGACCCATGCCGCCAAAATGCTCGGGATCAGCATCCGGACGCTTCGCAACAAGTTGAGTGAGTACCGCACCGCATGCATCACTTCGGCGCTGTAACGATGGTGCCGGACGTGCATGCGGCCGGCGGACACGGCCAGGACCCCGAGCCGCGGTACGACGCCGCGCCGGGGACCCAGGAGGCATCAGGAAATCACGCCTAGGGCTGCATCATGGTATACAATTTGCTTAGACCAAGGCGACGAAGGGAGGTAATCCATGGGCAACCATCCGATTAATCTGTTCAGCCAGACCATCAACACCCTGTCCCGGTCACTTGATTTGCGATCGCGCCAACATGGGCTGATCCTCAACAACGTGGCCAACGCCGACACCCCCAACTACAAACCCTTCAGCATCAATGTCGAAGAAGCGCTCCAAACCGGGCACCAGGCCGGTGGCGAATCCAGGCTGATGCGCACCGACCGGCAGCATTTGCCGGGCCGAGCCGGCAGCGATGCTCCCCAGGCTGTGCGGCACAGCAACGGTGATGACCCGCTGCTTTTTCGCGGTGACCGCAACGCTGTCGACATTGACGCTGAAATGACGGCCCTTGCCAAAAACAGCCTGCTGTACAAAGCCTCGGCCCAGATTGTGGCTGCCAAGTTTCGAGGGCTGAAAAATGTCATCACTGGAGGGAACAAATAAAATGAATTTTCTCGACAGCCTGGCCATCAGTTCGAGTGGGTTGAGCGCCCAGCGCCTTCGCATGAACCTGATTGCCAGCAACATGGCCCACGTCAACACGACCCGCACCGAAACCGGTGAGCCCTACAAGCGCAAGGATGTCATCTTCGAAGCGGCTCAGCGGGACGGTTTTCAGGCCCTGCTGGAACAGCGTCTGCGTGCCGACGAGCACGGGGTGCAGGTGGCGCGCATCATCGAAGACAACAAACCTTATCTGGAAAAGTATGACCCCGGCCACCCGGATGCCGACGAAAACGGCTACATCCGGTTGCCCAACGTCAATATCGTCGAAGAGATGGTGAACATGATTTCGGCCAGCCGAAGCTTTGAAGCCAATGCCACCGCGGTTCGGGTCACCAAAGAGATGGCCGGCACCGCCTTGGAGATCGGAAAAAGCCCATGAATGACCTGACGATTTCAACGATTCAAGCGATCCTGCCGCCCCAGGCGGCGTCTGCCGCCCCGGCCGAGGCCACGACTCCGTTCAGTGACTATGTGCGGCGCTCGGTAGAAGCGGTCAACCAGCAGATGCTGCAGGCGGATCACGCCATCGAAGACCTGGCCACCGGCAAGCGCCAGGATATTCACGGCACCATGATCGAAATGAAAAAAGCGGAGATTGCATTTGGGCTGGTGCTGGAGATTCGCAATAAACTCATGACCGCCTACGACGAGATTCGTCGCATGCCGATTTAGGAGTCGCAATGGCCGTTTCCCTATCCAGCTTGCCGCAGCAGATCAAACTGGCCCTCAACGGCCTATCTACCGGAAAACTGGTGGCCATGGCCATCTTGGTGGGGGGCACCATTGCCGGTCTGGCCTTTTTGATGACCTGGTCGGAAAGCGGTGAATTGCACCCCTTGTACAGCAACCTGGCCCCCGAAGATGCTGCCGAAATCGTGGCCAAACTCAAAGAGGACCGCATCCCCTACCGCCTCGCCATGGATGGTACGGCGGTGCACATCCCCAATGACCGGGTTCACGAGACCCGGCTGGAACTGGCATCCCAGGGTTTGCCGCGGGGCAGCGGCATCGGTTTCGAGGTGTTTGACGACACCAAACTGGGGATGACCGAATTTGTTCAAAACGTGAATTACCAGCGCGCACTCCAGGGGGAACTGAGCCGGACCATCAACACCCTGGCCGAAGTGGAAAGCTCGCGGGTGCATATTGTCATGCCGGCCCGGTCCCTGTTTGTCGAGGCCGAGGAACCGGCCACCGCTTCTGTCATCCTCAAACTCAGACGTGGCCAATACCTGAACAAGGAACAGGTCCAGGGGATCGTTCACCTGATTGCCTCGAGTGTCTCGCGCCTGAAGCCGGAAGAGGTCACGGTCATCGACGACAGCGGGAAAATGCTGGCCGGACTCAAAGATAAGTCCACCCTCAGCCAGGTCACCGCCAACCAGCTCAGTTTTCAGGAGAAGAAGGAGCGCCTGCTGGAAAACCGCATCAAGACCATGCTCGAGAGCGTGCTTGGGCACGAGAAGGCCATTGTGCGGGTGTCGTGCCTGCTCAACTTCACCCAACAGGAAAAGACCGAAGAGCGTTTCCTGCCGGAGCATTCGGTCATCCGCAGTGAACAGGCCTCCAGCTCCGCTTCCAAGGACAGCGCAGCCACCACCGGCGGCGTTCCCGGCCTGCAGTCCAATGTGGTTCCCGATAGCGCGGAACGGGTGGCGGGCGGTGGTGTCAGGAACAACCAGCAGGAGCAGTACACCAAGAACTATGAGGTGGGTAAATTCACCAGCCGCCAGGTGATGCCCGTCGGCAGTGTCGAGCGCCTGTCGGTTGCGGTGGTTGTGGACGGCAGCTACCGGCAGCCCGAAGCGGGTGCCGAGGGCGAGGCGGCGCACTATGTGCCCCGAACGGCGGAAGAGATGGCCAAGCTCGAGAATATCGTCAAAAGCGCGGTCGATTTTGACCCGGACCGGGGAGATCGAATCGAGGTGGTCAATATCCCCTTCGAGGTGGATACCAGTGCGGACATGATGGCCGCCCAGGCCGATTCCAGCGGCTGGATGCAGGCATTGGCGACGCATCAGACCCTGATCAAATATTCAGCGGCGGCGCTCTTTTTACTCTTCTCCTTCATGCTGATCATCAAGCCGCTGACCCGGTGGCTGACATCGACCCCGCTTGAAGAGTTCCAAATGCTGGAACAGCTCCCTCAGACGATCAAAGAGCTGGAGCGGCGCTATGCGGAATCGGAAAATGAGAACAGCTATAAGCGTCGGATCGAAAACGTGATCAATCAGAACCGAACCGGTTCAGCCCAGCTCATGAAATCCTGGCTCAAAGAGACATGATGTTAATCAGGCACGATCCAATGGGTCGCGATGTCGCGGTTTCAAGCGAATACGGGTCGAAGCCGCGGCGCTGACCGATCCGACTGATTCATCTCATTTAAGAACCGAAGACCAGGCACCGGAAACCAAAGCAGCATGGACCCCAGAAATCTGATCGGATCGGTAAAAGCGGCTATCCTGGTGCATGCATTGGGTTGGGACGCGGTCGCCCCGCTGGTCGATCAGCTCGATCCGGGCGAACAACGCCTGATCCGCAAGCTCCAGTCCAAGCTGGGCTCGATCTCCCCGGCCCTGGTTGAGCGTGTGGCGCAGGAATTTCTTGAAAAAGTATCGCCTCCCAAGCAGATCGAGGACGGGGTCAAGGCCGGAACCAGCCGCTTTGCCCAAAAGGAACCCGACGACGCGCATGCGAACAACCTCAAAGCGATCCAATCCATCGCGCCCGATGTGCTGATTCAAATGATTCAGAATGAACATCCGCAGACCATCGCGTTGATGATCGCCCACCTCAAACCGCGCACTGCCAGCGAGGTGATGGCGCTTTTACCCGATCCATTGAGGCCGGACGTCGCCTACCGCATCGCCAACCTGGACAAGGTGGCTTCGGGAATGCTCGAAGAGATCGACCGCATCTTTGAAGAGGTTTTGTCCAACAAAGCGACTGCAACCACTCAAAAAGCCGGCGGTGTGCCACGGCTGGCTGAAATATTGAACCTGATCGACGGGACGGCCGCGGAACAGATTATCGAGGAGATCGAGGATAACGACCCCGAACTGGCTGAAGCGATCCGCCAGAACATGTTTGTTTTCGACGACATCGTTCTAGTCGATGACCGCGGCCTGCAAAAAGTGCTGCGTTCGATCGATTCCCAGGAGCTGGCACTGGCACTCAAGGCCGCAACGGATGCGGTCAAGGAGAAGATCTTCGCCAACATGTCCCAGCGGGCGGTTGAGATCATCAAAGAGGAGATGGACGTCTGCGGTGCGGTTCGGATCAAGGAAGTGACCGATGCGCAGCAGAAGATCACCCGGATCGTTCAGGACATGGAAAGGAAGGGCGAACTGGTTGTCAGCGGCAGGGGAGGGGAGGATTTTGTCAGCTGACTCACCCAAGGAGCGCTTCGCTTCCCCGGCCGATTCGTGCGCGCTCTACTATTTCCCCGAAATTCCCTGCCGCACGGACCCGCTGGACGCGGAGACCGGCGTTGCGGGATGCTTTGTCGGCGGCAGCGCCGACCCTATTCACAATCGCAGCGCCCCACTCGCCCCGCCGCCGGATGGGGCGCTGGAGCGCCAGAGAAATGACGACGCTTTTGCCAAGGGTCTGGAGCAGGGACGGTCGGAGATGCGGGCCTGCCAGCAGGACCGCATCAATCAGGCTGTGGCCGCACTCCAGACGGCCATGCAGGAGATGGCCCGCATTCGGCAGCACGACATTGAACAGATGGAGATCGAAACGGTTCGACTGGCACTGGCCATTGTCGGAAAAATAATCGGTCATGCATCGGAACATGCGTCGGTCATCCGGCATGTGGTCCAAGCGGCGATGCGAAAGGTGGCCGATCCCCGCCGCATGACGGTCAGGCTCAACCCCCGGGACGTCGAAACGGTGGATGCCTTTAAACCGGAACTGCTTCCGGCTGATGACGTCGGGGACCATCTTCGCCTCGAAGCTGATGAATCGATTCAGCGGGGCGGGTGCGTCATCGAGACCCAGCTTGGGGAGGTGGATGCCCGAATCGATCAGCAACTCAAAACCATGGAACGCCTCCTGAGCGCCCAACTGCCCAAAACCCGGGCTGAAAGTTGAGACCATAATGCACCTGAGGCCATTTTCCCTGGCAACCTACCACGATATCGTTGCTGCTGCGGCGCCCATCCGAGCCCATGGACGGGTCAAGAAAGTGGTCGGCTTGGTGATCGAGGCCAGTGGGCCGGCTTCGCGGATCGGATGTGTCTGCGATATCACCACCGCAGGGGGAAACGCCACGGTCAGTGCCGAGGTGTTGGGATTTAAAGAGGACTCGGTGTTGTTGATGCCCCTGGCGGACATTCGCAGCCTGGGGCCCGGATGCAAGGTGGTTGCGCGCAAAGAGAACGCCCAAGTGGGGGTCGGCCGAGCCTTGCTCGGGCGGGTGGTCGATGGTCTGGGCAATCCCATTGATGGCAAGGGTCCGATCCAGATCGACGACGAATACCCCATTTATGCCAGTCCGGTCAATCCGCTGCTCAGAAAGCGGATCCAGCAACCGCTGGATCTGGGTGTGCGTGCCATCAATGGCCTATTGACGGTGGGGTGCGGCCAACGCATGGGGATTTTTTCCGGTTCCGGGGTCGGGAAAAGCGTCCTGCTGGGCATGATCGCCCGGCAAACCGCCGCCGAGGTGAACGTGATCGCCCTGATCGGCGAGCGCGGACGCGAGGTCAACGAGTTTATACACAAGGATCTGGGCGCGGAGGGGCTCAAGAAATCCGTTGTGGTGGTGGCCACCTCGGATCATCTTCCGCTGGTGCGATTGCGCGGCGGATTCATCGCCACCGCCATTGCCGAGTATTTCAGGGACCAGGGCAAGCACGTCAACCTGATGATGGATTCGGTTACGCGGCTGGCCATGGCCCAACGCGAAATCGGTTTGAGTCTGGGTGAACCGCCCACCACCAAAGGCTATACCCCATCCGTCTTCTCCCTGCTTCCCAAATTACTGGAACGGGCCGGCACATCGTCCCACCGCGGTACCATTACGGGGCTATACACGGTGCTGGTGGAAGGCGACGACATGAACGAACCGATCGCCGATGCGGTGCGGTCGATTCTCGACGGCCACATCGTGCTGACCCGTGATCTGGCCGACCAGAACCATTACCCGGCCATTGATGTTTTGCGGAGCATCAGCCGGGTGATGGAGGAGATTGCCGACCCGGAGCACAAACGCCACGCCGCCCGGGTCAAAGAGGCCCTGGCGACCTACCGTAAAGCCGAGGACCTGATCAACATCGGGGCTTACAGCACCGGCAGCAACCCCAAAATCGACGAGGCCATTCACATGATCGACCCGATCAACCACTTCCTGCGCCAGGGTATCGCGGAAGGGACGACCTTGCAGGCGAGTGTCGATTCCTTGCGATCCATGATGGGATAGGGGGGGGTCTCTGGGCAAAATCGTCCCGCAGCGGAAATTGTTGCCGCCCCGGCCATCTGCTGGAAACGAATTCGGCCGCTCGGTTAAAAATTTTTAAACGATAACAAATGGATAGAATTAATTATCAAACTGGCACACAGGTTGCTAAAATAAAATCAGATCCGCTTTTGCGCCGTCACCACCCCAGTCGGGACCGCTGAAAGGGTGACGATGTACACCTTCAAACTGCAAGCGGTTCTCGACCACCGCCAGTTCATTGAGGAGCGTCTGGAAAAAGAACTGGCCGACATTCGGGGCCGCGTCATGGCTGAGCGACAGCAACTGCAATCGCTGCAAAGGAAAGAGATGAAGAGCGCTGAAGCATTGAAACAGGAGCAGGCAGAGGGGGGGCTTTCCAGTGATGGGGTACTGGCTTACCAGGCGTATCTCAAACGGCTTTCCGAGCAGATGGTCCGGCACCAGTCCCGACTCAGGGAGATACAAGCGTGTGAAGCGGACGCTAAGCGGGAGTTGATCGAAGCCATGAAGCGGCGCCAGATCCTGGAAAAACTCAAACAGCAGGGGCTCGACCGCTACAACCAGGCCATTCAGAAAACAGAGCGCAACTGGATCGACGAGATAGCCGTTAACCGCTACACCCGGCAAACCATTCAAAAAAGCGGGGAGGGGCAATGAACCCCTGCTGTGGTCTGTTCCCGGCGGTGGCCGCTCCCGCATCCCCATGCGGGGGGCAAGCGACCGTCACTGCCGTGTCCGCTGACCGCCTTGCCCAGGGTGCGGAAGATCGCCAGCCGGGCGACGATGCCGTCGGCTCATTCCTGCAATGGATCCGGCAAATGGCCCATCCGGTTGCACCAGCCGGGCAGGCCGGCCCCAGCCTCAGCCATCGAGCAGGCGGACAACCCAGCGCCGATGGAACCGACGGCGAGCGCCGGTCACAGGCCGGGGTCTGGTTGATGAATGCAGCCCCACCGGGGCAGCCGACCGCCGAGGCTGCGGATGTCGAAAGGGGTGGCCCCGGCGCAACCGGGCTTGCACCTGTCGAGGCAGCGCTTGGCCCCTTCGGGACCGCTGCGGGGCAAGGGGATGGTTCGCCGCTTGCGCCCGGATTGTCCGCCGTTGCGCCGTTTATGCCTGCACCCCAGCGGGCATCGGCTGGTGAGCCCCCCCAGGCGCCCGCAAGCGGCCCGCTGCCTCACAAACATGACGCCGCGACACCCGTTCCAGGCGCTCAGGGCGGTCAACCGCCGATGATCCCGGCGCACCCGATTGATTGGGCTGCTGGAGGGGATGCTTCGCCGGACGGGGTCGAGCCGCGCCTTTCCCGCACCCTGGCGCAGGGGGTCGGCCCCAACGGCGGTGACCACCCATCCGGTCCCGGGCGGAACATTTCGGAACCGTCAGCGCCGAGCATGGCCGTCTCGAATAACGCCGTTTCAGCCGCTGCCCCCCAAAAAGACCCCGTGACCGCTCAGATTCTATCCGCACCGGGTCCGGCATCGGTGGCCAATGATCCCAAGATGGCCGCGCCCAGCGATGATGGCGGCCATCGCAACGACGATGCATCGCCGGGCCGAACCGCCCGGGGTGAAATGGCGTCGACCGATTCTGCGCGTTCGCAAGCCTCGCAGAACTCCTTTTCCATTCCCAACAGCACAGCAGAACCATCACAACCATCGCTGGCCGTAAATGACGCCGCCAAAGCCGCGGCGGGAGAGCCGTCGATCCCTGGCGCCGCGCGTCACTCCGGCGGCCAGGCGGGTGTGTTCCCAGCCGGTGATGCATCGGCCGCCAAAGGGTTTCATGCCACGGTGATGGCTCAAATCGTCGACCAGGCATCCATGCGGTCGATTCAGGGCCGCTCGGCGATTCATATCCGCCTCAAGCCCGACTTTCTCGGCCGGGTACAGCTGACCATCGCGAGTGACAAGGGCCAGTTGGTGGTGCGCATCCAAACGGACCAGCCGGCGGTCAAGGCCATTATCGAGTCCAATCTGAGCCTGCTGAAAACCGAACTGCAGCACCAGGGAGTGACCATCAGCCGATTCGATGTCACGGTCAACCCGGATGCGCATAATCAGCCCAACCGCGAGCCGTTGGCTCAGATGTTCAACAACGACTCGTTTCAGAACGGCCGGCGGCAACCGGGTCAGCCGGACCCGGACCAGGAATCGTGGCCGCATGAGGGGACCGGCCCATCGGGCCGCGATCGACCCGATGGTGAAGGGATCAACTATTTCGCTTGAACCGCAATAGCGAGCGCATTCCCCGCGGCTTGCCGCGGGGAGAGTTCAATCCAGGCTGGTCGAAGCTGGGCAAGACCCTGTTTTGCATGGAGGTGAACCATCATGACGGTCCCGGGTGTTTCCGATGTTGCCAATCAGACGGCGGCCACGAGCCGGCCCAGTGAAAAGGCCATGGGCAAAGATGATTTTCTGCGACTGCTGGTGGCTCAGCTGCGGCACCAGGACCCGCTCAACCCGGCCGAAAGTACCGAGTTCACGGCCCAGCTGGCCCAGTTCAGCAGCCTGGAGCAGCTCCACAACATCAATGAAACCCTGGACCATTTCCGGGTTTACCAATCCGCGTCGAACAATATCCAGTCGGCCGGGTTCCTCGGCAAGACGGTCACCGCCAGCGGCAGCCAGTTTGGGGTCAGCGACGGCAAGCCCGATGCCATCCGGTTTGACCTGGTTAATGACGCCGATCAGGTTTTCATTCAGATTTATGACCGCTACGACACCTTCGTGACCGACATTCAGGCCGGCGCCCTGGGGGCGGGCGAACGGCAGTTGGCCTGGGATGGTCGGGATGCCAATGGAACCGCTGTCAGCGACGGCTTTTACCGCTTTGCCGTCATGGCGATGAACAGCGACGGGTCGATTGTCGGTTCCACCAGCTACACCACCGGCCGCGTCACCGGCATCGACTATAAAAGCGGTGCCGCGACGCTACTGATCAATGGCGCTGAAGTGCCCGTCTCGGCGGTGATCCGCATCGAGGCCGACGGCGTCGGCACCGACAGCTCAAACCTATAACCGTCAACCAAGGAGATCAAACATGATCGGTTCGCTTTACTCAGGCATTTCCGGATTGAAGGCCAATACCAGCGCCATGGCGGTCATCGGCGACAACATCGCCAATGTGGACACCAACGGCTTCAAATCATCGCGGGTGTCGTTCGCCAACATCTTCAATTCAACCTTGAGTCAGCCCCAGCTTCAGATCGGGCGCGGGGTGACATTGAACGGGGTCGACGCCCAATGGCACGCCGGTGTACTGGAAAACACCAGCAGCGCCACCGATCTGTCGGTCAACGGCGCCGGCTTGTTTGTAGTGACCAATCCCAATGAAGGGGTGAATTACTATACCCGTGCCGGCAGTTTCCAATGGGACCGCAACGGTCATCTGGCCTCACCGGATGGCTTGATGGTTCAAGGCTACAGCATCGATACGGCGGGCAATGTCGGCGCAATCGGCAATATCGCGCTGCCCAATGGAATCAGTGCGCCCAACGCCACCACCAATATGACCTTAGGGATAAATTTGAGCAGTGACGCCGCGGACGGCGCCACCTTTAACACGTCCATCACGACTTTCAATTCCCTGGGTTCCGAGGTGATCCTGGACCTGGTCTTTACGCGCAATGGAGACGCTTGGGACTGGGCGGCCAGTGTGGACCCGGCCGTGGGCACCTGCACCGACACCGGCACGCTCGCCTTTGACACCACCGGTGCGTTGGACCCGGCCGCCACCGGCACCATTGGCAACCCGCTGATTCGTATAACGGGACTGGCCGGAGCGGTGGACCCGATGGAAATCACCTGGACTTACCTGGATGCCGACGGCGAAACGGATGGCAGCATCACCGGCTTCGGCGCCGTCTCCGCCCGCACCGCCCAGAGTCAGGACGGGTATTCATCGGGCCGGTTGCAGTCGGTTTCGGTCGATGAGAACGGCTACTTCACCGGGCTCTACTCCAATGGCTCCCTGATCCCCTTCGCCCAGATCGCCCTGGCCGATTTTCCCAGCTACGCCGGCCTGGCCAAGCGCGGCAGCAACCTCTACTCGGAGTCCATGGCCTCGGGTCAGCCCGTGATCGGGCCGCCCAACACGGCCAGCCTGGGAACCATTGCCCCCAGCACCCTGGAGATGTCCAACGTCGACCTGGCGACCGAGTTCGTTGAAATGATCACCACCCAGCGGGCTTTTCAGGCCAATTCCAAAGTCATTTCCACCAGCGACGAGATTCTGGCCGAGCTGCTGAGCATCAAACGCTAACAAGTGTCCATCCCATTGATCTGAACGGCTGTGGCTGCCAGGCGCATGCGCCGGTGGGCCACAGCCGGCCCCGCTTGGAGTGAACCGACCGACCCCTTTTTCGCGCCGTGGCGCCGGTTCGGCCGCCGTCAACAGCTTGACTGCGCCGGGTCAATATTGACGCCTTATGCGCGCTAGAATCGCCCCCGCCGTCACCTTCAAACACGCCCGCTCGAGTGAATCGGCCACGGCCGCCGTGAACGCTGTGGCGCCAACGGGCGCCGAATCAGGCCGACCAGGCAGCGCCACGGTTATCGGCGGGTGTTTCGCAGCAGCCGCCACTTCGTTGGCTAACCTGGCACGCAACATGCTAAACTCAATCGTACCAACGGTCCATCCCGCATGGACGTTATGGATGCCACCAATTGGCGGAGGGTGACGAATGTCCAAAACAGCCTTGATTGTCGTTATTTCGATCGCGGTTCTTTTCATGGGGATGGTCGGCGTCGGCTTTGTGATGCTGTCGAACAAAATTGCTCAACTGCCCCGAGACCCGGCCATGGCTCAGGAGATGCCGATTCACGAAGAGGCGCAGGTCGTCGGTCCGCTCTATACCCTCGATACCATGATCGTGAACCTGGCGGATCAGGGTGGAAACCGCTATCTTCGGGTGACCATGGCACTCGAACTCAGTGAAAGAGCGGCCGTGAGCGTCATCGAGAGTCGGTTGGCCCTGGTCCGGGATGCCGTTTTGATGATCCTGCCCACCAAGAAATACGATGATATCAGCACCACCGAGGGAAAAACGCTCCTGCGCGGCGAGCTGATGGAAAAGATCAACAGCCTGATGGTCAAGGGGCGTGTCAACAACATCTACTTCACCGAGTTTGTCGTCCAATAGGAACCGACCATGGCCGAACAGATCCTGTCCCAGGAGGAAATAGACGCCCTGCTTTCAGCGATGGACAGCGGCGAGATCGATGTGATCGAAGAGACACCGGAAGTCGCCGCCGAGATTCGATCCTATGATCTCACTACACCGAACCTGATGCAACGCGGCCAGTTTGACGCCTTGGAGGAGGTCTACGACAAATTTGTCAACCGGTTGCAAGGATCTTTGTCGGGCCTGTTTCAACGAACCCTTGCGGTTGCGGCCATCTCCCGGGAAACGGTTAAATTCGGCGACTTCATCAAGGCTTTTTCCAACCCCACCGGATTTGTCACGATCAGCATGGAACCGTTGATCGGCTCGGCCCTGATGGTATTTGAACCCGACCTGGTTTTTTCCCTGATTGACTGCATGTTCGGTGGCAATGGCAAGCCCATGCAGAAAATGCGCGAATTTACCCTGATCGAACGGCGTATGCTCCAACGGGTCTCCGCGGTGGTTCTAAAGGATCTGGAGACTGCCTGGGCAGGGACTTACCCGCTCCGGCCGGCGCTGCGAAAAATGGAGACCAAACCTGAGTTCGTCTATCTGGTCAACCCCGGCGACCAGCTGATTATCATCGTCTTCGCCATCAGCACGGAGTTCTTTTCCGGCAACATGCATCTGTGTCTACCCTATCTCATGCTCGAACCCATCAAGGAGCAGCTCAGTTCGAGCTATCTTCGGGAGAAAGACCGTGCCAGCACCTTCGGGCATGAGATCCGCAAATTGCTGGGCCGCACCGAGGTCAACGTGGTGGCCGAACTGGGTCGAAGCGTCTACTCGGTGCACGAGATCCTCAATTTTGAAGTGGATGATATCCTGCGGCTGAACACCGGACCCCAGAACCCGGTGATCGTCAACATTGAACGCGCCCCCAAGTATCTGGGAATGCCTGGCGTTGTCAAAGGCAGCAAAGCCGTTCAGATCACCGAAGTGATCGATCATGACCAGGGCAAGGAGTAATCGATGGCTCAAAAACCGGATCACCCCGCTACCGACCGCCCCGCAGCCAGAAAGCCTGGCGGGCCCCAACCCGCAAGGGCTGCGGCGCTTGAGATCGGCAGTACCCCCCCCGCCGGAGGTGGTGAGAATTTAGACCTGCTGCTCGACATTCCACTCGAGATCAGCATTGAACTGGGGCGCACCCGCATGTTGATCAACGACCTGCTCAAGCTGGGGCAGGGGTCGGTGATTGAACTGCCCAAGGAGGCCGGTGATACCCTGGATATACTGGCCAACAACCGCCTGATCGCCAAGGGGGATGTGGTGGTGGTCAATAAAAAGTACGGCATTCGCCTGACCGAGGTGATCAGCCCCGTCGAACGAGTGGAGAAACTGGGATGAATGCAGCGCCTGACATGCTGGCCGCCGGTTTGAAGATGCTGGCCGCCCTGGGGGTTGTGCTGGCCATGATCCTGTTCTTGTTGTACGGGGTCAAGAAGCTGACTGCACAGCGTCTGGGCGTCGGCGGCGGAAAACAGATCCACGTTCTGGAGAACCACTACCTGGGCGTCAAAAAAAGCATTTCTCTGGTAAGTATACCGGGGAAGGTGCTGGTTCTGGGAATTTCGGCCGATCGCATCAATCTGCTCGATACCCTGGATGCGGACGTCGTTTCGCAGCCGACACCGGCTGATAGACCCTCTGCTTTCGGCCCACTGCTCAACGACCACTTGAGAAAAATAGGCGGCCGCTTCAAGGCAAAGGAGACGCGGTGAAACGGGTGCCGGGATCGTGGCTGATCGAAACACGCACGCGTTGCAAACCAAATACCGCGCGACTGGGATGCTTGGCGCTGTTGTCGATGGGCATCGCCTGCCTGGCCGGCAGCGCCTGGGCCCAGACGCCGGCCCCGTTGATCAGCCTCGCTGTGGATCAAACTGCGGACCCGGGTAAATTGACCGTGGTGATGCAGCTGTTCCTTCTCATGACGGTGCTCTCGCTGGCGCCGTCAATCCTGATCATGGTCACCTCCTTTGCCCGCATCGTGATCGTTTTCTCGCTGCTGCGACAGGCGCTGGGGACCAACCAGCTGCCGCCCAACCAGGTGGTCATCGGTCTGGCCCTTTTCCTGACCGTCTATGTAATGGCTCCGGTGTGGCAGCAGGTGAACCAGCAGGCTCTGCAACCGCTTCTGGCCAAAGAGATCGATCAGCAGCAGGCCCTGGACAAGGCCCTGGACCCCATTCGCACGTTCATGATTGCCCAGACCCGCGAAAAGGATCTTGCCTTGCTGATCAACGTGGCCAAAATGCCGCGTCCGGCCAATGTCGGTGAGGTCCCCACGATGGTGCTGATCCCGTCCTTCATTATCAGTGAATTAAAGACCGCTTTTCAGATCGGTTTCATGTTGTACGTGCCGTTTTTGATCATCGACCTAGTGGTGGCCAGCGTCCTGCTCTCCATGGGGATGATGATGCTGCCGCCCATTATGGTATCCTTGCCGTTCAAGCTGATGGTTTTTGTGCTCGCCGACGGATGGCACCTGATCGTCGGATCCCTGGTCAACAGTTTCGCCTGAAGGAGGCTTTTTAATGACCCCTGAATTCGTAACCGGCTTTTTTCTGCAAGCCATCAAAACGGCGATTTTTCTTGCCGCGCCCATGCTGGTGGTGGGCCTCATTACCGGCGTGCTGGTCAGCATGTTCCAGGCCGCCACCCAGATCAACGAGATGACCCTGGTGTTTGTCCCTAAAATGTTGGGGGTGGCGCTGGCCCTGCTGGTTTTCTTCCCCTGGATGCTGAATCTCATCATCGGGTTCACGAACGATCTGTTCGTCAACCTACCCGCCTACATCCGATGATGGGCTGGTTTGTGTCTCCAGCGGATCCCCGATCGGTTCGGGGCCGAGGCCAGCAAACCGGTGGAACCGCCCAGCGCCCAGCGACCCCCAGGGGTGACGGTCATGGCGACGCTCAATCTGCCGCTTGAGGCGCTTTACGGGGTGCTGTTGATTTTTATCAGGGTGGCCGCCATCCTGTTCAGTACGCCCATTTTGGACAGCGGCACCATTCCATTCACGTTTAAGGTCAGTTTGGCTCTGGCTGTGAGCGTGCTGCTTCTGCCGTTGGTCGATACGATGGTAGCGGCTGGCGATCTGAGCCTGATGGCCTGGCTGGTCGGTGTGATCTCCGAGATAGCCATCGGGCTGACGATCGGACTTTCAATCAACCTGTTGTTCTCCGGCATCCAGCTGGCCGGCCAGGTGGTCGGCTATCAGATGGGCTTCGCTGTGGCCAATGTGGTGGATCCGGCCACCAGCGACCAGATCCCCATTCTGGCCCAGTTTTACAACCTATTTGCCATGCTGGTCTTTCTGGCCATCAACGCCCACCACCTCTTTTTTTGGGCCCTGGTGGACAGCTATCGAATTCTGCCGCCGCTCTCCATGCACATCAGCCCTGAGCTGGTGGGGCTGTTGATGAAGCTGGCCGGCGACATGTTCGTCGTGGCCGTCAAAGTAGGGGCCCCCCTGATCGCCGTCATGCTGGTGGTCAGCGTCGGCCTGGGCCTGGTTGCCCGCACCGTACCCCAGATGCACATTTTCATCGTCGCCATGCCCCTGAAGATACTGATCTGTCTGATGGTGATGCTGGTTGTCACCCCCTATCTGACGGCGTATCTGATTGACCTGTTTGGGGCCTACCGGGGTACCTTGCTGGATTTGCTGCGCCTGATGGCGGTGGCCCGGTGACCCTGGCCGTTTCCCCGGCGGCAGCGGGCGCCCGCGACGATTCAAGCGTGAGGGTGGACCATGGCCACTGAACAGAGTCAGGACAAAACCGAACAGCCAACCAGCAAGAAGCTGGCCGATGCCCGCAAAAAAGGCAATGTGGCCCGCAGCCGGGAGATCCCATCGGTGCTGATTCTTTCCGGTGGGGTTGGCGTTCTTTATTTTGCCGGCGCATGGATGTTCACCCACCTGACCGATACCATGCGCGGCATGACCCAACGGGCCGCCACCCTGAAAATGGTGCCGGAAACCATGCACACCCTCCTTTGGGAAATATTTCTTACCAGTGTGGCCATTCTTACCCCCCTGATGCTGGTGGTCATCACGGCGGGTGTTCTCGGGAATGTGGCCCAGTTTGGGTTTCTTATTACCGGGGAGAAATTGAGCCCCGACCTGGCCAAGCTGAACCCCATCAGCGGGCTCAAAAAATTATTTTCGCTGCGATCGCTGGTTGAACTGATCAAGTCGATCATCAAGCTAGTGATCATCAGCGGGGTCGCCTTTATCGTCATTCAGCGTTATCTAGACCAGTTTCCCGGTCTAATGCAGCTGAGCGCCTACGCTATCCTCTCCTTTATCGGCCAGGTGTCATTCCAGTTGTGTCTCTATACCTGCCTGGTGCTGTTCCTCATGGCCGCGCTCGATTTCGCCTACACCAAATGGCAGCACCAGCAAGACCTTAAAATGACCAAACAGGAGGTGCGGGATGAATACAAACAGCGTGAAGGCGATCCGGCAGTCAAGGCCAGGATTCGCTCCGTTCAGCGGGAAATGGTCCGACGGCGCATGATGGAGGCCGTACCTGAAGCCACGGTCGTGATCACCAACCCCACCCATCTGGCCATTGCGCTGAAGTACGAATCGGGGATGCACGCACCCCAGGTGGTAGCCAAGGGCGCCGGTTTCATCGCCGAGAAAATTAAATCCATCGCTGTCGAGAATGACATTCCCCTGGTCGAGAACAAACCCCTGGCCCAGACCATTTTCAAATCCACGGAGATCGGCCAATTCATCCCGGCCGAACTCTACCGCGCCGTGGCGGAGATTCTGGCGTACGTTTACCGCCTCAAGGGCCTCGTCAATGGCTGAGGCCGGAACCCACCGGGCGCTGCAGCCATGGGCCCGCCTGCCGCTGCACCTTTCCTGACACCCATCTTTTCCCGGGACAATAAATTGACGCTCCAGCCATCAAGCGATCGACGGCCCCGCGCCGTTAAACCACGGCATGCCCGGGCCGGAAGGCACCCCTAAATAAAAAAAATAGTATTATCAAGGAGTTCAAATTGGATTGCGCCTTAAGCTCCGCCTCAGACAATCATAGGCACGGTATGTGCTAATTGAGGTGACAACTTTTCCTGATTCAAGGGGTGCCAGGTCACATCATGGAACTTGCCGAACGGACGCCGGTCCTGGATCGATTCGCCATTATCACCAACAACACCGATGTTCTGATGGGATTTGCCGCCATGTCCATTCTGCTGGTCATGGTCATTCCCATTCCAGCCCTGCTGCTGGACCTGTTTCTCTCCTTTAACATCACCTTTTCCCTGATCATTCTGCTGGTGGGCATGTACATCCTCAAACCACTGGATCTCTCGGCCTTCCCATCGCTGCTGCTGCTGGCAACCTTGTTCCGCCTCGCCCTGAACGTGGCCTCCACGAGGATCATTCTCATCCATGGCAACGAAGGTCCCCACGCCGCCGGCAAAGTGATCATGGCTTTCGGCAGTTTCGTGGTCGGCGGCAACTACCTGGTTGGGCTGATCGTGTTTCTGATTCTGGTGGTGATCAACTTCCTGGTAATTACCAAAGGCGCCGGCAGAATTGCCGAAGTGGCCGCCCGGTTCACCCTGGACGCCATGCCCGGCAAACAGATGAGCATCGACGCCGATCTCAACGCCGGGTTGATCGACGAACCCGAGGCCAGGGAGCGCCGACGGCAGATCAGCCGTGAGGCGGAGTACTACGGAGCCATGGATGGCGCCAACAAGTTCGTGCGCGGCGACGCCATTGCCGGCATCATCATCACCCTGGTCAACATCGTGGCCGGTTTGGGCATCGGCGTGTTTCAAAAGGGGATGAGTTTCGCCGACGCCGCCCAGACCTACACCCTGCTGACCGTCGGTGACGGCATGGTCAGCCAGATCCCCGCCCTGATCATCTCCACTGCCGCCGGTATCGTCGTCAGCCGTGCCGGCGCCGAAAAAAGCCTGGGTCTTGAAATCGGCAGTCAACTGCTGGTTCAGCCACGGGCCTTTGCGGTCACGGCAGTGATCCTGCTCGTTTTTGGAATGGTGCCCGGTTTGCCGACCGTTCCCTTTTTGATTCTTTCCGCAACCACCGGCCTGGTGGCCTACCTGGTGTTCCAAACCAGCCGGGCAAAACTGGATGCGGCCCGGGAACGCGCCCTGCAACGAGAGAAAACGCAGGCCGAAAAACCACCCGAAGACTTCAAACCGTTGCCGCCCATCGACGTTCTGGCCCTAGAGGTGGGGTACGGGCTGATCCCACTGGTGGACGTGGGTCAAAATGGCGAATTGCTCGAGCGCATCAAATCGGTGCGGCGCCAGATCGCCCAGGAAGTCGGCATCGTGGTGCCGTCCATCCACATCCAGGACAACATGAAACTCAAACCGGGGGCCTATTCCATTCTTCTCAAAGGGATCGAGGTGGCCAGCGGAGAACTGATGGTCAACCAGCTCTTGGCCATGAACCCGGGCCAGGCCGATGCATCACTTAGCGGCGTTGCCACCCGCGAGCCGACCTACGGCCTGGAGGCTGTCTGGATCAAACCCGCCACCCGAGAAGAGGCCCAAGCCAAAGGGTATACCGTGGTCGATCTGGCTACGATCATGACCACACACCTGTCGGATGTGATCCGCCGTCACGCCAGCGAACTGGTCGGGCGGCAGGAGGTGCAAAAGCTGCTCGAAACCCTCAAAACCAGCCATCCAAAGGTGGTGGAAGAGCTGGTTCCCAACCTGTTGCCTCTGGGTGGGGTGGTGCGGGTGGTCCAGAATCTGCTGCAGGAACAGGTACCGGTCCGCGACATTCTCACCATCGCGGAAACCTTGGCCGACTGGGCGCCCAGCACCAAGAACCTGGACAATCTGACGGAACACGTGCGCCAGGCCCTGGCCCGAACCATCACCAGCGTCTACCAGGCCGGCGACGGCAAACTGCATGTGCTTACCCTGAGCCAGCCGGTCGAGAAAACTGTCGCCGGGTCTCTCCAGAGCAGCGAGCGGGGGACCGTACTGGCCATCGACCCGGCCTATGCCAAGTCGATCATGGACGACCTGGGCGTGAAAATGGCGGATTACCAATCCTTGGGTGTTCAGCCGCTGCTGGTCTGCTCGGCCCAGATTCGCAGCCATTTCAAGAAGCTGGTCGATCGATTCGTACCCGGACTGGCGGTGCTGTCCTATGACGAGATCGTCAGCAGCGCCCGGATACAAATTGTAGGAACGCTGGAGGCTCCAGATGCAGATTAAGCGTTTTGAAGCTGCCGATATGACCGAGGCCCTTCGCATGGTCAAGCGCGAATTCGGCGCCGATGCGGTGATCCTGTCGGCCAGGGAAGTCCGGTCCGGTGGATTTCTGGGGGCCTTGCGCAAAAAGCGGGTCGAGATCACCGCTGCCGCCGACTACGCAACGCAGGATCCCCACGATGGCGCAACCTTCAACGGCGTGCTGGCGCAAGAGTTAAACGAGACCGAATCGATCGATCGCGTCTCTCTCTCCCGGACCCAGCCGCCCAAGGCCGCCGAGGGCGCTAAGATCGAGTCACCCGTGCCGACCGACCACCTGATTGCCAATCCGTTCTATCGGGATGCCTCCGGGCGTAAAATCGTTGCCCTGGTAGGGTCTCCCGGCGTGGGTAAAAGCACTGCTGTCGCCAAGCTGGCCTGGCATTGCCACGTGGTGGAAAAGAGGCGTGTCGGACTGATCAGCCTGGACCGTTTCCGGTTCGCTGCCAACGGCCTGTTGGAAAGTATCGCCGGCGTGCTGCACCTGCCGTTGAAGCTGGCTTATGACGCCGATGATCTGTCAGCCGCTTTGGGTGAACTGGAGAGTGTCGACATCGTCCTGGTCGATACGCCGGGAATGGGCGCTAGCGATCCGTCCATGATGGAACAGGTGCGCCAACTTCTCGACATGGCCGCCCCGTGTGAGACCCATCTGGTGGTCAATGCGACGGTTCGATGCGATATCCGTGCAGCGGCGGTCAAGCTCTTTATGCCCGCCGGCGTCAACCGCCTGCTCTTTACCCACATGGATGAGTGCGGCAGCGATGCGGCCCTGTGCGAGCTGCTGCAGGAGAGCCGACTGCCCGCGTCGTTTTTGACCGATGGGGTCGACCTTTTCGATCATCTCCAGGAGGCCAGCCTCGATCGTCTAAGACCGTTGCGTCCGGCAGGGCAAGCGCCCCGTCGACCCAGGTCGGTTTTCCCGGCCGTGGACCCCCATCGTCCGGCGCGGCCACCGGTGGCATCGTGCGATGCGGCCCCAACCATGCCCTACGTCGCCAATCGAAATTCAGAACTGTTTCATCACGCCCACTGCAAATCGGTAAAGTTGATCAATACGGAGAATATTGCCGCTTTCAACAGCATCGAACAAGCCATCGACGAAGGTTACAAACCTTGTCGGACCTGCTGTGACAGCGGCGTGCTCAAAAAATCGATCACAGGGGCCGTTGGTCGTGAGCGTACCGCGGCCATACCATTCGGGAGAACAGCCGGCCATGCCCAATTTTGATAGTACCGGACAGGTCATCAGCCTGAGTCAGAAAAGAAGGCACAAGCACGAGTTGCTGCAGGCAACGGCAAGCGCTCAGCCGCCGGCCAGGGTGATCGCCGTCACCAGTGGAAAAGGAGGGGTTGGCAAGACCAATATTGTCGCCAACCTGGGCTATGCCTTGTGCAAAGCGGGCAAACGGGTGCTCATTTTTGATGCCGATCTGGGCCTTGGGAACCTGGATGTGCTGCTGGGCCTGACGCCGCGCTACAACCTTTCGCATGTGATTGCCGGTCAAAAGCGCTTGTCGGAAATCATTGTGCGCGGACCGGGGAAACTGCATATTCTGCCCGCCTCCTCGGGTATTCAGGAGCTGACCCGGCTGACATTTTCCCAGAAGATGTCGATTTTCAACGATCTGAACGCGCTGCTGTCGGCCTACGACATCGTTCTGGTTGACACAGCCGCCGGCATCTCTTCCAACGTGCTCTATTTTAACGCCTCGGCCAACGAAATTATGGTGGTGGTCACCCCGGAACCGACTTCCATAACCGATGCGTATGCCCTGATCAAAATCCTCTCGGTCCAATACCAGGAGAAACATTTTCGGCTCCTGGTCAACTTTGCCAAAAACGACAAAGAAGCCGACGACGTCAGTCGGCAGCTGGTCGTTGTGGCCAACCGGTTTCTGGACGTCTCGATCGAATACTTTGGAAAGGTGCTGGTAGACGACAACGTGAAATTGGGTGTGCGCAAGCAGGTGGTTGTCAGTGAGATGGCGCCCATGACGCAGGCCAGCCGGAACTTTTCCGAATTGGCCCACAAACTGGTCCTATCCCCGCCCATGAATCAGCGGCCCCTGAACCGGCCCCTGATCTGGCAGGATATCGTTTAAACCATGGGACGACATTCGGGCAACAGCCGTGTGCAGGTCTGTTTTTTACCGGGTTACCGGCCAGAAGGGCCCGGCAGGTCGCCGCTTTTTACCAACGTGGATAAGAAGGACGGGCGCCGCACATACAACGGAAGAATTCCCAAGCCTGGAGTGATGACATGAATCTGGCCCAACGACAAGATGACGGTTTTGGAAAAGAGAGCCATCTGCTCAGAAATGAGATCATCAACGAATACCTTCCTTATGTGAAGCGGATCGTGAATCGGATCGCTGTGCATCTTCCGGCCACCATCGATGTGGATGACCTGATCAATGTGGGGGTCATCGGGTTGATTCAGGCCATCGAACGCTACGACCCCTCCCGTGACAATAAATTTATCACCTATGCGGTGTTTCGCATCAAGGGGGCTGTGCTGAGTGAACTGCGGTCGCGCGATTATTTGGGGCGCACGACCCGCCGAAAAATCCGGGACCTGGAAAAAGCCTACCTGAAACTGGAGCAGAAACTGGGGCGTGAAGTCGCCGACGAAGAGGTGGCCCAGGAGATGGCGATGGACCTGGATCAATTCTACAAAGTCAAGCGCATGTCCAGCATCTCTTTCATCAGCTTCGAAGATCTTGGCTACGCCTCCCGAGGCGATGCAGCCGAGATTGCCAGCTCCTTGGCCAATGGTGACGCGGATGACGCCTTGTCCCTGACAACCATGAAGGAGATCAAGACCACCATCGCCAAAAACATCGAGCGCCTCCCGGAAAAAGAGAAATTGGTTGTGTCGCTCTACTATACCGAAGAGCTGACCATGAAGGAGATCGGGCAGATTCTAAATATCACTGAATCCCGGGTGTCGCAGATCCATGCCCAAGCCATCATTCATTTGCGCAGCCGACTGCGCAAGGAAGGGCTTTTGGAAGAGTGACGCGCGGGTTGCCCGGGCCGCCGGCGCCGGTGGTGCCAGGGAGCCGGCGGCCTGCCGGCGGGTGCCTCTGAAAAGGAGAGTGAAAACCATGTTGCATGTCGGTTATGGAATTGGTGGTGTCGGTCTGGCCTTGTTGTTGCTGGGCGGTTGGATCCTGTGGCGTCTGCGCACCCTCCAGGCGGTCCCGGCTTCCCGGGGATTGAGCGCCGAACCCGATTCAGTCCCGAGCAATGAGCGAGAAATCGACCCTCGGGCCTTGATGGTTATGGTGACCCGGAAAACCGACACACTGCTGGCCGCACTGGCCCGCACTATCGATCAGGAGCGACAAAAACTGGGCATCGCCGTCAGGGATCCGTCGATAACCGCCGCCCTGGACCCCGTCTGGGCAACGGCGCCGCCGTCTGGCGACGGTCGTCGGGCAGACGTTGACCAGATTGTGGTCATGGCGCGTGAGGGGGTTCCGGCTGCAATGATTGCCCGTCGCCTGCAGCTGCCTGAAGCCCAGGTCGCCATGGTCATGCGGCTCAATGCCCCCTGAAGCCCCGCCTGCCGGTAAGGTGCAGGCATGCAAAAAAAACGATCGGTCCGGCAGTTGTTGCCTAGCCGGCGGGGATTCCCAGCGGCGCGATGCGGACAGGTACCATGATAACAATATGAAAAGATATATTTTTTGGTTGTGGCACAAAGGTTGCTCATTGCAGGGTAGCGAGGCACCACCCCCAACCTGAACGACGGGAGAATAACCGATGAGTGGCGGAATGTACCTGGCCGCGGCCGGCGCACTGAACCAACAACTGCGTTTGGAGATGCTGGCCAACAATGTGGCGAACATCAATACCATCGGCTTCAAAGGTGAGAAATCGGTTTTCCGGGTCGACCAGGAGTCGTCCCAAGCGGGGCTTGACGTCGCGAGCGATCCGATCCAGCTGCTGTCACCCTATGCCGCACCCTTTTCAACGATCATTGATTTCAGCCAGGGAGCGATTCGGCAGACCGGCAACCCGCTGGATCTGGCTCTGGACGGCAGCGGCTTTTTTGTCGTCCAGACGCCCGACGGCCTTCAGTACACCCGACAGGGAAGTTTCAGTTTGGATGAAGCCGGGGTTTTGGTTACACCCGATGGTCACCCGGTTCTGGGTGACGGCGGTGTCATCACCCTGGAGCGGGGAACAATTGAAATCGATTCCCAGGGGGCGGTGATTGTGGATAGGGAGGAGGTCGACCGGTTGCAAGTGGTCGATTTTCCAAATGCCGGCGACTTGACCAAGGTTGGCAGCGGCCGATTCGCGACAGTCGATGGGGCTGTGCCGGAAGCGCCGCCGGAGACCTGGGTCGTTCATCAGGGCTACCTGGAGTCGGCCAATGTCAACCCGGTACAGGCCATGACCGAGATGATCGAAACTTCCCGGGCGTTTGAGGCCTATCAGAAGGTCATCCAGAGCGCTGACGAAGCCACATCCAGCAGTATCAACGATGTCGGCACCACCATTTAAGCGCTGACGGTCAGGCGGGTTCGGGCGGATTGCCGCCCGTTGGTCACCACCGGTCCGACGATCCTACAGGAGGGAACCATGATCAGAAGTCTTTGGTCCGCAGCCACCGGAATGCAGGCCCAGGCATTGAACATCGATGTGATTTCCAACAATCTGGCCAATGTCGGCACGTCCGGGTTCAAAAAGAGTCGGGCTGATTTTCAGGACCTGCTCTACCAGACCCTGCGCTCGCCGGGGGTATCCTCATCCGTCGACACCGAGGTGCCCACCGGCATTCAGGTGGGTCACGGCGTCCGCCCCGCCGCCACACATAAGATGTTCACCCAGGGTGAATTCAGCCATACCCAGAATCAAATGGACATGGCCATCGAAGGCAGCGGCTTTTTTCAAGTGATCCAACCCAACGGAGAAACCGCCTACACCCGGGCGGGCACATTCAAAATTGACGGCAGCGGCCGGGTGGTAACTTCGGATGGCTTTCCCATGGAGCCGGAGCTGACCCTACCCGCAGATGCCCTCTCCATTGCCATCGGAACCGACGGCACGGTGTCGGTGTTGCTGACGGGCGAGAACCAGCCATCGGAGATCGGTAATATTGAATTGGCCAATTTTATCAACCCCGCCGGGCTGCGAAGTATCGGCAGAAATTTATTCCTGCCGTCGGCCGCATCGGGTGATGCCACCGTCGGGATCCCGGGTGAGGACGGCTTCGGCACCCTTGCCCAGGGGTATCTGGAATTGTCCAATGTCAGCGTGGTGGATGAGATGGTCAACATGATTGTGGCCCAGCGGGCGTATGAGACCAACAGCAAGACCGTTCAGGCCTCCGATGAAATGCTTCAGACGGCAACCAACCTGAGGAGGTAACCTCGATGACCACTGTTTGCAACCGACTGCTCGGATTCACGGCAGCAGCGGGCCTCGGTCTGGCGCTGCTGCAACTGATGCTCCCGGCGCCGCCCGCTTTTTCTTCGGACCGTGTGACGCTTCTTCTCAAAACTGCGGTTGTGGTCCACGAGGATGCGGTCCGGCTGGCCGACATCGCCGACTTCAGCGCCGTTGGGGAAAAGCTGCAGCAGCAGTGGGGGGCAACCGTGGTGGCCCGCTCTCCGCTGCCCGGACAAAGTCGTTTCGTAGGCATGGACGCCATCCGCATCCGTCTTAAACAGGCCGGCATCGATCCCGCTGCGATTGCCTTTCAGGGCCCCCAGGATGTCCGCGTAACCCGCGGCGCCATGACATTGCCGGTCGAACGGATCAAACAGGCGGTAGAGGCGCAAATCCGCGGCCGCATGCCCTGGAGGAACGAAGATGTGATTGTCGATGGCATCACCTTTGACGAAAGCATCCAATTGCCCACCGGTGAGCTCTCCTTTCAGATTCTGCCCAATCGCAACGAAACTTTTCTGGGACGCACCGTTTTGGCCCTGCACCTGTTGGTAAATGACCAACCGGTGCGCCGGGTCTGGGTCAATGCCAGTGTGACGGTCATGGCCGATGTGGTCACCGTCGCCCGCCCTTTGGGGAAAAACCAGCCGATTGAGCCGGCGCACCTGATGGTCGAGCGGCACAATCGGGCTGAACTCGCATCCGACGTTGTGAGCAGCATCGAAGCGGCCCTCGGCCATCGAACCACGCGCATGATCTACCCGGGGACCGTGCTTCAATCCAGCATGCTGGCCTTGCCGCCTTTGGTCAGGCGCGGCGATCTGGTCAAAATCATCGCCCACAGCGGCCCGTTGACCATCACCGCCACCGGTCTGGTCCGGCAGCAGGGCGGCAAGGGCGAGATGATTCGCGTGGTGAACACAGACTCCAACCGCGTCATCACGGCACGGGTGATCGGACCGGGTGAAGTGGCGGTTGATTTTTAGGGGGACCATGATGAACCTGCACTGGCAATCCCGTACCGTTGGTCGATTACGCGCCCTGGCGCTGGTTTCCTGTATGGGTTTGATTGTGGTTGGCTGTGCCGGCGGTTTTTCCACTGGCTCCCGACCGGTTCAATCCGAAGCCCCCGTTTTCACCTCGCCTGAGGGATCGACCCTGGCATCCAAACCGGATCTGATGCCCGAATCGCTGCCCAGCGGCTCTTTGTGGGTCGAGGATGCACCCCTGTTGACCATGTTCAGCGACCGCAAGGCGCGAACCGTCGGAGACATCGTCACCATCCGGATCGCTGAATCCTCGGCAGCCACCAACAAGGCCAGCACCGCAACGGATCGAACATCGTCCGTGAGTGCCAGCCTGGACGCCTTTTTTAACGCCGAAAAACGCTTCCCGGCGGATAAGCCCTTTTTCAACCCCTTTTCAAAAGTGGCCGGGGGGATGAGCCACGATTTCGAGGGCAACGGCACCACCCGGCGAAGCGGCGATCTGAGTGCCTATCTCACGGCGCTGGTGGTCGAGGTGCTGCCAAACGGCAATCTGGTGGTTTCCGGTTCTCGGGAAGTGCTGATCAACAATGAGAACCAGATTATCCAGCTCACCGGCGTGGTGCGGCCGCGCGATATCAGTGCCGACAACCAGGTGCTTTCCACCTTTGTCGCCGATGCACGAATTGCTTACAGCGGCCGAGGGGTGGTCGACGATAACCAAAAACCCGGTTGGCTGACCACAATACTGATGAAGGTGTGGCCTTTTTAACCTCAAGGGGTAGGGTGATATGATGAAACGCAGGTGCACACGCACCATCGGCTTGCTGGTGATCCTGGTGATGGGATGGGGCGGTGATGGCGCTGCGGCCAGACTCAAAGACCTGGCGGAGATCGGCGGGGTTCGCAAGAACCAACTCGTCGGTTATGGCCTTGTGGTGGGGCTGGACGGATCCGGTGATGGCAAGCGGGCCGCTTTTACGGTTCAATCCATGGTTTCAATGCTGGAAACCATGGGGGTGACCGTGGACCCCAAAAGCATCGGGGTGAAAAATGTCGCCGCGGTCATGGTGACGGCCGTGCTGCCGCCCTTTGCCAAACAGGGAAACCGCCTCGATGTGCTGGTCAGTTCCATCGGCGATGCCGACAATCTTCAAGGGGGTACGCTTATGTTGACGCCCCTGAAGGGCATCGACGGTCAAATCTACGCCGTGGCTCAGGGACCGGTAAACACCGGCGGTTTTAGCGCCGCTGGTACGGCCGCCAACGTGTCCAAGAACTTTCCCACGGTCGGGCGGGTGCTGTCGGGAGGCATCATCGAACGGGAGGTGGCCACCGACTTCAGCAGCCGCGCCAGCGTGACCTTCAGCCTTCGCAATCCCGATTTTGCCACCGCTGCACGCATCGTCGATGCGATCAATGCCAGCCTGGCCCAACCCCTTGCGCGAGCCGAGGATGCCGGTACCATCGAGGTGCAGGTGCCCGACCGATATTTGGGAAACCCGGTTCCGCTGTTGGCTTCCCTGGGGGAGATCGAAGTGGAGACCGATATCGAGGCCAGGGTCGTGATCAATGAACGGACCGGAACGGTTGTGATGGGTGAAAAAGTGCGTCTCTCGACCGTCGCAATCGCCCACGGGAACCTGAGCATCATTGTCCGGGAAAATTTTGATGTCTCTCAACCGCTGCCCTTTTCCGATGGAGAGACGGTGGTGTTGCCGGATACCCAGGTTCAGGTCCAGGAAGACGCCGGTCAATTGGTGCTGGTTCCCCAGGGGGTCAATATCGGTCAGGTGGTCAAGGCCCTCAACGCCTTGGGTGTCACCCCCCGGGATTTGATCGCCATTTTTCAGGCCATCAAGGCCGCCGGTGCCCTCCAAGCCGACCTGGAGGTGATCTGATGTCCGCGATTGATCCGTTGGCCAACGCTTCGGCCCTGATGCAGCTGCGGGCCGCCGGCGCTGAACGAATCTTAGACCAGACCCGCTCGGATCTGCGTCGCGACAGTAGCTCCGATGACGATTTGAAGCGCGTCAGCCAGCAGTTCGAATCCTTGCTGCTCCATTTCATGGTGCGTGAAATGCGGGCGACCGTTCCCGAGTCGGCCCTCTTTCCGCCATCCATGGCCGATCAGATCTATACCGGCATGCTGGATGAACAACTGGCCCAGGAGATGGCAAACAACGGGGGCATCGGCATCGCCCGCATGATCTTCAACCAGCTCAAAGCAGACCCGAACGGTCCAGTCCATGGGTCGACGGTCGGGGGCCTTCGACCAAAAAACTAAAGCCGTAGCTCCGATCAGCCGATACCTTCAGCGAAGTTGAGCGATTGTCGCGCTTGCCGTTCCTGCGCGTAATTGGTGCGTTAAAAAGATTATTTTTGTCACCGTGAAAAACAGGACAATTCAATGCATGCGCTGCTAACGACGGTGTTGCTGATACTGGATCAGGAGACCGCCTGCTACCAGGAGATGAAACAGCTCCTGGCTGATGAGGCGGCCGCGATGTCCCTTTCCAAGCGGGCGTCGTTCGAAGCGATCGAGGTGAAAAAAGAGGCGCTGGTCACACGGCTTCAGGATTATGAACGCAGGCGCAACAATCTGGTCTCGGAACTGACGATGGCGTTGGGGATGGGTGAGGCGACGGCAACCGTGACCCAGCTGGCCGCCGCGCTGCCCGCAGCCCAGCGTGGCCAGTTACAGGCACGCGCCCAATCCCTGCGGTCGCTCATGGCCGCCGTGCAACTGAAAAACCGGCAGAACCGGCAGCTGATCGGCCACTACCTGGATCTGATCAAAGGGTCGTTGACGCTGCTGACCCAAGGGATCGCAGACACTTCGGTGTATCACAAACCGGGGACCCGCCCTGCTTCAAGTGGTTATGGTGGCAGCGGCGGGTGGGTGCTTCGCAGCACTGTGTAATCCCCTTTTGCGACGGAAAAGGCACCATCGATGGCAAATCTGATCAACGGCGTGCTCAATGTGGCCAAAACGGCCCTGAACACCCAGCAAAAGGCACTGGACATCACGGCCAACAACATCGCCAACGTCAATACCGACGGTTACTCCCGCCAGCGGATCACCATGGAACAGAACGAACCGGTGCGCTATCCAGGCGGAACCTTCGGCACCGGCGTGCGGGCCAATCCGACCATCCAGCGGATGTACGACCGTTTCCTGGCGGCCCAAATCACAGCGGCCGCTTCCCAGCAAGGGCGCTGGGAGGCTCAGCGCGAAGTCCTGGAAAAGGTAGAGTTGATGGTTGATGAGGTGTCGGGCTATGGCCTCAACGCCGCCATGGCGGATTTCTGGAATGCCTGGCAGGATCTGGCCAACCAGCCCTCAGGATACGCCGAACGGGCCACCCTGCTGGCCAATGCCCAAAACCTGACCCTGGTGTTCAACCAGTTGTCGTCGAATTTGAACCAGGTCCGGGCTGACAGCGATACTAGCATCACGGCCACGCTGGGCGATATCAATCGCCTCACCGCAGAGATCGCTGAATTGAACCTGAACATAGCATCGCTTGAGGCCAACGGCCAGCACAGCGCCAACACCTTTCGGGATCAACGGGATCTTGCGCTCAAGTCCCTCTCGAGTCTGATCGAGGTCAACAGCTTCGAAGATGCCCACGGTTATCTGACCATCGCCACCGCCAAGGGTCATAGCCTGGTGGATCGAAGCCGATCCTGGGATCTCGCCGCCGCGGCCAACGCCGACGGCTTGCAGGATGTTTTCTGGCAGAACGGCAGCGGCGCCCCGCATAACATCACCGCTGACATCGCCGGCGGCAAGCTCAAGGGATGGCTCGAAGCCCGGGACACCATCGTAGCCGACTATCTGGTTCGTTTGGATGACGTGGCCGCTGCCCTGGCCAATGCCGTCAACAGCCAGCATGGCGATGGTATCGATCTCACCGCTGCGGCCGGCCTGGATTTTTTTTCATCGGCCACCGCTGCGGGGAATCTCACGGTCAATGAAACGATTGTAAACGATATCAACAGAATCGCTGCAGCGGCCAGTACGGAAAACATTCCGGGCGGCAACGGTAACGCCATTGCCATGGCCCAGATCCCGAACCAGCTCCTGATGGGCGCCGGCAGCGCCACCATTGATGATTTTTACAACGCCCTGGTCGGCGACCTGGGCCGATCGGTTTCCCAGGCCCAGGCCAATACGGCCCATCAATCCATGGTGTCGCTGCAGCTGGCCACCTATCGCGAGGAGGTGTCCGGTGTCTCCCTGGATGAAGAGATGGTCAACATGATCCAATTTCAGAGCGCGTACAGCGCCGCCGCCAAGCTGGTGAGTACGGTGGACGAAATGCTGCGCACGTTGATCGACACGGTTTAACCCGCCACCGGGGGGAGAGGACGATGAGAGTCAGCGCCGCGATTATGGCTGAACAGATCAAGGCCAACCTGGCCAGACAGAGCAAGCAATTGATGGAAACCCAGCTCAAGCTGGCCACCGGCAGGCGCATCAACAAACCCTCCGATGATCCGACCGGAACTTCCAAGGTTCTCGATTATCGCACCACGTTGCAGGCCATCGGTCAGTATCGCCGCAACATCCAGGATGCCGGCACCCGGTTGACCTACACTGAAACCGTGTTGGAACAGGTCAGCGAGCTGGTCGAACAGGCCAAGAAAATAGGCGCCGACCCAAACATGGACAACCCGACCCTTTTTGCCCGGGAGATTGGCAACATCCGGCAGCAGATTCACGGGTTGGCCCATTCGCAGTACGGGGCCAGCTACCTTTTCGCCGGAAACCGCAGTGATACGCCACCTTTCGATGCGGCGCCCCCCTACGCCTACCACGGCGATGACGGAACGCATCAGGTGGTGGTCGGAAAGGGCGTCACCGTTCGAATCGAAGCCGACGGCAGGCGGATGTTCGGTGACGGCGACGAGAGCCTGTTTCAACTGCTGCATAACCTGGAAACGGCCTTGAGCGCCGAACCCGTCGACCCCGCCACCGTCCGGGACCTGGTCGATTCACTCTACGGTGCCGCCGACCGGCTCAAACTGGCGCGCAGTGCTCTGGCTTCGGATTACCAACGGTTGCAGAAAACCGACGACCACTGGAACCGCTTTGCCAACAGCGTGGAGAGCATGCGTCAAAGCGTCGAAGATGCCGACATCACCCAGGCGGCAATCGACATGCAGGTTCAACAGACCGCCTACGAGGTGCTCCTGGCCACCTCGGCCCGCGTCATTCAACCGACCCTGGTCGATTTTCTCAGATAACCCGGTCGATCATGGCCGCTCTTGAACCTGATTGGCGCTGACCGGGTTTTGCGGATGTGGCAGGGTTCCGACGATGATCTCCACGCGCCGGTTTTTGCGCTTGCCGGCTTCGCTGCGGTTGTCCGCGATGGGACGGTGCTCTCCGAAACCCATGGTAGCGATCCGTTCGGGCGCGATGGAGGCCCGGTCCATCAAAAACTGAGCCACCGTCGCCGACCGGGCAATGGCCAGACGCAGATTCGAGTAGAAGGGTGCGCCCCTGACCGGCACGTTGTCGGTGTGGCCGGAGATGATAATGTCGCCGGGCGCCTCGCTGGCCAGAATCTGACCGATCCGAAGGATCATCGGTTCCAGTTCGGGCTTGATTTCGGCTCTGCCCGAATCAAACGTACTTTCCCCCATCAGGCGGATGACCACCTGATCCTTGCCGGCCTCCAATTCGATATCCTCCCGCAGCTTGCCGTACAGGTCATCAAAATCCGCTTCCAGTTCACGGCCGATGAATTCTTTGAGCCGGGTGGCGACGGCATCTTGGTCGAAATCCATGGCGACCATCTTCAGCCCCTGGCGGGGTGATTCGGAAACATTCTGCTTGCGCTGCATGCCGAAGGCTCGTTCCATGGATCCGGCGACAACCTTGTATTTCTGGCGATCCATTTCCGAAAAGGAGAGCAGCAGCACGAAAAAACAGAGCAGCAGGGTCATCAGATCCGCAAAGGTGGTCGTCCAGCGCGGCACCCCTTTTGGGCATGGCGGGTATTCCGGACTATCGTGGGGCATCGTTGACCTGCTGATCGGCGTTGTTTTTCTCAGCTTCGGACTTCTGCCGGTCTTTGGGGTTGAGGAAAATCTTAAGCGACTCTTCCAGAACCATGGGCGACACCCCCCGGTTGATGGCGATGGCCGCTTCGACAATGATACTCTTGTTCAAACGCTCCTGCTCACTTCTCAAAGCCAGCTTGTCGGCAATGGGCAGAGCGATGAGATTGGCGATCAGGGCACCGTACAAGGTGGTCAACAGGGCTACGGCCATGGCGGGCCCGATGCTGGACGGATCCGCCATGGAGGCCAGCATCTGGACAAGGCCGATCAGCGTTCCGACCATGCCGAACGCCGGGGCCGAATCCCCCATGCCCTTGAATACATTTTGTCCGGTGGCGTGGCGTTGGCCCATCAGGCGGATGTCCTTGCTGAGCATGTCGGCGATCAACCCCTCATCATACCCGTCGGAAAGGTAACGCAAGGCCTTGGCGGAAAAGGGATCGGACGGGCTCTCCTTTTCGAGGGCGATCAACCCCTCTTTTTTGGCGATGCGGGTGAATTCAACCATCTCATGGATGATGTTTTCCGGTGATTCCATTTTTACCAGAAAGGCTTTCATGGCCACATTGATGGAACCGATGACATCGGACATGGTGAATTTGATGCAGGTAGCCGCCAGGGTGCCACCGAGGACGATCAACATACCGGGAACATTGATGAAGATCAGGGCGCTGCCGCCGATGACGATCGAGACAAGAATCAATACGGTCCCGCTGATCAGACCAATGATGGTTGCCAGGTCCATTTAGGGCCTCATGGAGGATTGGTGGATCAGCACCTTGTCGGATATGGCGCCGATGGTGCGGAAACGGTTGAGCTTGTCGATGGTATAGCGGTCGAGTACGGTTTCGGCGGCCATCACGAAGGCCCCGGTGTTCATATGTACGTTGGCCGCTAACACCATTCCGGCCTGCAAGTCGACCAGATTGAGCTCAGACTGGGTTTTCCGGTCCCGCTCATGCAAGCGGGCAACATGGGTCTCCAGCAACCGCAGCATGACCTGCGGTGACAGGTGGTAACCCCTGACGTGCTGCAGGTGATCGGCCAGACCGGTCGGGGGGATTTTCGCTTTGTGAATCATGTTGTCATAAATGGAGGCAGCCGAAATCAGCTGGGCGCCCAAAGGGATTGCATCCCCGGACAGGCCGTCGGGGAATCCTTTGCCATTGTACTGTTCGTGGTGCATCCGCACCAGCCGGGCAGCCGGCTTCATGATTTCGAACTCAGCCAAAATCTCAGCCCCGTTGGCGGCATGGGATCGAAACCAGTTGCGTTCCTCGGTGACCATTTCGGTGCGGCGTTTGTTTCGGATCCGTTTGGGCATGCCCAGCATCCCGATGTCGTGCAGCAGGGCCGCTGTCTCGATAACCGGAATTTCCGATTCAGCCACATCGGGGTCCCGGCCCGCCAGCTCAACCGCCAGTGCGGCGGTTCGGCGGCAGTGTCCGCCCAGATCGTCGTCAAACAGCGTCATCATTCGGCAGAACATGCGGATGACCTGGCTCTGAGCGGTCGAAATCGTCTCTGCCTCTCGGTTGATGCATCGCTGCAGGTTCACGATACGGGCGCCGGTTTCAATTCGGGCCCTCAGGGCACCCGGGTCGATGGGTCGGGTGAGAAAATCGTCAACCCCCTTTTTAAGATCGGCGCCGACATCGGTCGTCGACTGCGCGCGGTTGATCAGAATCAGGTAAATCGATCGGGTTGCCTGACCGCTTCGAATGAGGCGGCAGAGTTCAAGGCCGTTCAAACCGGCCAGCACCCGGTCGCTGATGACCATATCGACGGGAGTGCTTTCGAGGGTCTTCAGGAGACTGGGGCCATCGGCCGCCGGATAGACCGTATGGCCCCATCCGCCAAGATGAGATGCCAACTGGTTCAAAGCGGCTGAATCGTCATCGGCAAGCAGGATGTTCATGGTTTTCCAGTTTTCTATTCATGCGTTCACGGTGCCTGCTGCCGATCCGGCAGCGCCCCTCCCGACAAGCTGCCGGTCGGGACCGCAAGCGGGCGAAACCGAACAATAGACGAACCCGATCGGCCTGGCTTGATCGCGCATCGATCCGTGCATGGCAACGCGCTGACGACATGGCCGTCGGATTCAGTCCGCTGTTACCTCATATCGGCAACCGCATTTAAAACTTTAATCATGCATTTCAGGGATTTTGACCACCAGACCCGGCAGGGGAGCACCGCGGCACGCCGCAGCCCCCGACCCGGCATTGTCTGCTTGACAAAGCAGCCGCGCACCCGTTAGGAACAGGGGATCAACCGGCCTCTATTTCGGAGATCCGACCCGACCGCAGCAGCGCTCGAGTCCCCGAGGCCGCTTTTAAATGGACGCCTGGAGATGATTGTCATGCAAACGGACTGTCTTTTCTGCAACATCGCCAACGGCCGGATGGGTACCGAATTTCTGCACGAAAGTGAAAACCTGGTGGTTTTCAAGGATATCCACCCCCACGCGCCGGTGCACCTGCTGATCGTACCCAAACGGCACATCCGGGGCGTCAATGACCTGAAAACAGCCGACGGGGGAATTCTGGCAGAAATGATCATGACCGCCAGGTTGATGGCCCAGCAGGCGCAGGTGGACGCATCCGGCTACAAGCTGCTTTTCAATGTTGAAAAAGGGGGCGGGCAAGTGATCTTTCACCTGCACCTGCATCTGATCGGCGGGTGGAAACGCTGAAACCGGCGCAATCACAAACCGGGCTTGTTATGATTCGAAAAAAGGATGGCTACATGCGGGTCGTCGTTATCATCCCATCACGCTACGGATCCACCCGTTTTGACGGCAAACCCTTGGCTGCCATCTGTGGCAAACCAATGATCCAGTGGGTCTATCAGCGGGCCGGTCAGGCCAGCTGCATCGACTCGGTCCACGTGGCCACCGACGACTCGCGCATCCGCGACGCGGTGCAAGATTTTGGCGGGAAGGTAATCATGACCTCGACACAGTGCCGCTCCGGAACGGACCGGGTGGCCGAGGCCGCCCAGCGGCTCAATCTCTCGGGCAATGACGTGGTGGTCAACGTTCAAGGCGACCAGCCCCTGGTTGACCCGCGATCGGTTGACGCCCTGGTCCGCCCCCTTCAGGAAGACCCGTCCGTCACGATGAGCACACTGGCCTTTGTAATTGTCGACCCGCGTGAGATCTCCGATCCCAAGGATGTCAAGGTCACCTTCGACAACAACGGCGATGCCCTCTACTTTTCCAGAGCGACCATTCCCCACGGAAGGGATGACCGACACGGGTATCCCGTCTACAAGCATTTGGGTGTTTACGGATACAGATGTGATTTTCTGGAATGCTTTCGGAAGCTCACTCCTGGGCGCCTGGAGGAGATCGAAAAACTCGAGCAGCTGCGGGCCATGGAGCAGGGCTACCGCATCCGGGTGGTCGTGACACCCTATGACTCTCCCGAGGTGGACCTGCCGGTGGACATCCGGCGCATCGAGGGTAAAATGGCGGCCATGGGGTTATGCTGACCGGCGGGTTCCAGGGCGCGGCAACGAAGGCGGCGCGGAACCCGCCGCTGCCCTTCGGACCCGTTGACCGGGCCGCTCAATTGATCGGCTGCTCCTTGATCCCCGGGGAGGCGGTTGACGGTGCGGGCGGTGCGGCGGCTGCCGGCGGCCGCACCTGGGCCGCCAGGCGTTGGTCAAAGCGCTCCATCTGTTTGCCCAACAGGTCGAGTTTTTTCTCCAGCTCCCGGATGCGGTCTTTGACCATCTCCTGAAGGGCCAGCCGCTCTAATCCCAGTGCCAGTTCCATGGCACCGCGGGTCAACTTTTCCGATTCCAGCCGTTGGATCTGCGCTTCGATCTCCGTGAGTCGCTCTTGGTCCTTTCCCAACCCATCCGCCATCCGTGTAATCTGGCCGGCCAGCTCCTCGTCAAACTTGCTGAATGCGGCGTTTAGCTCCGTTATCTCCCGTTGCAAGGTGTCGACGGCGGTCTCTGTTTTTTTGGTGAAGGCAACCCAATCCGATCGGTCGGTTTTGGCCTCGGAAATGCGTTTGAAGTCGCTGGCGGTCTTTTGGAGCGTGAAAAGGGATTTACCGGTGGATTCCAGTGCATTGGCGTGCTCCGTCAGCTGCTCTTCGATTTTGGCCTGTTTCAGGGATAGGCTGGAGAATCGGGATTCCAGATCCTTGGAGAGGTTCTGAACGCCCACTGAGCCGGTGTATTGCGTACTGGAGACCCGGCTTTTGATATCCAGGTAGGCCAGGGCCAGGGCCACTGCCAAAAGGCAGGGGATCAGCACCGCCACCAGCGTGATCCGGGTGTTGAGCTTTTCAATGCGCAGATTTTCGGCATCGGCCACGTAAAGAGGGTCCGGAGACACCCCTTCTTCGTCGCGGATGGTGAAGCGTGTGGGACCGTCTTTTTCTTTCATGGATGGCCTATTCCCATTCGATGGTACTCGGCGGCTTCGAGCTGATGTCGTAGACGACCCGGTTGACGCCCCGCACTTCGTTGATGATCCGGTTGGAAATGGCGCCCAGCAACCGATGGGGCAGCCTGGCCCAGTCCGCGGTCATGGCGTCTTTGCTGGTGACCGCCCGAATGGCCACGATGTTCTCATAGGTACGCCCGTCCCCCATGATGCCAACGCTTTTGATCGGAAGTAAAATCGCGAAGGATTGCCACAGCTTGCGGTAATAGCCCGAGGCCCGGATCTCCTCCTGCAGCACGGCATCCACTTCCCGCAGCACTGCCAGGCGCTTTGGAGTGACCATTCCAATCACCCGTATTGCCAGGCCCGGCCCGGGGAAAGGCTGGCGCCAAATCAGATCTTCATCCAGCCCCAGGGTAGCTCCCAACCGGCGCACTTCGTCCTTGAAGAGGTATTTTAACGGCTCCACCAGCTTGAGGGACATCTTTTTGGGCAGTCCCCCCACGTTGTGATGGGATTTGATCACCGCCGTGGGCCCGCCGAAGGCTGAGCGCGATTCGATAATATCCGGGTAAAGCGTACCTTGGGCCAAAAAATCGGCGTCCTTGATTGTCAAGGCCTCGGATTCAAACAGATCCATGAAGACCTTGCCGATGATTTTGCGTTTGCGTTCCGGATCGGACACCGTGGCCAGGGCTTTGATGAAACGGGAGGCACCATTGACAAAGCGAATGTTGATCTTGAGGTGGTTTTTAAGGCGCTTGCGCAGCTGGGCCGCCTCGTTTTTCCGCAGCAGGCCGTTGTCGACAAAGATGCAGGTGAGGTTGTCGCCGATGGCCCGGTGAACCAGCAGGGCGGTTACCGACGAGTCGACACCGCCGGAAAGCCCCAGGATCACTTTTTTTTCGCCCACCTCCCGCCGGATCTGGTCAATGGTGTCCCGGGCAAAGGATTTCATGGTCCAAGAGGACTTGCAGCCGCAGATAGGAAATAGAAAATTGCGGATTATTTTTTTGCCCTGGACGGTATGCGCCACTTCGGGGTGAAACTGGACCCCGTACCATTTTTTGCGGCGATTGGCCATGGCGGCCACCGGGGTATTGGCCGTGGATGCAGTGGCGGCAAAGCCTGGGGGCAGGGTCTCGACGCAATCGCCATGACTCATCCAGGTGACGGTTTCCTCTCCGATGCCGGAGAAGAGCAGATCTTGATGGTTGGGGAAAAGGGTTGCGAATCCGTATTCGCGCTTGTTGGCCTGCCGGACCGTTCCGCCCAGCGTGTCCACCATAAAATGCATGCCGTAGCAGATGCCCAGCACCGGGATGCCCAGTTGGAAGATAGCGCCGTCCAGGCGGGGGCTGTTCGTTTCGTAGATGCTGGCCGGTCCACCCGAAAGAATAATGCCTTCGGGCGCCCAGGATCGGATCCGGTCGGCGCTGACCGACGGCGGTTCGATGCGGCAGTATACCCGACACTCGCGCACCCGGCGGGCAATGAGCTGGTTGAACTGGGATCCGAAATCCACGATGACAATCATGGGCACGCCCCCGGCGAAGATGTCACAAATACACCATAATTCAGCAGGTTGATTAATTGGGCGGGTCATACCACTATCCGCTGCAAAAGGCAACTGCACAACCGGCAGTTCCCAGAGCGGCGATTCACCCGGGGGCATGCGGGTTGATCATTCTGCCATCCCGGGCTATAACGAGCCTTATGGACGAAACGATTTCCGAGACGCCAACCCAGCAGCGGCTGTCGTCCGGGTTTGAACCCGGGACCGCAACCGCTCATCGACAGAATTGAGGCCGCCTGCGGGCAGGTTCTTGCAGGCCTGGCACCGGCTCCTGTGGCTATGGGGGCTGGTGGCGCTTTGCTGCGGGTGTGCCCCCCCCTGGGGCCACAACGACCTCGAGGCGCTCCACGCCCGTGGCGAGCTGGTGCTGATCACCCGCAACAACGCCGCATGCTACTACGAAGGTCCACACGGACCCGCCGGTATGGAGTACGATCTGGCCAAAGCCTTTGCCGACCATCTGGGCCTCGCCTTGGCTGTTCGGGTCATGGAAGGGGAAGCCGAGATGCTCGCCGCGCTCAGCTCTGGAGCGGGTGATATCATTGCGGCAGGTTTTCCTTTCGGCAGCGGGGCGGCCCGGTCACTGGCCCTGGGTCCTGGGTACCTGGAAGTTGAACAGCAGGTGGTCGGTCGCCGCGGCGGCCCCACCATCAGCAGCGAGCAGGCCCTCGAGGGCTACACCCTTTGGATGACCGGGGGCAGTGCCCGTGTCGAATTGCTGGAAGCGTTGCAGCGGCGGCACCCCGCCATCAACTGGCAGGTCCTCTCGGTTTACAACGCCGAGGATCTGCTCCAGATGGTCTGGAAGCGATCGTTGCCCCTGACGGTGGTGGACGCCACCATCATGTCCATGAATCACCCCTACTACCCCGAACTGACCATCCACATGAGCCTGGGTCCGCCCCTGCAGCTGAGATGGGCCACCGACCCCCGCAAACGCAGGCTGCATCAAGCCATCAACGCCTGGTTCGAGCTCGGCCAAACCCGTAAATTGACCCGCGGTCTCATCGACCACTACTACAGTCATCTGGAGGACCTGGATTACGTCGACTTGGCCCGCTACCGACGACGGATCAGGTCGCGTCTTCCCAAATACCGAGCCTATTTCGAGTCTGCAGCGGAACCGTACAACCTGGACTGGAAACTGGTGGCGGCTCTGGCCTACCAGGAATCCCACTGGAATCCGCTGGCCAAGAGTTATACCGGTGTGCGGGGCATCATGATGCTGACCCGTGATACGGCGGCGCACCTCGGTTTGGAGGACCGCCTGGATGTGGAGGCCTCGATTGTTGCCGGCACCGATTATCTGGCCCGCCTGCATCGTCAGGTCGGAGACGCGGTGCCCGAACCCGACCGCACCCTCATGGCCCTGGCGGCCTACAACATCGGCTTCGGCCACCTCCAGGACGCCAGGATCTTGGCCCGGCGGCTGGGAAAGCCCGAGAACAGCTGGTATGGCGTCCGATCGGTTTTGCCGCTGCTGCAGCAAAAGAAGTACTATCAAGCCCTTGATCATGGGTATGCCCGGGGCAAAGAGACGGTACTGTATGTGGACCGCATCCGAACTTACTACAGCACGCTCCAGCCGATTCTCAATGCCACGGCTTCCGAACCACCCGCGTCAGGCCAAGCCCGGTCGTTCCCGGACCTTTAACGCGTGTCCATCCATAAACGGATATTTCGTCCGCTATCTGCGTTATGCTCAAAATTGTATCCTCGGAATAGCAGCGATATGCACCCCAAGGGCACTTCTTTCGGTGCGCCTGTGGTAAAATTTTCTCGCATGCCTTGATCGCGACCAAAACTCCTCGTTTCTGGATGGACACTGACTCGCATGCGAAGGAGAGGCGCCCCGGCCGCTGGGGATACGAATTGCACAATCAGCATGAATGTGATAGGGACGGGCACCGGCCGCATCGGGCTGACTGCACCAAAACACGGGCGAGCATGGCCAGAACCATCGTTCAGATCTATGAAGTTCAAACTCCCCATGAGGCCTTGGAGATGATTGGCCTGGGGGTGGATCACATCGGCAGTGTGATCACCTCGCTCCATGGTCGATACGATTCGGCTGTGCGTGAAACCGTTGCGGTTGCCCGTCGGGCGGGGGCGGTCAGCAGCCTGATCCCCTTGTTCGGCGACCCGGACGCCGTTTTGGAAACGCTGGAGCATCATCGGCCGCATATCGTCCATTTTTGTGATCGGCTCGACCCGCCCGACGGTGGTGCAGTCGAGGCCGCCCTTGACCTGCAGGCGACGGTGAAGCGCGGTTTCCCTGATATTCGCATCATGCGTTCCATCCCCATTCCCCGGCAGGCGGGGGCCGAGGAAGGCAGCGTCATGGTCCTGGCCGCTCGCCTGGAGCCCGTGAGCGACTATTTTTTGACCGACACAGTGATTGGGTCCTGCGACGGCGATCAGCCGGTCAGCGGGTTCGTGGGCATTACCGGCCAGACGTGCGATTGGTCGCTGGCAGCCCGGTTGGTGGCCGCCAGCCGGATCCCGGTGGTCCTGGCGGGGGGCATCGCTCCTGAGAACGTGGCTGAGGGGATTCGGCAGGTTCGGCCCTTTGGCGTGGACAGCTGCACCGCCACCAATGCCGTGGACGGCAGCGGTCGGTCGATTCGTTTTAAAAAAGACCCGCTGCGTGTCCGGATGCTGGTTTCAGAAGTCCGCCGCGCAGACGGGAAACCTTGATTGGACAGTGAAAAAATAGGGGAAAGACAATGTACGAGAGCGGGGATTTGCGCAAAGGACTCAAGATCGAGATCGACGGCGATCCATATGTGGTCGTTCAGTTCGAATTTGTCAAACCCGGAAAGGGCCAGGCGCTTTACAAATGCCGCCTCAAAAACATGATCACCGGGTCGCAATTTGACAAGACCTACCGGTCCGGCGAAAAATTCAAGGAGGCCAACCTTGAAGAGGTGGAGATGGAGTACCTCTATTTCGACGGCAGTGCCTATTGTTTCATGAATTTGTCCAATTACGAGCAGGACTTTCTGACCGAAGAACAGGTGGGTGAAGTCAAAGCCTTTCTGAAAGAAAATACGGTTTGCAGCGTCCTCATGTTCGATAAAAAAGCCCTGGGGATTTCGCTGCCCAATTTCGTGGAGCTGATCGTTAGCGAGGCGGAGCCCTGGGCCAAAGGGGATACCGCTGCCGGATCCACCAAGCCGGCCACGTTGGAAACCGGCCATGTGGTTCAGGTGCCCCCCTTTGTCAACCAGGGGGAAAAGATCCGCATCGACACGCGCAGCGGACAGTACGTGGAACGGGTGAAATAGGCGCGGGCAGGGCGCCGCCGGTTGGGCTCGGCGTCGATCGGCCTCTCAGGGGCGGCTGAGGGTGATATCGCCTTTTTCAAGCACATTGCTGATCTTCCACTCCCAGGTCAGAACCGGATAGAGCGTGGGGTCGACCACCATCTTGCGGGCCAATCCGGATGCCGACGCATCGCTCTTTGCCCGCAGCACGGTTCTCCCCCCTTCGTTGACCAGCGTATAGCGGGTGTGGGAAGCGATCCGGCTGAAGGTTAACGGTTCCCAATCGGTCACCGGGGCGCCCGCGCTCATCTCCGAGAATCGACCCACCTGCAGCTCGTCGGGGTCGGAACCGTGACCGAGGGCCGGCACCAGCAGCGCCATCAAGATCCCTAATAGCCGCCAGCCACGCTCATTCCTCCGCATGCTGCCCCAAGGCCTGCACCAGATAGCGTTTGATGCGGTTGCCGTCCATCTCCATGACCACCACTTTGAAGCCGTTGATGGTGAACGCTTCGTTCTCTTCCGGAATCCTGCCGATGCGGTCCAGGATAAAACCGGAGAAGGTGTCGTATCCCTTGGATTCGGGAATGTTGATGCCAATCCTTTGGTTGACCTCTTCAATTTCCGACTTTCCCAGCACCAACCACTCCTTGGGTTTTTTGGTGATGATGTGGGGGTCCTCCTTATCGGTCTCATCCCGGATTTCGCCCACCAGCTCTTCCAAGGCGTCCTCCAGGGTGATCAGGCCCGAGACGCCACCATACTCGTCTACGATAATGGCCATGTGGTTTTTGCGGGCCTTGAACTGATGAAGCAATCGATCCAGTTTTTTGTTCTCCGGGACAAAATAGGGCGGGCGCATGACCGAGCGGACATCCACCGGCGTTCCGGAGGTGGCCTGGTGCATGAAGATGTCCTTGATATTCAAGATGCCCACCACGTGGTCGATGTCGCCTTCGATCACCGGTATGCGCGTGAAACCGGAATCGGCGATGGTCTTGAAGTCGAGCGGGGCGTCGGCGTCCACCACGAACATATCGGCCCGCGGGGTCATGATTTCCGAAGCATTGGTGTCATCCAGTTCAAAGATGTTGTGTATCATCTCCCGCTCGGCCTCCTTGATCTCGCCCTGCTCTTCCACCACCTCCACAAAGGTGATCAACTCCTGTTCGGTGGCCGAGGGCGTCTTGCTGATCCTGCCGGTAATGCGGGGAATGAAGTTCAGAAAGAGGATGATCGGCGTAAAGAGAATCGACAACCAGTGGATGGGGTAGATCGTCAGCTTGGCGATCAGGATGTTGTTGCGGGTGGCAAAGGATTTGGGGATCACCTCACCGAACACCAGGATCAAAAACGTCATCACTCCGGTGGTCAGACCCACGGCTTGGCGATTGGGGAACATGCCGATGGTCAATGCGGTGGCGATGGCCGAGGCAGCTACGTTGACCACGTTGTTGCCGATCAGGATCGTGGTCAGCAGCTTGTGGGGATCGTCCTTCATCCGCTTGATCAGCAGATGGGTACGGATTTTGTCCTTTGCCATGTGCCGTGCACGGGTTTGGCTAATGGAGAACAGGGCCGTCTCGGCGGATGAGAAGAAGCCCGACAGCATCAACAGAATCAAAAGGGTCACAAGATCACTCAGCGCCATCCGCAGAACCCCGAAGCGGTCAAACGCTTGAGTGGGTCACACGGGCTTGGTCGGCTCGAATGACACATGCGCACAAGGGGATCAAGCGGCCATTGACCCGCGGGTCGAAACACGGGACTGCACAAGCAGGGGTCGTCCAAGTTGCTGCATCCTCTTGTAATCGGAAAGGAAGTCATGCCATACTGGGCCCGCCACACAAATGACAGGCTGTTTTTTTCAAGAAGCAGCCTGCACCCACCGTTATGCGGGCCTTGGGTGCGAGTTGCTGCGACGAGTGCCATTGAATATAGCTTGTTTTTTCAGTTTTTCAAGTCAATATGAACAAAAGGCAGCCATCTAAATACCGATCACCACTGGGACGCCATGACTGACGGCGCTTCCATCAGCGACTATGTCACCGCCCTGAAAGCTGCGCAGACCGTGGGCGGGCAGGTGATCTACCACCGGGAATTCGCGCCCGCTGTACCCATCTTTGGAAAACCGCAACGGCCCTGGCCGGAACCGATCAACCGTTTGCTCGCGGCCATGGGCATCAGCCGGCTCTACCGCCACCAGGCACGTGCCATCGACCGGGTGCGGTCAGGCACCCACACCGTAGCCGCCACTGAAACCGCATCCGGTAAAACCCTGATTTACATCCTGCCGGTCATTGAGGCGGTCATCACCGATCGATCGGCCGGTGCCCTGCTGATCTATCCCTTGAAGGCCCTGGCCCGGGATCAACACAAAACCATCCGGGCCATGGCCGCCCACCTGCCCGAAATCCCCCTGCGGGCCGAAATCTACGATGGAGACACACCAGTCTATCGGCGCAGGAAAATTCGGGATCAACCGCCCACGATGCTCCTGACCAACCCCGAGATGGTCCACCTATCCCTGTTACCCTACCACGATCGCTGGGCCGACTGGTATGCCGGGCTGCGTTTTGTGGTGGTGGACGAAGTCCACACCTACCGGGGGATTTTGGGTTCCCACATGGCTCAGCTGCTGCGACGCCTGAGGCGGATCTGCAACCACTACGGGGCCGAACCCACCTTTGTGTTCACCTCGGCCACCGTAGGCAATCCGCACCAACTGACCCGCCAGCTGACGGGGTTGCCGGTGGAAGCTGTCACCCAAAGCACCGCCGGCAAAGGACGCCGGCATCTGATCCTGATGGAGCCGCCCGATGGGCCGTTAACCGCGACGGTGACACTGCTGCGGGCGGCGCTCAAGCGGGGGCTTCGAACCATCGTTTACACCCAGTCGCGCAAGTTGGCTGAACTGTTGGCCATCTGGGCCCAACAGCGTGCGGGGGACCTGGCCGATCGCATCAGCGCATACCGGGCCGGTTTGTTGCCCGAGGAGCGGCGGGTCATCGAGTCCAAGCTGGCTTCGGGAGAACTGCTGGCGGTGATTACCACCAGTGCCCTGGAACTGGGCATCGATATCGGCAGCCTGGACCTTTGCCTGCTGGTGGGCTATCCGGGTTCAGTGGTCGCCACCCGGCAACGCGCCGGCCGGGTGGGACGCAGCGGCCGGGAGTCGGCGGTGGTGCTGGTGGCCGGCGAGGATGCCCTGGATCATTTCTTTGTGAAACACCCGGCCGAACTGGTTGACCGCAGGCCTGAGGCGGCGGTGATCAATCCATACAACGGCGAAGTAGTGTCTCGGCACCTGATTTGTGCGGCGGCGGAACTGCCCTTGAAAAGCGATGACCCCCTGCTGGCGCCGGCCCCCATCCAGGCGCATCTCGAGCAGCTGGTCCTTTCCGGATCGCTGGTTCGCAGTGCCGACGGCACTACCGTGTACGCTGCCCTGAAAAACCCCCATCGACGGGTCGATTTACGGGGATCGGGGGTCCGGTTTGCTATTATCAACGCCGTCGACAACACGCGCCTGGGCGAGATCGACGGGGTTCGGGTTTTTCGTGAAACCCATCCCGGGGCCATTTACCTGCATTGCGGGTTCACCTTCCGGGTGGCATGTTTTAAACGAAAGCGTTTTAAATGCCAAAAGCAAAGGTATTCGAAAATATGTGGAACGTTTTTTTACCTGGCTGCGC